>REEE01000191.1 GCA_007695245.1 Candidatus Competibacteraceae bacterium | reverse complement strand
GGTTTTGGAAGCACCTTGGGTTCTGGATGCTGGGCGTGTGTTGCGCCAGCGCGCAGGGCGGCAACGTCACGCCGGACTGGCTCGATCTGATCCGGGAACCGCCGGCCCGGCAGATGGAATGGGCGCAGCGTTACGAGCATGGCGAGGGTGTCGCTCAGGATTACGGGCGGGCGCTGCAACTGTACTGCGCCGCGGCCCGTCGCGGTCACGTCATGGCCCAATACCAACTCGGTTGGATGTACGCCAACGGTCGCGGCGTGGAGCACGATGATGCCCGGGCGGCGGCGTGGTTCCGGTTGGCGGCGGCCCAGGGCGATGCGCCGGCCCAACGCATGTTGGCGCGGGTGGATGATCCCGCCGAAGTCAAGCCGGCGAATTGCGCGGAGCCCGTGGATCCCCGCCACCAGCGCGTCCACCGGGTCCGACGCGGTCCTGCGTCGCCGGAACGGGCCCGAATCGAGGCGCTGGTGGAGCAAATGGCACCCAATTACGGTCTCGAACCGGAGTTGGTGCTGGCGGTGATCGAAGCGGAATCCGCCTTCAACCCTCAGGCGCGCTCCATCAAGGACGCCCAAGGGTTGATGCAACTGATCCCCGCGACCGCCGAACGGTTTGGGGTGCAGGACCCCTACGATCCCGTGCAGAACCTGCGGGGCGGCATGGCTTATCTGCGCTGGCTGCTGGCCTATTTTCAGGGCGATGTCCGGCTGACGCTGGCCGGATACAACGCCGGCGAGGGTGCGGTGCTGCGTTATGGCGGCGTACCGCCTTTCGCGGAAACGCGGGCCTATGTCGAGAAAATCACTCGGGTGTATGATCGATCGGTGCATCCGCCGGTGGCTCCGGTGACCCGGCCGGCCTCCTTCAAGCGCCGGCCTTCCTCAGCCGCGCCGGTCTCGGCGACGTCTGCATCCGAGCCGCCCGCCGTGCGGTTTATAACGTCGGCCGGTCGCGGTGGATGAGATAAACATCGAAGCGGGTGTTGGGCGCGGTGATTTGCATCGTGGGGGCCGGTCCGGTCAGCGACGGAGCCCGACGCGGTCGCTTCACCACCACGCGCCGTCGGGCGTGGGCCAACGCGGCGGCCAACAACTCCGGAGCATCGTCATCAGCGCCGGCCAGGCGGCGCAGCAGGCGCAACTCCTTGCCGGGCAGCGCCGATTTCTCCCCCCGGGGATACATCGGGTCCAGATAAATCACGTCGGGCCGCTGGTCGTTGCCGAGTTCGCCCAAAAACTTCCGGCCATCCGCCACCGTCAGGCGCATGTGGGTCGCGACCAGCGATCCGATCTCCGGGTCCTGGGCGGCGCGGCACAGGCCGTCGCGCAGCAGAGCGGCGATGATTGGCGAACGCTCGACCAGTTGCACGGTGCAACCCAGACAGGCCAGCACGAAGGCGTCGCGGCCCAGTCCGGCGGTGGCGTCCAGCACCGTGGGCCGCACTCCGCTTTTCAGCCCGACCGCGCGCGCCAGGGGCTGGTGGCGACCGCCGCCGAAGCGGCGCCGGTGGACCGCTGCCCCTGCGACGAAGTCGGCGTAAACCGGTCCGGGCGCATTGGAACCGAGTTCTCGGAGTTCCAACCGTTCGCCGGTCAGCACCAGCAGGTGGGTGAATGGCGTTGGACTGGAGTCGATCGCGAGAGGAATCTGTAGTTCCAGCGCCAGAGTCGCCGCCGCCGAGGCGAGACTGGAGGGTTCCACAGCGACCGCGACGCCAGAGGACGGGCTGATGAGGTTCACGGCCAGGGGTCCAAACTAAAAAGCCCCGCGCGGGCGGGGCAGAGACGGGGTTCGGAAGGTTCAGGCCGCCTTGGGCAGAGCGTCTTCCAGCGTCGTCTTGGCCAGACCGTCCATCTCGGTCTTGAAGCGAGCCGCCATGTCGGACATGGCTTTGGTATCGCTCATTAACTTGTGCTGCACGGTTTGCGCGATTTCGGCCTGACGCTTGTAGAAGTCTTGCAGGCTCTGGAGATCGGTGATTTCGGCGGCGGCCCGCATCTGGTTGAGGCCGATATCCAGGTAGGACTTGAGGGCGTTCATTTGGAACACCATCATTTTTTCCATGTTCTCGACCAGCAGTTTGTTGGTCTTGACGACCGGTTCCGGCAGAGTTTGCGGGGTTTCCAGGGTTTTGTTAAACAGCTGAACAACATTCATCGGGGCACTCCTCAGACAAGTCATGCGATTAATGTGGAATTACGGTGTTGGGGTCGGTTTGTTGCAGTGCAATATAGCGAATCTTATGCTGCAACGCAACATCGCGCGGAAAAATATTTTTCAGAGCGTCCTCGGACGCCATGGCTTGGGTGGTCTCCTAATAAAGCGCTTGAATCTCACGATACGAAATAAAAATGGGGTATAATTTATAGGTGAAATCACCCAACCCCTTCAGTCACCAAGGCAGCGCGATAACGGAGTGAAACCTTGATCAAGCAAATGGTTTCCGGATCGGTGCGGTTGCAGTGCGACAAGATGCTCCCTCACCACGACCTGGGTCCGCGAGGAAGAGCGCCGCGGGTGGCGCTGGTGGCGGATCTCGACGGTCGTGAATTGAACGGTATGTTCGTACTTTCACGGCTGGCGGCATTTTTGCGCGGTATCGAAGCGGGAGAACGGCGCGGGCTGCGTTTGCGCGAGCGGGTGGTCATCATGCCCACGGTCAGCGTCGAAAACGGGCAAGGGGCGGGGACGCGACCGATTGTCCGCGCCCGGGTTGCCTCTCATCGCCGATCCGGCGAGCGTTCCATAACTCGGGCGGTCATGGAACTTACTCAGGCCGCGTACTATCGGGTGGATATTCATCCGGTCAGTCTCGATGTCGAGGAACTGCCGCACCTCAGTCTATATGCGCCCAATGACGACGAACGGGCCAGCGCCTGTCTGTTCGGGTTGCCGGCGGTCATCGAACGGCCGGCCGAGGATGAATCGACGCCGGATCTGGTGCGGGCTTGGCGGCGATCCTGCGGCGGCGAGAATTTCGTGATTCATGGGGGACAGGCCGGCGGCTTGCAGACCGGGCATTGCGAGACGCTGTTCCGGGCCTTGGTGGCGTTTCTGGACCGCACCAGGATCATCGGGGGGCTGCGCTTGGTCGGCGAGGAAGAGCAATTGCGGTATTTCGGTTCGCGACAAGTCGCCGTCGTCCGGGCCGGACAGTCTGGAATCTTCGCTTCGAGTCTGGAGGTGGGGCGCTGGGTCCAGTTCGGGGAAGAACTGGGGCGGATTCATGATGGGTTCACCGGTCGGGTGCGAGCCCGGGTCACGGCACCGGTGAGCGGTCTGTTGGTCAGCTTGCGTCGCCAACCATTGTTAGGCAAGCAAGACTTGGTGGCGCGGATTCTGGCCCCGGATGCCGCGTCCGAGAGATAAAAGCGACGGGAGGCAGGGTGCGATGGTCGACAAACCGACCGGTGAGTACGAGGAGGACCGCCGAATCCTTTTGGAACGGGTGATCTCGGAAACCCGGGAGACGGCGGGTCTGACGGGGTATGCCCAACTGAGCGAATCGGTGACGCGGGCGCTGGCGACCGTGCCCCGACACCGTTTCGTGCCGGCGGCGCAACAGGCGTGGGCCTATGTCGACCGGCCGTTGCCGATCGGGTGTGGCCAAACCATTTCCCAGCCGTTCATCGTGGCCTTGATGACCGAGTTGTTACAATTGAATCCGCAATCCGTGGTCCTGGAAATCGGCACGGGCTCGGGCTATCAGACTGCGGTGCTGGCCCGTCTGGCGCGCTGGGTCTACTCGGTGGAGCGGATACCCGAACTGGCCACCACCGCGGCGGCGCGCCTGCGGGAGCTCGGCTGCAATAATGTGGACGTTCGCGCCGGGGATGGGGCGTTGGGCTGGGCGGAACACGCGCCCTTCGACGCCATCATGGTCACGGCCGCCGCCGCCGAGGTGCCGCCGGCGCTGGTGCGGCAACTGAAGCCGGGCGGTCGGCTGGTCGTCCCGGTCGGATCACCGTACCAGACCCAGGATTTGCGCCTGCTGTACAAGGACGAGCAGGGGGTGGTGCAGGGCCGGAGCATCCTGTCGGTGGTCTTCGTGCCGCTGATCCAGGATCCGGCGTGACGCTCAGCCGGTCGGCAGCGACATGCCGGTGAGTTTCTTGTACAACGTCACCGCGTAGGAATCGGTCATCCCGGCGACGAAGTCGGTGATGGCCAGCACGCGTCGGTAGAGATCGGCGTTAGGCTGGCGGCCGGGTCCGGTGAATGGCTCCGGAATCAGGTGAATCAACATCCGGCTTTTCGGCGACGCGTGCGG
Source organism: Candidatus Competibacteraceae bacterium (assembly GCA_007695245.1). Lineage (GTDB taxonomy): Bacteria > Pseudomonadota > Gammaproteobacteria > Competibacterales > Competibacteraceae > REEE01. The sequence goes on along the minus strand of REEE01000191.1, from coordinate 10,879 downwards.
ACCGTGAGCGGCGAGGTCGTTGACGGTGGTGATGAAGGCTTCCAACAGGCCACCGAGCACCTCGAAACCGGCCGCTTCGACTTCCACCACCGGCCTGGAGACGTAGACCTGGGTTTCCCCGCAGTCCTTGAGGGCGCGCATCGCGGCGGCGGCGGGGATCAGGTCCAGCAGTTCCCCGGTAAAATTCCCGGCCAGAATCTCATCTTCGTGAGCCATGAAGCATTGATGCGCCTGATCGATGATGGCGCCGATGGCCTTGGCGCGCAGATACTCGATTTTTTCCCGCGACCGGGTGAGATGTTGCATCTTGCGCTCGGCGTGTTCCGGCTCGCCGGTCAAAGGCAGCAGCAGGTCGCGAACCCGCTCGAAACCGAGCTGCTGCAGCCGGAAGGCATCCTCCACGTCAATGATCCGATAGCAGATGTCGTCGGCCGCTTCGACCAGCCAAGCCAGCGGATGACGGCTCCAGGCGTCCGTCGCGACCGGTATCAGTCCCAACTCCCTGGCGACTTCCGCGAACAGCGCGCGGTCGTCTTGGTAAAAGCCGAATTTCCGGAAGGCGATGCCGGGCGGCGGATCGGTCGGCAGCCACGAGGCGCGGGGATATTTGGTGAAGACGCCCAGCGTGGCGCAGGTGAGCTGCATGCCGCCGGGGTTGTCAGGGCTCTGCAGGCGGGTGATGATGCGAAAGCCTTGGGCGTTACCCTCAAAGCGTCGGAAATCCGGTTGTTGCGCCTCGGTCAGTTGTTGCAGGACCCCGCGGCCGGTGGTGGAGGTGGTGAACCACAGCCGGATGGCGTCCTCGCCGGCGTGGCCGAACGGTGGGTTGCCGATGTCGTGGGCCAGGCAAGCGGCGGCCACCACCGCGCCGAAATCCTGCGGGTAGACGCCTTGGAGGGCATGGCGGTGGATCACCCGATCGCCGACCATCGTGCCCAACGAACGGCCGACGCTGGACACTTCCAGACTGTGGGTCAGCCGGGTGCGGACGTAGTCGCTCTGGGAGAGCGGAAACACCTGGGTTTTATCCTGCAAGCGGCGGAATGCCGAGGAAAACACGATGCGGTCGAAATCGCGTTGAAAGTCGGTGCGCGCTTCATTGTCGGGATGCTGGCGGGACAGGCCGAGGCGGACGCGGGAGAGCAGGCGGTTCCAGTCCATGCGGTTTGGTCGGTGGGGGCGGAATGCCTTCAAGCATAGCGGATGAGCGCGCGGATCGCGCCGCCGCTGAAACGGGTCGAGAACCCCGGAAACGCAAAAAAGCCCGGCGTTAACCGGGCCTTCCAATTTGGTGCCGAAGAGAGGACTTGAACCTCCACTGGGTTTCCCCAACTAAGACCTGAACCTAGCGCGTCTACCAATTCCGCCACTTCGGCTTCATTATCGCGTCCCGCGGACACGACGGGAGCGGACTATACGGATTGACCCCCAAAGTGTCAATTGATTCTCTTCACTTCACTGCAACCTTCCAAATAATGATTGGCAATGACTAATAAAAAACGTGGTTCCTGGCAGCAAAGTGATCCCTTTGCGGCTCGGGAACAGGAAAAATACGGCAAAACGGTTCCCAGTCGGGAGTTCATCGTCCAGACGCTGGAAGAGCGGGGGATGCCGCTGACGCTGGACGAACTCCTCGCGGAATGGCGGCTGGAGGGCGACTGGGAAGTCGAAGCCCTGTCCCGCCGCCTGCGGGCCATGGAGCGGGACGGGCAACTGATCCGCAACCGGCGCGAGGGCTACGGACCCGTTACCAAGATGAACCTCGTGCCCGGCCGCGTGATCGGGCATGCCGAGGGCCATGGGTTCCTGATCCCCGACGAGGGCGGCGACAACCTGTTCCTGTCGCCCCGGCAGATGCGCAAATTATTGCACGGCGATCGGGCGGTGGCGCGGGTGATCGGGGTGGATTACCGGGGTCGCCGCGAGGGTGCGGTGGTCGAAGTGCTGGAGCGTAACACCCAAACCGTGGTGGGACGGTTCCACGAGGAGCGCGGCGCCTGTTTCGTGATCCCCGACAACAAGCGGATCAATCAGGACATCATGGTGCCGCCCGACAGTCGCGGCGTCGCCCAGGCCGGCCAGATCGTCATCGTCGAGCTGCTCGAACAGCCCAGCGCCCAGAGCCGGCCCCTGGGCCGGGTCAAGGAAGTTCTGGGCGAGCACATGGCGCCGGGCATGGAAATCCAGATCGCCATCGCCAGCCACGGCCTGCCGGTGGAATGGCCGGACGCAGTGCTGGCGGAAGCGCGGAATTTTGGCGATGCGGTGCCAGGATCGGCCATCCAGGGCCGCTGGGACTTGCGCGCCACGCCGTTGGTGACCATCGACGGCGTCACCGCCCGCGATTTCGACGACGCGGTCTATTGCGAGAAGCGCGGTGCCAACTGGCGGCTGCTGGTGGCGATCGCCGACGTGTCCTGGTACGTGCGGCCGGGCACAGCCCTGGATCAGGAAGCCCGCAAGCGCGGTAATTCGGTGTATTTCCCGGATCGGGCCATCCCGATGCTGCCGGAGGCCTTATCCAATGGGTTGTGTTCGCTGAATCCCCAGGTGGACCGGCTGTGCCTGGTCTGCGAGATGACCCTCAACGCCGCGGGCCGGATCGTCCGTTCGCGCTTTGCCGAGGCGGTGATGCGCTCCCACGCCCGGCTGACTTACGACACGGTGGCGGCCATTGTCGTCGATCGCGATCCCCGCCTCCGCGCCGAATACGCCGAGCTGGTCCCGCATCTGGACCGGCTGCACGAGCTGTATCAGGTGTTGCGGATCGGGCGGGAGCAGCGCGGGGCGATGGATTTCGACACCCAGGAGACGGTGATCGAATACGGTGCGGATCGCAAGATCGAGCGCATCCTGCCGACTGAACGCAACGACGCTCACCGGCTGATCGAGGAATGCATGATCGCCGCCAACGTGGCGGCGGCGCGCTTTCTGCAGCGCCAAAAGATGCCGGGGTTGTACCGGATTCACGATGGGCCGAGCGAGGATCGGTTGAACAAGCTGCGGGCCTTTCTGGGCGAATTGGGCTTGGGACTGGGCGGCGGCGATAAACCTTCGCCGCTGGATTACACCCGGTTGCTGGACCAGGTGCGCGACCGGCCGGACGTACATCTGATCCAGACGGTGATGCTGCGTTCGCTGGCCCAGGCGGTCTACAATCCGAATAACATCGGCCATTTTGGGCTGGCTCTGGAGGCTTACGCCCATTTCACCTCGCCGATTCGGCGCTATCCCGACTTGCAGGTGCATCGCGCCATCCGCCACGCGCTCAACGGCGGCAAGCCGGTGGATTTTCCCTACACCCACGTCGATCTGCTCGGTCTGGGCGAGCATTGTTCGATGACCGAGCGGCGGGCCGACGAGGCGGTGCGCGACGCCGTGGAGTGGTTGAAGTGCGAGTTCATGCTGGACAAGGTCGGGCAGACCTTCGAGGGCATCATCACCGGGGTCACGGGCTTTGGCCTGTTTCTGGAACTGCGCGGGGTGTTCGTGGAAGGGCTGGTGCATGTCACCTCCCTGCGCAATGACTACTATCAGTTCGATCCGGTGGGGCATCGCCTGCACGGCGAGCGTTCCGGGCAGGTCTACCGGCTGGGCGATCTCCTGAAGGTGCGGGTCGCGCGGGTGGATCTGGACGAACGTAAGATCGATTTCGAGCCGATCGAGCCCGAGCAAGACCTTCGCGAGAGCGGCGCGCGCCGCAAGCGCCCGCATCGCGGGCGGCGCAAGGGGTAACGCGGCCTTGGCCGGGGAACTGGTGTACGGGTTGCACGCGGTGGCGGCGGCCCTGAAGTACGAGCCGGATCGGGTGTGCGCGCTGTGGGTGGAACACCAGCGGCGCGATGCACGGTTGCGGGATCTGTTGGAGGCCGCCACCGCGACGATCCCGGTCCAGCGCGTCGAGCGCGCGGAACTGGACCGACTCAGCGGCGGCGCGCGCCATCAGGGCATCGTCGCCCGACTCGAAAGCCAGCGGCGCGGCCTCACTGAGGCGGATTTGCCCGACTTGTTGAACGCGGTGGTTGGACCGGCGTTGCTCCTGGTCCTGGATGGCGTCCAGGATCCGCACAATCTGGGGGCCTGTTTGCGTGGGGCCGCCGCCGCCGGCGTCCACGCGGTGATCGCGCCCGCCGACCGGGCGGTGGGGTTGAATGCCACCGTGCGCAAGGTGGCCAGCGGGGCGGCGGAGATTACGCCGTTCGTGCCGGTGACCAATCTGGCGCGAACGCTGCGGAGCCTGCGGGATCAGGGGATCTGGATCGTCGGCGCGGCGGGGGAGGCGGAACACCGTCTTTACGACGTGGATTTCACCGTGCCGACCGCCATCGTGCTGGGTGCGGAAGACAAGGGACTGCGGCGGCTGACTCGCGAGGTTTGCGACCGGCTGGCGCGGATTCCGCTGGCCGAGGGCGGTGTGGAAAGTTTGAACGTGGCGGTGGCGGCGGGGATTTTTCTGTTCGAGGCGCGGCGGCAGCGCGGTCTCGGTTGAGGATCGGATGATCGTCAGGTTGATGGAGGTGCCTCATGGACGCAGTGACTTTAGCGAAGAAATGGCGGGAAGTGGTCGATAGCCCGCACCTGCGGGATTTGCCCTTCAAGCTGGAGTTGAATGAAAACGGCAAGGTGGAGTTTGCGATGAGTCCGGCTACGAATCGGCATTCTCGATGGCAATTCAGGATTGGGGCGTTGCTCGAACGGGAGTTGGGTGGCGAGGCCTCGGTCGAGTGTTCGATCCTGACCCACCAAGGTGTAAAAGTGGCGGATGTCGTGTGGTATTCAGCGGCGTTTCTGGAGCGCTACGGCGACGCGACGCCGTACCCGCAAGCGCCCGAACTCTGCGTGGAGATCGCCTCCCCCTCCAACAGCGCCGAGGAATTGCGGGAAAAAACTCGACTGTATCTGGCAGCCGGCGCGCTCGAAGTCTGGATCGTGCGGGTGGATGGAGCCGTGGAACTGTACGGCCCGGAGGGGCAGCGGGCGCAATCCGTCTTGGGCGTCGCGATCCCGTCGTTCGCTCTTTGAGGAGCGCGTTCAACGGGTGGCGGCACCCGGCTCGTATCGGGTCATTTCCAGATAACCACGCCCGTCGATGGCGCGATCTCCATCCCGCCCGGCGACCGACACCGCGCCTTCCCAATACCGCACCGTCAGCCGCATTTCCTGATCGGCGAGTTTGGCCGTCACGGTCAGGTCGAGGTGCTCGGCGGGCACGCGCAACCGCCAGCGGATGGGATAGCGGTCCCCGGTGTGGGGACTGGTCCAATGGTCGAGCGGTTGCAACTCCACCTCGTCCCAGCGCAGCAAGCGCGCCTGACCGTCGGCCGCGACCAGTACGCCCTTGCTGAATGAATGCATGCCGCCATCTGTGTGGCGCAAGCGATAGAACATCACATCCCGTCCGTCGTCCAGATGCAGCGCGAACCAGTCCCAACCGCTTTGCTCCGGTCCCAGCGCGCTGGTGCTCCATTCCCGGTCCAGCCAACTCGCGCCGCTCACGGTGAAATGTCGTGGACCGATCTGGACCGTACCCTGGGTGGGCAGACGGGTGTAGGAGTAGTAATAGGAGGCATTACCCGGTTCGGCGCTTTTCTGGCTCAACCCCCGGTCGCCCTGTAAAACCATCGGCTTGGCGGCGGTCAGCGTCAAATCGACGGCGATCTCCCCCTCGCGGGCGCGAATCCGTAGCGGGAACAGGCCGTCCGCGCCGGACTCGGGTCCGGCCAGTTCCCAGTCTTCCAGCCAGACCCGAAACGGCGCGGCTTGCGCCCCAGCCAACCCCAACACCGCCCGGCTGAACCGTTCGAACGCATGATGTTGCTGGTCCGCGACATCGGTGAGCGCGAAGTGACCCATGTAGACCTGATTGGTGCGCCAGGCCGAATCCATCTCTGGCGGGGTCGGTGCCAGGGCGATGCGGAACAGCGTCAATTGATACCCGAACCGGCGACCATCGGCGTCGGCCAGGTTGCCGGTCACGTACCACCATTCATTGCGGAATTCCGGGTGCGGTCCGTGATCGGCGGGAAACTGGAAGGGTCGAGGTCGCTCGGCGCGCTGATAGCCGGCATGGTCGCCGCCGCCCAGCGCCGCGCTGACGTTGACCCCACTGGTGCGTTCGGGCGGCGGCGAGGTCATGAGGTAACCGGTGACCACCATGACCAGACCCGCCAGCACCAGCGTGCTGCCCCACCACCAGAATCGTCTGTTTTTCATAATCTGCATCATTAACATTTTGATATTAAAACTTAAAACTTAAAACTTAAAACTCAAGCAGCTATTCGGTCCTGAGCGCTTCAGCCGGCCGGGCGCGCGCCATGCGCCAGATCGGGTACAAGCCCGCCAGCAGCGCGGCGACCACCGCCAGCACCACGGTTTCCAGCAGCAATACGGGATCGACCTGAAACGGCAGGCTCCAGCCGAAGGCCCGGCGATGGATGACGAAGATCAGCATCGCCGCCAGCAACGTCCCGGTCGGCAGCGCCAGCAAACCGGCGGCGGCACCCATGAACCCCGTCTGCAACGACACCACGCCGCCGATTTGGCCCGCCGTCATCCCGACCGCGCGCAGCATCGCGAATTCCCGCGCCCGCTCCAGTTGCAGGGCCAACAGAGCGCTCAGCACCCCGACCACCGCCACCAGAATCGCCAGCAGCCGGAGCACGTGGGTGATCGTGAACGTGCGGTCGAAAATAGCCATCGTCAGCGCTTGAATGTCGCGGTTGGAGCGGATCAGCAACGGTTGCACCGGCCCCAGCCGCTCCTGCAAGCGTTCGCGCAGGGCTGTTAAGTCCTCGCCCGGTGTGGCGAACACCGCCGCCGAACCCACCGTCGCCACCTCCCAATAGCGGGCGTGGCCGGCGCGATGCAGCAGGACACGCCCGTGTTCCGAACCGTAATCCAGAAACACCCCGACGACGGGAAAACGGCGCGGTCCCCGGTCGGTGGGCAACTCCAGCGTATCGCCGACGCGCAACCGCTGTCGGTAGGCCAGCGGTTCGGAAATCAGCACCGCTTCGCCGCTTTGGAATTGCCGCCAGGCGGATTCCGGATCGCCGTCGATCAGGTGATAGCCGGCTTGAGCCGCGGGCGCGAGATCGGCGGCGATCAAGGTGACCGGCCGACCCGCCAGATCGATATTCACCCCCTGGTAAGTCGAGACTGCCGCCACGCCCGACGTGCCGCGCAGGATGGCTAGCGCCTCGGGGGCGATCGCCTCGGCCCGGCCACCGTCCTCCAGGGATGGCGGGGCCAGATACAGGTCGGCATTCAGGAAATCGCTGATCCAGATCGCCACCCCACCCCGGAAACTGTCCACCATCACGCCCACGCCGACTGTGGCGGAAAAAGCGATCATGAGCGCCGTCACCGCGACGCCGGTGCGGCTCAGATGGCGGACGACGTCGCGGCTGGCCATCCGTGCCAGCAAACCCAGTCGGTGGGCCAAGGGCTGGTTCAACCGAACCAGGCCGACCACGGCCGGCGGGGTCAACAACGCGCAGCCGAGCAGCAGCAGAAACAGTCCAATGAAGCCGGAGATCAGATCGTGGGAGAAACCCAGCACCAGCCCTCCGGCACCCAGCAACAGCCCTCCGGCGGCGATCAGGCGGGGCAGGGCGGCCCGCCAGCGGGTTTCCAGATGCGCGCGGCTCAGCACCGCGCCGGGTGGCGCATCAGCCGCTTCCCGCGCCGGCAGCCAGGCCGCCGCCAGCGTCGCCAGCAGCCCCAACCCCACGCCCTTGGCCAGCGACCCAGGTGTGATGAAGAATTCGCGGACGCTCAGCACGTAGTACAGATCGTTGATGGTGCGGGTGACCAGATGCACCAGCCCGGAACCGAGCCAAATCCCCAGCAGCACGCCCAACGCCGTGCCGACTACCCCCAATAGCAACGCTTCTCCCAACACGCCGACGAACAGTTCCCGACGGCTGACGCCCAAGGCCCGCAGCATTCCCAACAGGGCGCGGCGCTGCACCACCGAGAAAGTGATGGCGTTGTAGATCAGGAACATACCGACCATCAGCGCCAGCAGGCTCATGGCGGTCAGATTCAGGGAAAAGGCGGCGCTGAGATCGACGGTCGCCCGATCGCGTTCGGCGGGAATCTCCAGCCGTAGATCCGCCGGCAGCCAGTCCCGCAATTCCGCCGCCAGCCGCTCGCCCGCCGGTCCCTCGGGGAGAATCAGGTCGATGTGGCTGAGCAATCCAGGTCGACCCAGCAGGGTTTGGGCCGTGGCCAGGTCGGTGATGATCAATCCATCCAGTTCCGGTCCTTCCAGCGTCCCCGCCCGCCGCAGGGTGAAATGCTGTTCGCCGCGCCGCAGCGTGACCTGCTCGCCCAGAGTTTCAGGCAGCAGGGCGGTGTCCGGTTCCAGCAAGAATGCAGTCAGGTTAAAGTCGCTACCGGTCAGGTCGGCGGCCGGTTCGCGGAATGGACCCTCCGCGAACGGATCGACGCCGAGAATTTGCAGTAACTGACCTTTTTGGTCAGCATGGGGCAGATAACCGGTCAACACTGGCCCGGCCTGACGAAGGCCGCGCTCCAGCCGCAGCGCCGCGTACACGGTTTCGGGGACGCCCCGCGCGCCGCCGCTGATGCGATGAGTCGCCTGACCGGTGACCCGGTCCATGGCTAAAGCGAAACTCTGGCGGGCGCTGGCGTTGGCCAGATCCACCGCCAGGACCACTGCCACGCCCAGCGCGATACCCAAAATCGCCAGCCCCAGTTGCCAGGGATGGCGGAGCGGGTGGCGCAGCAACGCCCGCCAGATCAGTGGCGTCAAGCGGTGATCTCCCGAATGTGGCCGGCGTCCATTACGAGCACCCGGTCGGCGCGGCGGGCGATGTCCTGGCTGTGGGTGACCATGACGACGGTGGTTTCCACTTGGCGATGCAGGGAGAGCAACAACTCCAGAACTCGTTCGCCGGTTGTGGTGTCGAGGTTGCCCGTCGGTTCGTCGGCCAGCAGCAACCAGGGCTCGTGGACCAGCGCCCGGAGGATGGCCAGCCGCTGCTGTTCGCCCCCCGACAGCCGTTCCGGAAAGCTGCGGCGGCGGTCGCTCAAACCCACCCGATCGAGCAACTCCAGGGCACGGTCGCGCCGTTCCGCTGTCGCCAGCCCGTTCAGTTCCAACGGCAGCAGCAGATTTTCCTCCACGGTCAACGTCGGAATCAGGTTGAAAAACTGGAACACGAAGCCGATGTGCCGGCGGCGGAAGCGGGTGCGTTCGACTTCGCTCAACGCGGTCACCCTCTGCCCGGCGATGTGGATTTGGCCCGCATCCGGCAGATCGATGCCGCCGAGCAGGTTGAGCAGGGTGGATTTGCCGCAGCCGGACTGGCCGAGCAGGGCGACGAACTCGCCCCGGCCGATGTCCAGATGCAGGCTCGTGAAAATATGCCGTTGTTGGTCGCCCTCGGCATAATGCTTGCTAAGGTTTTGGATGGTGATGAACGAAGTGGGTGAGACCATGATTTTCAAGTGGCCATGGACAGAGGAGTGTGTAGACTAATAGTGGTCTTGCGCTTCTCTCGCCGCCAGCGCCAAAATGCAGGCTGGGGTGAGGGAGGGTGATTGCCAGGGTCTCGCGCCGCCATCAATTGGCCAGTTTGGCGGTGCTGGGGGAGAGAAGTTCCGGTTGAATCCAGGTGGTGACGGCGATGCGGAAGTTTGGAAGGTTTGGACGGGGAGCGTGGATCGGTCTGTGGGTGCTGGTGGCGCTGGGATTGAGCGCCTGCGCGGGTCAGCGCGGCGACAGTTTGCCGCCCTCTACTTTTTATGGTTCGCAGACTCTGGCGCCGGAGGATTACAACTATTTGATCGGTCCAGGCGATTCCGTACAGATCTTCGTCTGGCGCAACCCCGAGGTCTCTCAGGGGGTCACCGTGCGTCCGGATGGCAAGATCACGACTCCGCTGGTCGAGGATTTGCAGGCCAGCGGCAAGACGCCTACCCAATTGGCCCGCGACTTGGAGAGAGCGCTGGAAACCTACATCCGCCAGCCGATCGTCACCGTGATCGTCGCCGGTGGCGTCGGACCTTACAGCGAGCAGATTCGCGTGGTCGGTCAGGCGGCTTCGCCGCAGGCCATTGCTTATCAGGAGCGGATGACGCTGTTGGATGTCATGATCGTGGTCGGTGGTTTAACTGAATTTGCTTCCGGCAACCGGACCAAACTGGTCAGAGTCGCCCATGGCCGGCAGCAGGAATACCAGGTGCGCGTGGACGATCTGCTGAACAAGGGCGATATCGACGCCAACGTGGATATGCTGCCGGGCGATATCCTGATTATTCCGGAATCCTGGTTCTGAGAGTCGCGAACGCAAGAACCGGCTCGGAGGAGATCAATGCAAGAACTCATTGAAATGGTGCTGGGCTATGTACGGGGTATCTGGCGCAACCGTTGGTATGCCTTGGTTTGTGCTTGGCTGGTCTGCGTGGTCGGGTGGACGATGGTTTATCAGATGCCCGATCAATATCGGGCCTCGGCGCGGGTGTACGTGGATACCCAGTCCATCCTGCGGCCGTTGATGCGCGGCATGGCGGTCGATGTCAATCCGGGTGCCCAGATCGGTTTGGTGACTCGCACTCTGCTGAGTCGCCCTAATCTGGAAAAAATCGCCCGGATGACCGATCTGGATGTGCAGTCCGCCGAGGGTCTGGAGGGGGCGATCGGTCGCCTGCAGGGTCGGGTTGGTTTAGCGAGCCAACGAGGCGATACCAATTTGTATACCGTGACTTATATGGATCAGAATCCACAGTTGGCTAGGAACATAGTGCAATCGGTGATCACGGTGTTTGGTGAGAATCTCCTGGGCGACACCCGCATGGATACCGACACCGCCCAGCGGTTTCTGGATCGGCAGATCAGCGAGCATGAGAA
>REEE01000175.1 GCA_007695245.1 Candidatus Competibacteraceae bacterium | reverse complement strand
GGGTGGGGGTCGGGTGGGTTCGGGAGCCTGAATTTTCCAAATAGCGCATGCAGAAAGCAATTTTTCTGAAAAGCTTGTGAGAGAGAAGTATCATTTAGTATCATACTATATGAGACTATATGAGACTATATGAGACTATATGAGACTGTATATTACTATACGGTATAGTAAGATATAATACCAAACAGCAGTCGGCGGGCGGAGCGGCGGCGATGGGTCCGGTCGCGAGGGCGGAGGGCGAGAGGATGGAGACGTCCATCACGACGGGTGAAGACCCCCAACGCTGGGAGAAGGGGACGCGCTACGACGAGGCGCGCCCGCACCGCGATCTCTGGGGCGACGGGTTGCTGAGCGTCCGCTGGGGGCACCGGGGGACCCGGCTCGGCCAGTCGCGGGATCGGCCTTGCGCGTCCTACGACGACGGGTAGGCCCGACTGGCGGCGGTCTAAGATAAGACGATATAATTTCATATCATACTATACGGTGTGATACCGTATGATCCCATTTCATACCACAGGCCATCCGGCATGATCATTCTCATCGGCGGGGAGAAGGGCGGCACCGGCAAGACCACGCTGGCGGTGAACCTGGCGGCGCTGCGGGCCTTGCACGGCCGCGACGTGCTGCTGATCGACACCGACATTCAAGCCAGCGCCAGCTATTGGGCGCAGATCCGCGACGAGGCGGCCGTGACCCCCCGCGTGGCCTGCATCCAGAAATTCGGCAAAGGCCTGCAAACCGAGGTCCGGGACCTGGCGACGCGCTACCAGGACCTGATCATCGACGCGGGCGGGCGGGATTCGGTGGAGCTGCGTTCGGCCCTGGTGGTGGCCGAGCGGGCGTTCGTGCCGATCCAGCCCTCGCAGTTCGACATCTGGACGCTGGGGCGCATGGACGACCTGGTCAAGACCGCCCAGGGTTTCAACCCCGACTTGCACGCGACGGTGGTGATCAGCCGGGCCTCGACCCACCCCTCGGTGAGCGAGGTGGCCGAAGCCCGCGGCCTGCTGGCCGACTTCGCGCATCTCCGCCTGTCGCCCGCCGTCATCCGCGACCGGATCGCCTACCGCAAGGCGGCGCGGGACGGGATGAGCGTGGCGGAGCAGAAGCCGACCGATCCCAAGGCCGGCGAAGAAATGCAGGCGCTGTTTCGGGAGGTGTTCGATGGGGAGTGAAGGCAAGCTGAGCAGCCGCCCGCCGTCGCTCGGCAAAGGCGATGATTCCTTGGAGGCGTTCATCGAGGGGGCCGGCGTCCAGACGCCCGAACCACCCGCGCCCGCTGCCCACCCGGAACCGCCCAGCGTCCCGGAGGCCGGGCCAAGGCCCTATCCCTGGGCGGCGTCCGGGGTGCGGGACGACGTGGCCAAGGTGTTCAACCTGCGCTTGCCGGAACCGTATCTGCTCAAGCTCAAATACATCGCCGAGCACACCCCGGACAGCATGCAGCAGTTCTGTCTGAACGCGCTGCTGCCGGCCATCGACGCCAAGATCGCGGCATTGATGGATTCAGCGCACCGTTGACCCCGTCCGGGAGGATCACCCCCTGGCCGTCGATCGCCGCCAGCGCGGCATCGATCGCCGCCAGCAAGACGGGCGCGGGAAGTCATTCAATCCAAGAGGTGAGCCATGGCGGAATACGGTGAGTGGAATCGCAAGGGAGCCACCCTCAAATGGCTTCTCCTCGTTCCATGCCTCCTCCTGTCCGGCGTCTCCCTGGGTCAGGTGAGCGAAGAAAACGCCGGCGTGCGCATCGAGCCGCAGCCGAATCAAGCGGTCAAGCCGGAATCGTCTCCCGACCTTGCCGAAGCGGCGGCGGATATCGTGAAGCGCACCAACGACTTTCGCCGCGACCAGGATCGGGAGACCCTGGACGTCAACCCGAAGCTCGAGGAAACGGCGCGCTATTTCGCCGATTTCATGGCCCGCACCGATCGGTACGGTCATCGCGCGGACGGCAAGAGTCCGGCGGAGCGGGCCAGCCATCATGGCTACGACTTCTGCATGATCTCCGAGAACATCGCCTACCAATTCAGCTCGGCGGGTTTCGCGACCGAGGAACTGGTCAAGACGACCGTCGAGGGCTGGAAACAGTCTCCAGGCCATCGCAAGAACATGCTCGACCCCGCCGTCACGGAGATCGGGGTTGCGCTTGCCTACGGCGAGCAGAGCGGGAACTACTACGCGGTTCAGATGTTCGGCCGCCCGCAATCCATGACCATTGAATTCAAGGTCGCGAACAACGCCGACGTCACCGTCGACTACCGGATCGGCGACCAAACTTTTCCCTTGCCGCCGAGAGCGATACGAACGCATCGGCAATGCCTGGCGAGCGAGCTGAGCTTCCAGTGGCCAGGCGGTCAGGGCAGCAAGACCGTGCAACCGAACGATGGGAATCGCTACAGCATCGAGCGCGATGACGCGGGGCAACTCCGGCTCGACGCGGGATGAACGGGTCCGGAAGGACGCCACCTATGGTAGGCCGGAATTCAGTCCTGCTAGGGAGAGTTGCTTCATGCGCATCGTGCTGCTATTGATCGCGGGGGCCGTCATCGGCCTGACCCTGACCCGCTGGCTGGGCGAGCCGGCCGCGCCCGCGCGGGAGCTGCCGGAAACGCCGGACCCCGCCGCCGCGCCGGCCGTGCCGACCCGGCCCCAGGACCTGCCCCAGTTCGAGCGGGAGCTGAACCGGTTCATGGAGGACGCCGCCGAGGAGCGCCGCCGCCAGATCGATCCGCCCTGAGCGCCCGGACGCGACGGCCGCCGGTCATGACCCTCGCCCGATGGGAGGACTCCCCATGCTGCGCCTGCTGCGGGTTGAAGACGATGACGAGCGCATCGCCCGCTTCACCGCCGCAGCGCGGCCAGATCGAGGCTCACCCGATGCAGCCCCGCGACCACCCGCGCCAGGCG
>REEE01000060.1 GCA_007695245.1 Candidatus Competibacteraceae bacterium | reverse complement strand
AAAAAAGCCGGCGGTTAGGCCGGCTTGCGGTGGTGGGAGCGCGCGGTCAGCGCCAGCAATCCTGGATGATTGCGGGCGTGTCAAATGCGCCGTCCACGCCTTTTTGACCTCTTTGATTCACGTTGAACGTCGCCCCGGTCAGTCCTCCGCACTTGTGGTTGTTCTGTCCGCCGGCGGCTTGCGGGGTGGCGGTTAGGGTGAAGGTGTTTTGCGCCAGATTCCCCACTGTGATGACGTAGTAGGCCGTACTTCCGCCCTTGGGCGACTGGGTTAGCCCAGCGGGCAGCGCAACCCCGTCATAGCCCGCCACGAGATTCTCCGTAAAACGCCGCTCCATCCACTGCGCCGCTTCCAGCAGCACCGCCTGGGCGTCCGCCCGCCGCGATTTGCGCACCTGTTCCTGATAGGACGGGTAGGCGATCGCGGCGAGGATGGCGACGATGGCCACCACGATCATCAGTTCGATCAGGGTGAAACCGCGCGATTTGAACCGGCTACGCATGGTCATTTCTCCCCGAGTTACCGCAACTGCCGCCAGGATTGGCGACCACCGGGTATCCCTTCATCCAGTCCGGTGACGATATCTTCGCCATCCCCAGGGATCAGGAGTTGCTGATCGCTATCTTGGAGATCGACGGCTGTTACGGACTCTCCCCGGCCAAACGCGACGCCGCTGACGGGCACGGGTATCGTCTCACCATTGATCGTGATGTTGATCATATCTTCTTCATCAATTTCTCCATCGCCATCCAAATCGAACACGGAAAAGCTCGTTCGACCACCAGTGAGCAGATCGATATCCATCAGGAACCCGCGCTGTCCGGTACCACAGGGATCTTCATCAGGAACCATCGTGGTGAATCGAACTCGCTGCTCGGTTTGGCCGAGGGTTCGTGGACCGTTGATGACTCGCTCACCGGTTTCCGTATTCAAGTCGATGAACCAACCGCCGGTTTTATCGGGGTCATCATTCACCGTGTAATCCGACAAAACCCGCAATCGCGGTGTAGCTATCACTGGGGATTGGTAGATGATCTCCTGCTGGAGCAAATCACTGGCGCGGTCGACCGGACCGCTGGCGGGCGTCAGGTGATCGACGATTCCATACAAACTCTGGACCTGGGTGTCAGTGGTGTCCGGGCTTCTGAAATAGCTGCCGGTGCCGAAGGCGATCATCACTCGCTCGCTATCGATCCTCGCGCCATGCGGCTTGGAGGTAATCGGCTGCGGATCGCCGTTTGCGTCCTTGGCTTCAAACAGCAACCGGCTCGTCCATTCGTTGGAAGCGCCAGACACATCAAACGCCCAAAGATTACCCAAGAGGTCTCCTGCGTAGATCCGGTTGGCCCGCAGGTTCATCTCCGGCCAGTCAGTCACAAAGGGCGAGGCGAGGCCATTAGAGGTCTGATCGTTGGTTTCAATCATTTCGATCAGCGTCCCCGTCTCTAAATTCACGACAAACAGCGCCGCCTTGCCGCTGGCGCTGTTGTAGCCGTTGCCGAACACAGCGGCCCACGTCCCGTCACTCATCCGCACGATGGCGGGTTGGCCGACGTTGTAGCCGAGTTCGGGGTGGGAGAACTCCCATTTAACGTCGCTGGCCGAGAAACCGCTGGGATTGGTGACGTCCAGGGCGAACACCGTCCGGCCGCCGGCGCCCATGCTGCCGACTAGGTAGGTCTTCGAGCCCACATCAGCCACGACCGCCTTGCCGTCCACGAAGTAGCGATGGGTGTAATTCGGATCCATCAAGCGGCTGAGGGGCGCGTGGTCCTGGCCCGGCTCGGGCAATAACAGCGGGCTGGGGATATAGGCGAACAGCTCCTCACCCGTGATGGCGTCGAAAGCGTGCAACATGCCATCGTTGGCGCCCAGATAGAGTACGTTTTTCCTGTACTGGGGATCGGAATGGATAATGTCGCACAGCGGCCGCTGTTTGGAGTTAGCGGGGCAGTTTTTACCCGGTGGATTATAGGGAACGGGAGCAGTGGATACGCATCGGCTACGCAACGAGGCGTGTTCCGTGCCGCGCAACCAATCCACGCGTTCTTGGCCGAGGTTATCCTCGACGTTGTTCGGATCGCGGTTCAATGCCGCTTGTTGGACTCCGTCCAAGGCATTCAAATCCTCGAAAGATACTCCGCCCCCGACGCCGCTGCCGGCAGCCGCGCGGGTGAAGATCTTGCGAGTAGCCGGCGACCGAACCGCGAGCAACGCTTCGGCATCCCATGCCTCGGAACCCATACCGTCTTCAGTCAGTTCGTATGCCTTCAATTCGCCGGACCAGTCGTCGCTGCGAAAACCCGCTATGTAAAGCAGGGTGTCGGTTTGCAGCACCGCCGAACTGGCGGCGGCGGAGGTGGCGGAGCTTTCGACTCTGCCCACGATATCTTCCAGCACCTTGGCCAGCTCGGCGGCGAAGGTATTGGGGTCAGCGGCGCTAAAGAAACCGCCGCGGCCATTGACCGATGCATGGAGGAGGTCGTCGATGCGGGCGGAACACGTACCGGCGGGACCGTCGCCGCAATTTAAGAATCCGTAGTTGGGGTCAGGCCAAGCGGTGACTGTACCGTCCTGAACGATGGCTGTACCCTCCTGAGCGGCTTGCCAGGCTGCCGTGGGGCTGATTGTACCCTCTACGCCGAGGCCGATGCCGTAGGTCACCATGTGCTGCCAGAAGGCTGGGTTCCGGATCGACGTCGGTACCCTGTTCACGAGGTCGGGCCTCAGGTCGCGTTTCCAGTAGTACATGGCGACGTCGGCCAGCGTGTTGTCCCGAATATCCTGATAAGGATCCGCCGGCGCGTAGGTGTAGTTCAGGCTGGCGTCGTCGGGGTGGATATTGGTCGTGTTCTGCGCGGTAGTGCCGTCCGTGTTGGCTTGCCGATCCGCATGGGCGGCATCCCAACCGCT
>REEE01000201.1 GCA_007695245.1 Candidatus Competibacteraceae bacterium | reverse complement strand
GCCGCTACGACGTCGTCCGGGATGTTCAGGGTCATGGCCATGGGGGTTGCTCGCGGTCGCTTGAATCCTATACTATTTTTCTAAGTTGGAGGGAATTGATTGCGTAACCGGCTCCCGTTCCCGCAGCGCGTCAGCCAGGGTCAGGCAGCGCATGACATGGCCGGTGCCGATCTGGATCGAAGCGTCGGCGCGGATGGCGATCATCGAGGTTTCCAGTTAGCCGTCATTCGCCAATTAACAGCAGGGCGCGATCAATGGTGGATTCGGATAAAAACATGCCATGTTGTTTCAACAGGGCAATCACGGGCCGGGCGGCGGGAATTAATCCACGTTTTTTGGCGATCATCACCAAGCCGAGCGTTCCCAACAGGGGGACACCCAGTGTTTCGGCACAGCGTCGACCGGCGCCATCATCAATGATAGCCACCACGCCGGGATGCGCCTGGGCATAGGCCAACACCGCCGACTCTCCCGGCCCCAGATCCCAAGCCTGGATCAGCGGTGGAACCGCGGGCGCCTCCACGGTGGTGAGCCACGAGGCGCTGGCCAAAGTCCGCGCCGTAATATCATCCCGGCCCCGGCGACTGATTTCATCGGCCACGGCCGCCGGGATCAGAACTAGGGGAGCCGCTTGCTGGAGGAAGTGAATCAGGCCGGCCTTGGCCAGAAAAATCAGCGGCGAGGCATTGACCACCGCTCGCTCAGGCATGGTTCAACTGTTCCTGCAAACTGGCCAGATCAACTTGAAAAACCTCAACTTGTTCGGCGGCGAGCGCCGCCAGAAAGTCAACGCGGTCCAACCCGGCAATCATCGCGGCCTTTTCCATGGATATTTCGCCGCGGGCATACCAATGAATGGCCGCCGCCAGGCGTAACTGCCGGGCGAATTCGCGAGGAGGCTGCTTGCGCGCGGAAAAGACCTCATCGGGTAGATCAATGGCGATTTGGGACATGCTGGCTTCCTGTTGCGGAGCGTTCATTGTTAGAGACAGCTTCAACCCCCTCGTTCCCGCAGCGCATCCGCCAGGGTCAGGCAACGCATCACATGGCCGGATCCCATCTCGATGGAAGCGTCGGCGCGGATCACGACCCGCATGTCATACCTTCCACGGTTCGGCAATCCGCCATTGAGGGTAACTGTAATGCCCAGTCGATCTGCACGACATCCTCCGGCGAAGCGGCGCCGCTGTTCTTGATCTGGGCTTTGGCTACCTTGCGGCTCACCTCAAAAGCCACCACCAGTTGCTTGACCGCCGCCTCCAAGGCAGCGGCCTGGCGGTATGCCCGAGCCGCGGCCGCACGGGGTAACAGAATCTCTGCGGCGAACGCATTGGCCCGTTGCTCGATGGCCGGCGCCACGTGGCCACCCAAAACTTCGGCGGCCGGCAAAGCGCTTTGCCGATCCACCAGCAGATGGCAGATTTCGTGCGCCAGCGCAAACCGGTAACCGAAGACATGAGCGGGTCGAATCGCGGGGGCGTCATTCACCACAATCGCCGGTCCTCGATTGCCCCATACGGCTATCGCCTCCAACACCGGCGTCCCGAAAACCACCCTGCCCACCGGCACACCCCACTGCGCCAGCCAGTGTTCGGGTTCAAACCGGCTCAACCCGTCCAGACCCAGCGTACCGCGCAAAGCCGCCGCCAAGGCGTAGCCCTGCGCGTGGGCGGTAGACGCCGCCCGCCAAGAGTCGGCCAACAAACGCTCGCCCAACGCATCCAACTGGGGTAACGACCGGACCGCCGGCAATCCGCGCAACACCTCCAGAATGGCGGCCATGCGTTCCGGCGACAGCCTGCCCGCCGTCATGCGCGCCGCCGCCAGCAAGGCGTTGGCGCAAAACTCCTCATCATTGGCAGTCTGATTGAATCCCCAGAACGCTTTTTCATCCTGACCCGCCTGCATCACGGCCAGCGTCTCTTCATCAAGGCCGGTGGCAATCGCCACTTGCCGGCGCGCGTCCACCCGATCACGCGCCCGCCAAGCCGCCAGCGCTTGCCCGGCGCGAGGATGCGCGCTATTCGCAAGGCCCGCGGCAATCGCTTCGCCCAGCGCCTCCAACACCGCCCAAGCCTCGGAAAACGGCACGACCACCGGTCGCTGACCCTCCTCGCACAATACCACCTCCCGACCCTGCCGGTACCAATACAAGGCCGGCACATTCAAACCCTGCCAGCCCGCCGCGAGGTTATGCCGGCGCGCAAAATCCAGCACCCGGGCCTCCTCGGCATCCGCGACCGCTTCATCCAACTCTTGCCAGCGATCATCCGCGACTTGCCAAAAATTTCCGCCTTCGCGCATCGGTTCCGCCAGCCAGTCCAACGGCCACGGCGACTCGATCCGCAGATGAGGCCAGCCCTCCGCCAGGTGCTCCAGCAGGTCGATCCAAGTCCAGGCCAGCGGCTGCGGCGCTTCTGGAGAGCCGCCGCCAAACCAGATCGCCCGCCCGTTCAGCCACAGCGTTCCCGCGCCCCAGCCACAAGCCGCCTTGTGGGGAGAAAAGTCCGGCTGGTAGGTAAAGCGCAAGCCTTCAGCTTTCATACTGATCGAGCCATTGGTTAAACGCATCAAGATATCCCGCTCGCTCGGCCTGGGTTCGCAACGCGCGCTTGATCGGGCGAGGCAGGCGATTATGGTTAGGGCGCCCGCGCCATGGAAAGCCGTGGTGGATGGCCACAGTAACTCGCATGATCGGACCTTTTCAGTTCTTCCAATAAGCCATTAGTGGATTACCGCAAAAATTCTGATAGGTGGCACTAGGCGCACCTGGCTCCCACGCTCCGGCGTGGGAGCCCGTTCAGATGCTCCAACCTCTCGATTTTACTGGGATCATTCAAGCAGCTGGAGCGGCGGTCGGCATTCCCACGCCGGAGCGTGGGAACGAGAACCTGTCAAAACTTTTGCAACAGCCCATTAGAT
>REEE01000290.1 GCA_007695245.1 Candidatus Competibacteraceae bacterium | reverse complement strand
TGCCGCTGGGCGAAGCCAGCGCCACGGTCACCGCCAGCGTCGGCATCGCCCTGTACCGACCGGAATGGCCGGACACCCTGGATCTGGCGATGACGCTACTGCGGCAGGCCGACGCCGCGATGTACGCCGCCAAGAACACCGGCAAGAATGCCTGGCGGGTTGCGGAGCAGTTGGGGCTGGATTGAGTTGCACCCGATTCTGGAACTCGGGTGTTTGCAGGAAGGTCCGGCGCAACCCCTCCCGGTCCAGGGCACCGCCGTCCAACCGGTCGATCCAGGAGCGGTAGCCGTCCAAGTCGCCGCCCCCGCGCAGGAAGGCGTCGTAGAGATCGGTCACGTAGCCGCCGCGGTCCCGCGCCCGTTTACGGTATTCCGGACTGTCGGCGAACAAGGCGGAGATGGCGGCGACCTCGGCGGTGACCGCCGCCGCGCCCTGACACTGCGCGGCCCAGAAGCGCGCCAGCCAGTAGTTGAAGCCGACATCGTCGGGGAGCCGCCCGCGCCAATCCCCGTTTTCAGAATCCCAGTTCCTCCATGAAATCGGTGAATTCCTGGGAATAGAGAAAGCCGTTCATGGCGTGATGGCGGGTCATGCCTCGGGCGAGTTGGTCCAACCACCAAGCGTAGCCGCCCTCATCCGGCGCCCGCTGGAAGAAGGTCAGGTAGAGATTGGTGATGAATTGTCGGTCGGTGGTGTGGCGACCGAGGTATTCCTGGCTGAAGAAGAAAAACTCCGCCATCCACCGGAAGACCGGCTTGACGTCCTCGCCGCGGGCCTGCCGGTCGGCTGCCAGACCTTCCCAGAACGCCAGGCCGTCCGGGTCGGGATCCCGCTCGAGAATCGAGAGGTAGTAGTGAGTGATCAGGGCGGTTTGATTGGAAAATCCCACCGTCGAATGCGGAATTGAGACTTCGGAACGGTTGATCGAGACTCCATCGCGGATTTCGCTCAGCCTGACCTGGATGAGGTAACCAGGCGATGCCCACCCTACCTGGCTAACTCCGTCTTACGCGCTGGCTACGCGGCCACCGGACGGGCGTGCGCGATTTCGCGGTGTGCGACGGGCCTGATCTGGGCAGCCGACAGGCTGGCCACCGCCAGGGTTTCGCCGTCGAGGGCCACGAATTCCACCTCGAAACCCCGGCCGGCTTCGTGAACCATCACGACGGTGCCGATGTCGCCCGCCGTCAGCCCGTGTTCGGGAATATCGGTCATCAAGACCACGCAGTCGAGTTCGTCGATCATCTCGTCCTCTTTATGGGATAGGCCGTCACGAAGTATGGCGCGGTTTGGCCGGTTTCCACAAACCAGACGGTTCGCACTTGCGGAGCGCGTCCGTCCGGCGTCGGCAACGGTCCATCGATCGTGCAGGCAGTTCCGAACGGTGTCGTCTCCACTTGCGCCACCTCGTAGTGCGCCGCGTGGTCCAGCAAGGCGGTTTCAAGTTGTCGCCAGGATGACGAGGAAAACCCGAAGCTTGAAAAGAACCTGGCCTTGTGCCGTCCGACCGGATGCGCTTGGGACAACAGGTATCGGGTGATTTTCTCCGGTCGGACGAAGGCGCGTTCGAGATCGGGCAGTTTCATGAAACCGATTATAGCCCCGGCGAACCACGCTAACACACGGGGCGGGCATGGCCCGCCATTGCGGGGGCGTCTGATGGACGATGAAGGTGGGCGGCGCCGACCCTACCTGGCTTCCTGGAACCGCTTGCATGGCGCAGGACGTCGTCGTCCACCGCCAGACTGGCCAGGATGTCGACCACCGGGGTTTCACGGTATTCCGGGAGGCCTCTGGGGTGGTGGCCGGTTCGGAACGTGCTCGACGAACCGCGCAACGGGAATGGACCGGGCCACGGCGACGGACCGACGAAGGGTCTTGATGCGCTCGATCTCGTGTAGGGTCCGCGCGGTGAAATAGGATGCTCCGCAGTGGGGACAGGACCAGAGAGGAAGCTCTTCGATCGCCAGCAAACTGGAACCGTGGCCGAAACTCCGAGTCACCTTCCGGAGTTGTACGCCCTTTTGTCCGCAACAGGCGCATGATTCATGCAGTGAGGTCGACGGTGATGACGACGAGCTGGCCGGTGGGTCCGACTTTGACGACCGCCTCGGCGGGCGCGCCGGCGAGGGTGGCGCCGGATCCGACGCACTTGACTTCCCGGGTTGGTCGGTCGCGTTGCCGTTCGATGAGGCGGCCCGTGAGGAGGAGGCTTTCGAGGGCGAAGATCGTGAGGTTGTCATCGTCGAGTTCTTCTACGGCGTGGATGGAAACGACGTAGTTCAGGGAACGAACGAGGTCTCGAATCCGGTTGCTGGTTGGATGTGGCAGGTACGGACTCTGAGGCGTCGTTATACGCCTTCCAGCGCGAGGTACCCGCCCTCATCGTCCGCAGAATCGTTCCGTCTTGGAGGTGGCTCGTTGGCAGTGGACTATCTTGGACACCGCAAGA
This sequence comes from Candidatus Competibacteraceae bacterium, assembly GCA_007695245.1. Lineage (GTDB taxonomy): Bacteria > Pseudomonadota > Gammaproteobacteria > Competibacterales > Competibacteraceae > REEE01. Next base: position 475 of record REEE01000290.1, on the reverse strand, counting down.
TTCCGGGAATTGCCTCGAACGGTCCTGACTCGTGCCGCACTGTGTTTGCCGATGACCGGCGACCGACGATTTCTCGGCTCGCCGGGGTCCGCGACCCCGCCTCATGCCCTTATGGGGTTACGTTCGTGGTTCGAATAATCGGTTGCTCGCGCTGCCGGCGTAGAGGAAATACCAGGTTCCCGCTCTACCCCGGCGCGCGCCATGAACCTCAGCGCAGCGCCCGGCCGATGAGGGCGATATTCGCCGACCCCGCTCGCCCGCACCCAAAGCCGCTGCGCGGCCCCAATCACTGTCCGCCGCGCACGAGACGAACGTGGTAGCTGTAGCTCCGAGGGAAGCTGTAGGCACCCCCATAGCTGAAGTACACGTACCCATATAGTGCTCACCACCTATCGGTTTTCAAAATCGTCGGAGTCACCAGTTGGAAAGCGGCATTAAATGCTTGATTCGCCGTTGCGGGAACTCTGCCGAAAGG
>REEE01000260.1 GCA_007695245.1 Candidatus Competibacteraceae bacterium | reverse complement strand
CGGCGGCGATGACGCCACCAACTTTTACCTGGCTGGCTCGTACACCTTTGGCAATAACGTCATCAGCGCGGCTTACGGACGATTGGACCCTGGCTTCAGGGGTTCCGATGAGATCGACAATTATATTTTGGGCTACCAATACAATTTCAGCCGGCGGACTTCGATCTGGGCGGAGTACATCGGTCGTAGCACCAGTAACCCCGAGATTGGAATTCAGGATTTGAACGCTGTATCCATCGGCACCCGCGTGGATTTCTAAAACTTAAAACATAGCCTGCTCACAGGCGTAAGGGCGACGGACGGGCGCTGCCGCAAGGCTAGCGCCCGTTTTTTTGTGGCATGACCATATCAAGCAGCTATATCAACTACTTCCACATTCATCGTCTCTTTTACCTCATGCTCCATCGAGAGATGGCGGTCAATCGCGTCGAGGGTGGTGGCGTGAAAGTAACGCTCTCCGCATCCCTGACAAACTTCCGCGTCAACATTCTCGACAATGTAAAGGCGGCCCTGTAGCCAATGCGATCTTTTGACTTTCCTGGCCTGCGTTTCACCACCACAAAATTCACAGATCATGGCTCCTCCGTCAAAGCGCATACAGAGTAATAAGCACGATCAACGATCTTCTGGCGAATTCTTTGCATACTGGCCATGCGCGGCGCGGTCCCGACCAAAAACTTTGACACCTTTGCCATCCGCCGTTCCCAGCAACAGCACATCCGCCGGCCGCTGCGCGAACAATCCCACCGTGACGATGCCGACGATGTTATTCAGCCTGGCTTCCAGCGTGGCCGGTTCCAGAATCGCCAGGTTATAAACATCCAGGATCAGGTTGCCGTTATCGGTGACACAGTGTTCCCGCAGCACCGGCTGCCCGCCGTGCTTGACCAACTCCCGGCCGACGTGGCTGCGCGCCATCGGAATCACCTCCACGGGCAAGGGAAACGTTCCCAGCACCTCCACCCGCTTCGCCTGATCGGCGATGCACACGAAGAGTTCGCTGGCGGCGGCGATGATCTTCTCGCGGGTCAGCGCCCCGCCGCCGCCCTTGATCAATTGCAACTGGGCGTTGACTTCATCGGCACCGTCCACGTACAACGGCAACGGCCCGACCGCGTTGAGATCGAAAACCGGAATCCCGTGGGCCTTCAGCCGCTGGGTGGTGGCTTCGGAACTGGATACCGCGCCATCGAGGCGGTGCTTGATGCGGGACAGCGCATCAATAAAATAGTTGACCGTCGACCCGGTGCCGACGCCGATCACGGTATTTTCCTCGATATACTCCAGAGCCGCTTCGGCGGCGCGCTTTTTCATTGCATCGCTGGACATGGCGATCCTCTTCTCTCCGTTGCAAAGCCATTTTCATGCACGATTACATCAAAAAAATCCTCACCGCCCGCGTCTACGACGTCGCCATCGAATCACCGCTGGACGTCATGAGCCGCCTGTCGCGACGGCTGAACAATCGGGTGCTGCTCAAACGTGAGGACTTGCAACCGGTGTTTTCCTTCAAGCTGCGCGGTGCCTACAACAAGATGGCCAACTTGCCCCGTACCGCTCTGGACAAAGGCGTCATTTGCGCCTCGGCCGGCAACCACGCGCAAGGCGTCGCGCTGGCCGCCCAACGGCTCGGGATCAAGGCGACCATCGTCATGCCCCGCACCACGCCGGCCATCAAGGTGCAGGCCGTGCGCGACCGCAGCGGGAAAACCGTGCTGCACGGTGATACCTACGACGAAGCCTACCAGCACGCGCGGCAACTGGAAGCCGACAAGGGCCTGACCTTCATCCATCCTTACGACGATCCGGACGTGATCGCGGGCAACGGCACCATCGGCATGGAAATCCTGCGCCAGCATCCCGATCCGATCGAGGCGATTTTCATCGCGGTCGGCGGCGGTGGGCTGATCGCCGGGGTCGCTACCTATGTGAAATTTCTGCGCCCGGAGATCAAGATCATCGGCGTGGAACCGGAAGACGCCGCCTCGATGTACGAAGCACTCAAGCACGATCGCCGGATCACGCTCGACCAGGTCGGTATATTCACCGATGGCGTCGCCGTGCGCCAGGTCGGCGAGGAGCCCTTTCGCTTGGCTCGGGATTTGGTGGATGAAATGATCGTGGTGTCCATCGACGAAATCTGCGCCGCCACCAAGGATATTTTCGATGATACTCGCTCCATCGCCGAACCCGCCGGGGCGTTGGGCACCGCCGGATTGAAAAAGTATGTGGAACGCACCGGCGTTACCGGGGCTAATCTCATTGCGATCAACTGCGGCGCCAACATCAATTTCGATCGCCTGCGCCACGTCGCCGAACGGGCCGAACTGGGCGAACGGCGCGAGGTCCTGCTGGCGGTCACCATCCCGGAGCAGCCCGGCAGCTTCCGCAAATTCTGCCAGGTCATCGGCAAACGCTCCATCACCGAATTCAACTACCGCTATGCCGACACGCGGCAGGCGCAGGTGTTCGCCGGCGTCCAACTGACCGAAGGCGAAGAGGAGAAGCAGCGGATCATCGATACTCTGCGCGAGTACGGCTATCCCGTGGTGGACATGAGCGACAATGAAATGGCCAAGTTGCATGTCCGCTACATGGTGGGCGGTCACGCGCCGGGCATCCGCGACGAACTGCTCTATCGCTTCCAGTTTCCCGAGCGGCCGGGCGCGCTGCTGAAATTCCTGACCGGCATGGCGCACGGTTGGAATATCAGTCTGTTTCACTACCGCAACCACGGTTCCGACCACGGTCGGGTGCTGATCGGCATCCAGGTTCCGGAAGCGGAACGGCCGCGGTTCGACCAGTTCATCCACAACCTCGGCTATCCCTACTGCGAAGAGAGCGACAACCCCGCCTATCGGCTGTTTCTGGACGGGCGAAGCTGAGCCGTTTTCCGCAATCCATATCCTTCCAGGTGGGAACCGGACAGAA
>REEE01000246.1 GCA_007695245.1 Candidatus Competibacteraceae bacterium | reverse complement strand
TGCATCCGGATCGAGCCGGCGCGGCTGATTTCTGGGTGGATGGCTACGCCGCCCGGATCAATGAAGCCTACTCGGTCCTGTCCCGGCCCCAAACCCGCGCCGCCTATGATGGGTCCCGGGCGCGCGGGGAACCGAGCGCCGCCATGGTTCCGGGCGTCGCGCGCTCGCGTTCCACCGCTTGGCGCGAAGCTCCGCGCCGGCGGCGTTCGCGGTTGGCGCTGCGCGCCCATTTGCCCGTGCTGGTGCTGGGAGGACTGGCGTTGGTGGCGGTATTGGGCGTGGCGGGCGTTTATCTACTGGCCAAACCGCCGATCATGGCAACCGCTGAATCCGAGCCTGTCGCTGTCGCCGAGGCGACGCCACCGCCGGCGATGCCAACGGCCGATGGTGCCATTGCTGCTTTCCAGACGAGGCCGGACTGGCGGGCGCTGGAGCAGATCGAACAGGAAGCCAGCGCTCGAGCATCCCGGATGCCTGCCCATCGCGAGCAACTGGAAGCCGCCCATCAAGACCAATTACGGATCGAGCAGGCGGAACTGGGGCGGTTGCCGGGGGAACAGACCTTATTGGAACAGCAGCTGCGCGCCGCACGGCTCGAAGCGGAACGGCGGCGGCTGGAGCAATTGCGCGCCGAACAGGCCCAGGTCGAGCGACTGCGGGCCGAGCGAGCGAACGCCGAACGGCTGAAGCTGGAGCAATTGCGCGTCGAACAGGCTCAGGCCGGGAAGCTGGCCGAACAGGCGCGCCCCGAACGACAAACCGCCGCTCGCGATCTGACGGCGCGTGAGCTGGATCATCTGATCGGTCGCTATACCAGCGCCTATCAAAGCGGCGATCTGGATCGCCTGATGGCGTTGTTCGATGCCCGGGCGCGCGGCGGTGGCGGCCAGGATCGCGACCGGCTGCGCCGGGATTACGCCAAGTTTTTCGATGCCACCCAGAGCCGGCGCTTGCGCTTGACTCCAGTGCGCTGGAGCCCGCGTGGAACGACGGCGACTGGCGTGACCCACTACCGGTTGCGGGCCGTGCAATCCGACGGCTCCACGCGCGACTACGAGGGCGGCATTCGTTTCGAGGTGTCCAGACAGGATGCGCGGGTAGTGATCCAGAGCATCGATTTCGACATTCGACGCTTGCAATGAACCGGGACAAGAACCGTTGAACCGCTCGAGGAATGCCGTGATGCGCGCGGTCGAGCGCGGGGGAATCGTGTTGATCGCCGGGCTGCTGGGCTGGCGGATCGCGGTCACCGGCCTGGCCGAACACGCCGTGCGGGAGGATGGCCCCGAAGCGACCGCTGAGGCATTACACTGGCGCGCCGATCACCCGCTGGCGCTCTATCGCCAGGCCCGCGATCGGGCCGAACGCGAGCCGGACGCCGCCGAGCAACAACTTCAGGCCGCCACCTGGGCCAACCCCACCGATGCGTTGATCTACCTGACCCTGGCCGAAGTATGGGAACGGGGCGAACGCCAGCGGGAAGCGAGCGCACTGGTGGAAATCGCCGATGCGCTGGGGCCGCTGCGCAGCCCGGCGCTGGCGCGTTCGGCGGAATTCTGGCTGCGACAGGAGCAGTTGGATCGGGCGCTGGCGCGCTGGAGCCAGTTGTTGCGCACCCGCCCGGGAACCGCCAACCAGATTTTTCCGGTGTTGCTGAACCTGGCCGAGCAGCCGGCCGGCCAGCCGCTGCTGGCGCCGTTCCTGGCCGAGCCGCCCGAGTGGTGGGAGCGATTCTTTATCTACGCCGCCCGCAATGCGCCGCGGGCGGAAACCGTGACGTTTCTGTATCAGAATCGCCAGCGGCAGGGCGCGTTGCCGACCGAAGCCGAGCGGCGGGCCTACCTGGATCGCCTGTGGCGGGACGAGCGCTGGCTGGAAGCGTACCTGGCCTGGTTGGGCGGTCTGGACGAGGCGCGGATCAGGGCGCTGGGCAATGTCTACAACGGCGGCTTCGAGTTACCGTCGAGCGGTGTGGGATTCGACTGGCGGATGTCGTCGGTCCGGGGCGCGTGGGTCGAAACCGCGCGGACTTACGGCATGAGCGGCGACCGGGCGCTGCGGGTGCGCTTCGACGGCCAGCGGGTGCGATTCCGGCACGTTTTCCAGTATCTCTATCTGGAGCCGGGTCGCTACCGGTTGCAGGGCAAGGTGCGGCTCGACAATGTGCGAACCGAGCGCGGGTTGCTGTGGGTGGTGCGCTGCGCGCCGGGGGGTCCGCCACTGGTGGAGAGCGAACGGTTTCTGGGTTGGGATCAATGGCGGACGTTTGCGGCCGAGTTCGCGGTGCCCGAAACGGACTGTCCGGCGCAAATCCTGCGCTTGGAACTGGACGGCCGCGCCGCGCTGGATTTCACGGTCGAGGGTGAAATCTGGTTCGATGACTTGGCGATAGTCCGTCTGGGGATGCCGGAATGATCGATGTGGCGCAATGAAGGATGAAGGATGAAGGATAGGTTGCGGCTTCCTGTGGACGTTTGGTTTCAAATGTCTCTTTTGGATACGATGCCTGATTTACAAGACAGCCGATTGCCACTAGGATTGGCTCGTGTGCTTCCTCAAGGCGGAAGGAAATAAGGCGGGGTTCTGGAGCGTGAGGCGTGGTTCATGCGATGGAGGATCGATGATGCTGAAAAAGAGTGGGTTGCAGCGGTGGGTTGCGTTGGTTCTGCTGTCCGGGCTGGCGCTGAGCGCGGGCGCCGCTGAACCGGTGGCGGTCTTGCAGCAACTACAGGGTACGGTGTTCGTCGGCCAGGGCAGCGCCATGGTTCCGGCGCGAGAAGGGATGCCCTTGCAGGCGGGCTATCGGGTGGTGGCGGTGGCCGGCGGCCAGGCGGAGGTCGCCTATCCGGACGGTTGTGTGGCGGCGCTGCCGGAAAATAGCCTGTTGGCGGTCGAGGGCACGAACCAGTGTCGGCTGGGTCAAGCCCGGGTTCG
>REEE01000309.1 GCA_007695245.1 Candidatus Competibacteraceae bacterium | reverse complement strand
CCCTTAACCCTTAACCCTTAACCCTTAACCCTTTCATCACCACCGCCAAGCCAGCCAGCGGATCCCCTGGCCGACCGCCGCACCCTGGCCATCGACGACCGCCTCCGCCGTCGCGACCGCCCCCGAAGGAGTTTCCGCCGTGACCACTATATGATAAATGCGCGCGCGGCTCTGGAAAAAAAAGGATTGGCCGCCGTCCGGTCCCGAAGGGGGCGGAGGCGCGCCTTCGCCAGCATCGGCGGCGGTAGCGCGCGCGTCGAGATAATCAGCCACCATCTGCTCGTCCAGCCCCAATGCGCCCAATAACCTGGGAGGAGCCAGTTCCGGATTGATGCCTGCATGGTGGGAAAAAGCGGTCGTCACACCCGCAATCCGTTCATAGATTTCTTGCGTCATGCCCAGGACTTGCCCCAGTTCTTCAACACTCTCAAACGGAGCATTCTTGGGTCCGGGTCGACCATCCGCTCGATACTCGGCGCTGCCGGCACCCGGCGGCAAGGATGGATCGCGGTGCTCCCGCCATTCCTGAATGGCGTCCGCCAACCGCTCCCGATCCTGGGGATCCACGCCTGCCGCCGCCAGCAGAGCCACGAGCAGTCCGGAATCGGCCGTGTTCAAATTAACCAGACCGCCAGCGTCCGCGATCTCAATTCGCAGCCGCCCGCCACCGAACGACCACTCGCGCGGATCGCCGTTGGGCGGCCATCGCTGTTGCGCTTCAGGGTCCATCTGCCAGGCCAGCGCATAGGCCACCCCCGCCTCGATCCAGGCTCGAGCCTGCGCCCGTTCGACCGCGCTGGTCGCCAGCCGGGTTTCGATCCGCATGGAATACGCGAATCCCCCGGCCATCACCGCCAGCAGGGTCACAATCCACAGCACGACCACCAGCGCCATGCCGCGCTCGGGTCGGGTAATGGGTGGATTTCCGGCGTCGGAGCCTTTCATCACCGTGGCCCCTCGACCAGGGCGACCACGAGGTCAGGCCAGGGTTCGTCTCGCAGGTTCAGATTCAAGCGGACCAGCAACGGCCGGCTCTGGGGATTGGTCCAGGCGTTGCTCCAGCGTGGCTGCGGGTCATCGAAGCCTTCCAGGCCGAAATAGGCCCACTCCACAGCCGAGACTCCTTCCAACAGCACCCTTTCCCGCTCCTCGCCGGCCGCCGGATCGTTGGGCAAATAAGGACGCCAGCGGATCCACAGCCGGCCATCGACCGCCTCGATCCGGACCCGGTACAACCCGGCCTGTCCCAACCGGACCAGCATCGGCGTCACGAACTCCACACCGTCGGCCTGGCCAGCGAAGACGACCGTTCGGTTCTGCTGGTCGTCGAACTGATAGACGGTCATGGACTGGGCCAACTGGCGGCGCAGAAACTCATGGACCAGCCGCAACTGCTGGGTCGCCTCGGCGCGTTGTTCGCCGGCGTCCCAGCCGCGCAAGCCTATACGCAGTCCGCCGTACAACACCACCAGCAACAGCCCCATTAGGGTGATGGCGACCAGGAGTTCCAGCAGGGTGAACCCCGCGGGCTTTCCCGTCGGGCGCCGAACCGCCCGGATCGATGCGGCGGCGGGATGGAAATAATGCAGCCGCGGTTGCATCAGCGGCTCCCAGGCGGTTCGAGCGGCGCCAGTCGCAACGTCTCCAGCATCACCGAACGGATTTGTGCCGGTCCCGGCCAGAAGACTTCGACGCTGACCCGATAGGCCAGAACCTGGGTTCGTTCGGGATCGGGCAGACCGTCGGTGTATTCGCCCACCGTACTGCGCCAGGAAAACTGGTCGTCGATCGGCCCCTCGCGCACGCCCGCGCTCGGCGGCGCTTCGCGGCCGATGGCCGCCAGAATGGATTCGGCGTACAAGGTCGCCCGCGTGTAATCATCCGCCATGCCGGCGTTACGCAGCCCGGTGGCGAAGACTTGCAGCAGCACGCCGAGCGAAATGCTCAGGATCGCGAAGGCCACCAGCACTTCCAGCAGGGAAAAACCGCGTTGATGGAGCCGACGGCTCACGGCGACGGTTCCTCCTCGACGATGGCGATGGCCCCGGTCAACCAATCGACGTTCACCCGATAGGCCCGTCGCGAACCGCTGACCGTGATGGCACCACCGGTGGAGCTGCCATCCGGAAAAAACCGGATGCCGCCGCTGGCGGCGTCGACCAATTCGGCCTGTGCGGTGTACAGATGAATCGCCAAACCGTCGGGCAGGGCAATTTCCCGGGGGTCGCCCGTCACGCCGAAGCGGCGGTGCTCCAGATCGAGGGTCAAGATCGCCTCGCGCTGGCGGCTGACCGCCTCGTTGCGAGCGCTGCGCAGACCCGCGGCCAACTGCCGCGCCGCGCCGCGCAGTTCGGTGGCGCCGCTCAACCCCGAGAGCAGCGGCGGTGCCAGCGAAACCAGCAACACGCCGATCACCAGGACCACCAACAGTTCCAGCAGGGTAAAACCGCGCTGCCGTTTCACCCCTTCTCCGCTTGTGCTTCCCCCGCCGCAAGGAGGGTTGGGATCTGTTTGACACCTATTACCAACTGACGACATCCTGGTTTTCGCCCTCGCCACCTTCAGCGTTGTCGGCACCCAGCGAGTACAAATCGAAGGCGCCGTGCTGGCCGGGCGAACGGTAATGATAGTCGTTACCCCAGGGATCCTTGGGAATGACGTTCCGCCGCAGGTAGGGACCGTTCCAACGATCCACTCCCGCGGGTTGCGCGACCAGCGCCTGCAAGCCTTCGGCGGTGGTGGGATAACGCCCTACATCCAGCCGATAGACATCCAGCGCGGTGCTGAAATCATGGATTTGCAGTTGGGCGGTTTTGGTGTTGGCTCCGCCCAGATAATTCATAACTTGCGGCCCGACCAGTCCGGCCAGCAGACCGAGAATGACCAGCACCACCAACAGTTCGATCAGGGTAAAACCGCGCGTGCGGCGGAATGCGTTTGGAAA
>REEE01000072.1 GCA_007695245.1 Candidatus Competibacteraceae bacterium | reverse complement strand
GCGCTCAGCCGGGTGCGCTGGTATCACGATCCGGGGGCCGATCCCCGCCTGGTGTTTCATAACGGCCGACTGCCGTGATCCGCGCCCTGGGGCTGGCCCTGCAACTGCTGACCCGCCTGCCGGTCCCGTCGTCTCCGACGCCGCCGCGCCCCGAGGATTTGGGGCGGGCGGTGGTGTTTTTTCCAGCGGTCGGCTTGCTGATCGGCGTGCTGCTGGCGGGCTTGTCCGGCGCTTTGGACACGGTCGATCCGGGAGTGCTGGCGGCGCTGGTGCTGGCGGTCTGGGTGCTGCTGACCGGCGGCCTGCATCTGGACGGGCTGGCCGACACCGCCGACGCCTGGATCGGCGGGCAGGGCGACCGGGAGCGGACCCTGGCGATCATGAAGGACCCGCGCAGCGGCCCGGCCGCCATCGTCGCCCTCGTGCTGGTGCTGCTGGCCAAGTTCGCGGCCTTGCAGGCGCTGCTGGCGGGGGGGGAGGCGTTGTACCCGTTGCTGCTGGCGCCGGTGCTGGGGCGCACGGCCATCGTGCTGCTGCTGATCACCACGCCTTACGTGCGGCCTGCGGGGCTGGGCACCCCTTACGCGCAATATCTGCCGCGATTGAGTTGCGGCGCGCTGGTGGTGCTGGTGGCCGTCGGCGTCGTGCTTCTGCTCGGCTGGCCAGGCGGCGTCTTGCTCGCCGTGCTGGGGGTCGGTTTCCTGGGGTTCCGTTACTGGCTGTTGGCCCGGCTCGGCGGCGCGACGGGCGATACCTTGGGCGCGGCCTGCGAGTTGACCGAGGCCGCGGTGCTGCTGGGGATGGTGCTGCTGGTGGCGGTGGGATAGCCGTTGTCGAACGGTATCGTCGACTCCGGAGCCCGCTGACCGGCCGATCCGGCAGGCAGCGGATTGACGAGGAAAATGGTTTGTCAGCCCGCCTTTTCCTTACTAAAATGCAAAAAGTAAGAAATTAGGAGCGCGCGATGTCCGAGACAACTTTAACGAGCAAGGGCCAGACCACGATTCCCAAGGAGATTCGGGATCAGCTTGGCCTGCGCGCCGGTGATCGGTTGACCTTTACCCTGCTGCCGGACAGCACGGTCCTCCTGCGGGTGAAGAACCGGAGCCTCGCCAGTCTGGGCGGTTGTCTTCAGCGCGAGGGCCAACCGACGGTTCCCATCGACCAGATGTCGCCGTGGCGGTGATCGGTATCGATACCAACGTCCTGGTGCGCTTTCTCACCCGCGACGACGAAGCACAGTACGAACAGGCGCGGAACCTGATTCAAACCCAGCTTGACGCCGGTGATCCCATTTTCGTCAGCCTGTTGGTGGTTCTGGAAACGGAGTGGGTGCTACGCAGTTGTTACGGCTCGACCAAACCCCGGATCATCGAAGTGCTGACGGAACTGCTGGAATCCCGGGAAATTGTTTTCGAGGACGAGTCCTCGCTGGAGGAGGCTTTGTTCTCCTGGCGGGAAAGCACGGCCGATTTTGCGGACTGTTTGATCGTGGCGCGCGGCCGGCGGTTGGGATGCCGCCAGGTGGTGTCCTTCGACGCCAAAGCCGCGAAGTTGCCGGGCGGCGCGCGCTTGCGGTGAGGGCACGGCGATGATCTTGTTGATCTTCATGACCGTCCCGACAACGCCTTCCCAGCTTAAACCACAGCTATGAAACACCCTATCGACCCCAAGATCGACTGCGTCTTCAAGGCCCTGCTGGGGGCCGAGGCCAACCGACGGCTGCTGACCCACTTCCTCAACGCCGTGCTCGGCGCGGCCCTGTCCGCGCCGATCCGCCAAGTGGAGATCCTCAACCCCTACAACGAGCGCGAATTCCTCGACGACAAGCTCAACGCCTGTACGAAAACCCCCTCTGCCGGTGGGCGTGGCGTCGTGGGGTACGCAGCGGGCACCCTACAGACGGGTCGAAACCGAGCAGGAACGCTGGCTGAAGTTTTTCAAAGAGGGGGAGAGTCTCGACGAGACCCATCTGCCCGACTGGATGCAGACCGACGAAATGAGGCAAGCCATGATCACCCTGAACGCCTTTTCCGAGAAAGAGCGCGCCTATCACGCCTACCAGGCGCAGCGGCACCTCCTTACCGTCGGCGCGCAACACCACAATCTGCGCGTCCGTCGCCGGTGCCGCCGCCGGCCGAGCGGTTTCGTAGCCGGCCACCGCCCCGGCCAGGGTCCGCGTCATCGTCTCCAGGCTGGCCATCGATTGTTTCAACCCGAGCATCCGCTCCAGCATCGCGTTGACTGGGTCAAAGGGCGCTTCCACGACCAAGACCTGATCCAGTCCCGCAGCATGTAGGAACACTTCCCCTCGGGCAGTCCCAGCCACGCATCCAGCAGCGTCGCCTCAATCCGCTGGCCTTCCTGCGTCCCGTACACCCGTTCCAGGGTAGAATCCCCGAAGATCGACCGATACGGCCGGCCATGCCGTTCGGGCAAGCGTTTCACCACCCGCCGGTCGGCCAACTTCAGCGTTTCACCGCAGTCGCCATCGCCCGCCAAGGCCAAAATATTCCGCTTGCAACTCATGACCCAGCCGCAGCAAGTAGTGCTATAGGCCGCGTTCCAGTTCGTGCGCCGGCAACCCGTCCTGCGCGGCGTCGGACACGAATCCCGTCAGCTGCGCTACGCGCGCCGCCACATCCAACAGCTTGCCTTCCACGGGCAACGGCAAAATCATCGTTATCGGTGGGTTCCTCGAGTGATCGTTAGTTCGGCGACAGCAATCTAACCGCGCCCGGACCATTCGGGCAAGGTGCCCACCACTTCTTCCAATCCCGACGCGCTACCCCGCGCTCGACTGGTTACGCCCTTTTCGCACTGTCGCGACCACAAGAAGCCCCATCAGAAGAAGCCACAAAACTTTGGGTTCCGAAACTGCGGCCACGTGACCTTCTTCGAGCATTGCAAAACTCAAATAGGACTTACGCATTGACAAGAGGTTGAAATTGTGGGTTGAGGTGCTCCAAGTTC
>REEE01000196.1 GCA_007695245.1 Candidatus Competibacteraceae bacterium | reverse complement strand
TTCAGCAGGCGCGCCAAGCCCTTTCTGCGATCCATTCCGCATGGGCGCTTCGCATATTTAACCATTGGTGCTAGTTTTTTAGGCCGAGTTGAAGCGGCCACGACCGCCCCCATGTCAGCTTGTGTATACACTCCAAGTTGACAGTCACAGGAGAGCGGTCATGAACACCATAGACTTTATCACGGACCTGTTTGCCGGATCGATGATCGGATGCGGTCCTTCCCCAAGCATCCCCAAGCGACGCTGTGGCCCAGCGAAGTGGTGACGCTGGGCGTTTTGCATGCCTTGAAGGGGGTAGGTAATCGCGCGTTCTACCGCTGGCGGACGCGGGACTACCCACCCTTGTTCCCCCACCTGCCGGAGCGGACCCGGTTGTTTCGTCAGTTCAAGACCCATCGGCAGTGGACCCTGCTGTTCCTGGCGCCACCCACTCTGCTGGGCATGGTCGACAGCGATGGCATCGAACTGATCCATCCGATTCGCGAAGGGCGCAGCCCGGCCCAAATCGGTGGTCAGGGACTCTCCAATCATCGGTGGATCGTCGGCGGTAAGCGGTGTCTGTTGGTCAATCAGTGGGGTGAAGTCGTCGGTTGGCTCGGCGCGTCGGCCCACGCCCACGATACCTGGTTTCATCCCCTGATTCAGGGGTTCCAGGGCCGCATGGTCATCCTGGCCGATACCGGCTTCCACGCTGCCGAGGGCGATCCGCCCAACCTCAAACTCTGCCCGCGTGGGACTTGGAACGACCGCATGCTGATCGAGACCGTGTTTTCGATGCTGACCCTGATCAGTCATTTCAAGAAGATCGGTCATCGCGTGATGGACTACGTCCTGGCCCGCTTGGCGTTCACCGTCACCGCGTTCAATCTGCTGATTCAATGGCACGGCTTGAATCCCGATCCCGATGGTTTCATTCCGCTGTCCATCGCGGAGTTCAATCTGTGAATTAAACTAGCAGCAATAGTTAGTTAGGGTCTGAACGAAAAGGCTGTAGGGCGGGTTAGCGGAGCGTAACCCGCCATCCCGGGAGTTACCCCCAAGCGGCGGGTTACGGGCTGACGCCCGAATCCGCCGTTGTATTGTGTTTCTGTGGGGGTCGTTCATGATGGGATAGCTCGCACGGGGAGACCGGATGCTGTACCCGCCCTGGAGCGCTCGAACTCGATGCGTAGATGATGCGCCGGTCTCCTCTAAAATCCTCTTGCGAGAAATCGGACAGTCTCTTCGGCCCGACTGAGTCGTGAGCCTGCATTCACCAGGTAGATTGCGCAAGTCACTTTGCACAAGACCGCTTGGGGCCGGGCCTTCCGGGATCGCCTCGCCGCCGCCGGCAAGGTGCCCATGGTCATCATCGGCGCCATGATGCGCAAACTCGTTCATGTCACCTTCGGCGTCAAGTCGGGGCAACCCTTCAATCCCGCTCTACACGGCGCTTGACGGCGATAACAGTATCTACGCGCTATCCACCAAATCCAAGCGCCGTTCAATGCGCTCGATCCGGCGACGCAAATCGGTCATTTCATCAGCCCTGGCGACATCCGTCAGATGGAATGCCACCAAACGATGCTCGATGGCCGCCAAGCCGGTTTCAACCCCGGTAAACCGAAGGCGCATCTCGGCTTGAATTTCATCCAGCTTGCCATGCATGCGCCGGAGCATTTCATGGGTGAGGTTTTCAATGTTGTCGGTCATGGCGGTTCCCCCGTTAGTCATCGTCCAAAAGTGTACCACGAGGCGGTGGTCGGTTCGGCGCGTCAGCCCGTAACCCGCCTTTGGGGGGTGTCCTACGGAAGCGGCGGGTTACGTTGCTCTCACCCGCCCTTGTATTGTGTTTCTGTGGGGGTCGTTCATGATCGGACAGCCCGCACGGGGAGACCGGATGCCGTACCCGCCCTGGAGCGCTCGAACTCGATGCGTAGATGATGCACCGGTCTTCCCCTGAATCCTCTTGCGAGAAATCGGACAGTCTCTTCGGCCCGACTGAGTCGTGAGCCTGCATTCACCAGGTAGATTGCGCAAGGAACCTTTCCTATGACACTCACTCTCGGAATCGACGTGGCCAAGGCCAAGCTGGATCTGGCGTTGCGACTGCCCGACGGTCGGATTCGCCGCAAGGTCGTCGCCAACACCGACGCCGGCTTTGCCGAACTCCAGGCCTGGCTGGCCCGCCAGGACGGGATCGGTGCCCACGTCGGCCTGGAAGCCACGGGCACTTATTGGGAGGCCGTCGCCGAAGCGCTGGCCGATGCCGGCTACCCGGTGAGCGTGGTCAATCCAGCCCGGATCAAGGCCTATGGCGCGGCCCGGCAGGTGCGCACCAAAACCGACGCGGTCGATGCCCGCTTGATCGCCGACTTTTGCGCCAGCCAATGCCCACTCCTTATGGACGCCGCCGCCGCCCGCTCAGCGCGAACTGCGCGCCCTGGTCGCCCGCCGCGACGCACTGGTGGTCATGCGAACCCAGGAGCAAAACCGGCTGCCGGTGGCCCACGCCAGCGTGCGTCCCGGCATCGAGGCCCTCATCGCCCATCTGGATGAGGTCATTGCCGAAGTCGAGGCGGCGATCCGCCAGCGGATCGACGACGATCCCGACCTCAAAACCCAGCGTCGCCTGCTCGATTCCATCCCCGGCCTGGGGGATCACACCATCCCGGTCCTCTTGTCCTTCTATGGCGGTCCGCCCCGATTCGACGACGCCCGCCAAGCGGCGGCCTTCGCCGGCCTCGACCCGCGCCAGCACGAGTCGGGCAGCAGCGTGCGGGGCAAGCCCCGCCTCTCGAAAGTGGGTCATGCGGGGCTGCGCAAGGCCCTTTACATGCCGGCTATGGTCACTTTGCACAAGACCGCTTGGGGCCGTGCCTTCCGGGATCGCCTCGCCGCCGCCGGCAAGGTGCCCATGGTCATCATCGGCACCATGATGCGCAAACTCGTTCATGTCACCTTCGGCGTCCTCAAGTCGGGGCAACCCTTCAGTCCCGCTCTACACGGCGCTTGACGGCGATAACAGTATCTACGCGCTACGCGCTTACTGCGCTGGAAGTTTCCTGATTCGGTGACCGTCCGGCTCGATGACAACAAAGGCCTTGGCCAATTCTTCTGCGGAATAGGTGGTTAACACCCTTTTGAGCTGGTCGTGGACCGCATTTTGCGTCGACGGTAATAAACGCAAATACAGGACTCCAGCACCGAGATCTCTGACGAACACGAGGTTGCCGAAATCGCGATCTCGCGTAATGAAGACGCGGCCTTGCTCATGGGCGACGCGGAGCAGGACTTCATCATCGGCCCGCGCCAACCCGATTTGCGCCGCCAGGACCACATCGTAGCCCAAATGGGTCAGAAATCGCGCTGTGGTGGCATATACATCCTGATCCAGCAGTAGTTTCACGCTGGCGCTGCCGTGAGGTGTATTTCTTCAACCGTTACCAGGGCGATCGCATACTGAATGGAGGCCTGAATATCGGCAACGCTCAGGTCCGGGTAATAGTCCTGGATGATTTCCGCAAAAGAAAGCCCCTCGTTCAGCAGTTCGAGAACGCTCTGCACCGTAATGCGCGTACCAGCGATACAAGGTTTTCCAAAATGCACGTTTGAATTGACGGTAATTTTATCGATCATGGCGTTACCTTTGAAAATCAAAAGACCATCATCATTCCCTAACCTCTTATTGAGACCGCTATTGGTCGGGCGTTGTCGTGCAGTGTACCATAGGGCCGTAGCGGCATAGCCCGACCGGTTCTGGGGATGGCTGGGGGGCATGTCGGGCACGTCCTGTGCCCGCCTACTGGGCTCATTCCCCCGTCAGTTTAGTAGGGTACGCACCGCGTACCGGCCATCTTTGCCCCATAGTAGGGTACGCAATGCGTACCCTACTACCCGCTTGGACGCCGCCGCCCGCGGAAATCCGCGAACTGCAAGCCCTGCTGCGCCGCCTCAAGGGCACTGGTTCAGTATAATTTTCGCGATAACCGTTTGAATATAATAAATTATTTAGGGTTGTTCGCAGGTTTTTATGGAGCTAGCCGGCCCGAGCCAGCTACGAAGATAACCGATTGATCTTAAATGATCTCAAACCAGTTTTTAGCCATATCGTCAGGCTGAATCCCGCCCAGAGGAGCCAACTCCATAACAACCCACGAGGAGATTTTAATTTAATGATCAAAAGGTTGGATAAAAATCAGACTGAACCAGTACCCTATTTAAGGGATCGGGACTCGGGAATCCGGGCAGGATTTCTCCCCGGACTCCCCGTTCTGAACAGAGGTCGACGTCAATACTTGACGGAACAGCCGTAGGGGCGGGTCGAAGCGGGATCCACCGCCTGGCCGCTTTCCATGGCGGCCAGGGCGACCCGCACGTAATTCGTGGCGGTTTCCACGTCGGCGGGATTGGCCGAGGGATTGTCGTCGATGCCGCCCATGTAGACCAGCGTCCCCTCGGGATCGATGATGTACATGTGCGGCGTGGTGCGCGCGCCGTAGAGCCGACCGACTTTCCCGTCGGAATCCAGCAGCACGGCGGCGGGCGCGGCGTTCCGGCTGGCGGTCAGCGCGTTCGCCTCGGCGGGGCTGACGTAGCCCTGTTTGCCGGGTGCCGAGGAAATCACCGACCACCACACGATCTCTTTCGCCTCGGCGTCGTTTTGCAGCGCCTGCATGTTGTCCGTGTCGTAGTGCTTGCGCACGAACGGGCAGTCGTGATTGGTCCATTCCAGGATCACGGTGGAGCCCCGCTGGGCGCTGAGTTGCTGGGTCGCGCCGTTGCTGTCGATCGCGGTGAAGTCCGGAGCCGGTTGACCCACGGTCGGAGCCGCCTGCGCCAGACCACCGTACAGGGCCAGGGTCAGCGCCGCGACGCCGGTCAGGGCAAAGACCGTGCGAGGGGTCATGGTGACGTTGGGCATGGTTCGCTCTCCTCGAAGTGGAGTGGTTTGACAAAGCCCGCGGGCGGGCGAGGGGGTGAACGACGGCTACAGGGTTGGCAGGTTTTCCAGAGTTTGGAGCAGCAAGGCTTCGGTCAGGATTTGGGGCAGGATGACCGGTTCCGTCGCCTCGGGCGCATACAGCAGATACAGCGGTACACCGCCGCGCCCGAAGGTGGCGAGCGCGCTGGTGATGACCGGATCGCGGTGAGTCCAGTCGGCTTTCAGCGCGACGACCTCCCGATCCGCCAACTCCAGCGCCACCCGTGCCGAACTCAACGCCACCCGTTCGTTGACCAGGCAGGTGATGCACCAGGCGGCGGTGAAGTTGACGAACACCGGTTGTCCCACGGCTTGCAGTTCCGCCAGCCGCGCCGGCGAGAACGGCTCCCAGGCGACGGCGGACGACGGCTGAGAGGCGACGTAACCCGCTTCGGGACCGGTGGCGGGCAACCGGGTCAGGCCCAAGGCCAGCACCAGCGCCACCGCCGCGCCAACGCGCCCGGTCAACCGCCAGCCGCGGCCGGCGGCGCGGACCGTTTGGGCGAGCCAGATGGCGAAGGCGATCAGGATCATCCCGGCCAGCGCGGCGGCGACCCCGTCCGGCCCGGCCTGCTGGCTCAACACCCAGACCAGCCAGGCGGCGGTGGCGTACAGGGGAAAGGCCAGCAGTTGTTTGCCGCGCTCCAGCCATGGGCCGGGCCGGGGCAGGAACCGCAATAGCGCCGGACTGAAACTCAGCAGTAGGTAGGGCAGCGCCAGACCCAGACCCAGGGCCAGGAACACCGTCAGCGAGATCGACCAGGGTTGGGTCAGCGCGAACCCCAAGGCCGCGCCCATGAACGGCGCGGTGCAGGGCGTCGCCACCACGACCGCCAGCGCGCCGGTGGCGAACGATCCCGAATAGCCGGGCCGGTCGGCCCAGTGACCGCCGACGCCCATCAAGCGTCCGCCGATCTCGAACACGCCGGACAGGCTCAGGGCCAGGGCGAACATGAAATACGCCAGCAGCGCCACGAACATCGGCGACTGCAACTGGAAGCCCCAACCGATCTGCTCGCCCGCCGCGCGCAGGGCGATCAGCACCCCGGCCACCAGCGCGAAACAGACCAGCACCCCGGCGGTGTAGGCGAGACCGTGGGCGCGCACCGCGCCGGGCGACTCATGGGCGTGCCGCGCCAGCCCCAGCGCTTTCAAGGACAGCACCGGGAACACGCAGGGCATCAGATTCAGCAATACCCCGCCCAGCAACGCCAGCAGCAGGGACTGGGCGAGGACCGGATAGGCCAGCGGCGGCGCGGGTTCGGCGTGGGACGCCGCGAGCGTGAAGGCATGGACCACCGGCTCACCATCGTCCAGCCGCTCCTGAAGCACGAAAACTCCAGGCAGAGGTTCGGGCAGCGCGGACGCCGCGCCGCGCGCCGCCGTCAACCGGACGATGGAACCGTCGCGCTGGACCGTCTGCGGCGCGGCGTGGTCGATGATCCCATCCTCGGCCGGGAAAAACGTCAGTCCGACGATGTTGCCGGCGGAGGGACCGGCGTCGAGTTCGAGGGTCAGCGCGTCGGCGGTGACGTGGAAGGAAGCGGGCCAGGGATTGGGTTGCGGCAGCGCCCGTCGGGTCGCGGCGAAGCCTTCGCTCCAGCGCGGATCGAGCGGGGCGGATTCGGCGCTGACCGGCAGCGTCAACCGCAACACGCCCTCTTCCGGAATGCAGTCTTCTTCACAGACCAGCCATTGGGCGTGCGCTTGCAGAGTGACCGGCTCCGCTTCCGCCAGCGTCGCCGGCGGCTGAATTTGGACCAGCAGCCAGACCTCGCCGTGATAGCCGAAATTCATCAGCGGCCCGACCGGAATCCGTTCGGGATAAGGCCAGTGAATCGCGCTGGCGGTGAATCCCTCGGGCAGCGTCCAGTCGATGGTGGTGGCCAGGCCGGAATCGCCCGGATTGCGCCAGTAGGTGTGCCAGCCGTCCCGTATGGTCAGGCGCAGGGCGACCCAGAACGGCTGTTCTGGCTGGGCCGCGGCGAATTCGCTGACCAGATGCGCCTGGACGTGCGGGGTTTGTATCGGGTTGGCGAAGGTCGGGCGAGCGTAAACCAGCGCGACCAGGAGAACGACGGCCAACCATGCCAGCAGGCCGGACCCGGTCAGTCGGAGAGTGAAGCTTTCCGGTTTGCGGCGGAGGCCAGAGACGATTTCGGGCATGTCGGTCGGCGCGCTCGGAAGTCGGAATTGGCTATTGAGAACCATGATCGGCTGTCAGGTTCCCGCGCGCGCCTCTGGGTTGACGCTGGCAATGGAACATCAGGTCTGTATATGGGTCTATAAAAGTAATTGATTTTGTAATATTATTGAAACTTGTCGGGCTCAGGTCAGGTGATTCACTGAGAGGATGATCCCGATGCGACCCGGATGAAGCGTCGCGAAATCCGGGGTGGTTTTGCGCCAATCAAGGCTCAAAACTTCCGGTCTGGTCCGGGAAGAGTTTGGGCACTGGAGGTGTAATATGTTGACTTATAAAGACTGCGTCGGTCTGAGCGACCTGGAAGAGCAGGAAATCGAAGCCATCGCTCAACACGAACATATTCCGGAAATCGTCGCGGCCGAGCTGGGATGCTGCCTGGCGCATCAGGAAGGTGGCCTGATGAGGATCGACGTCATGATCCGCGATGACATCGCCATGGCCCACCAGCATCACCATCCTAAGGCGGAGAAACACTGGCAAGAGGTACTGGAGCATTTTGAGGCCGAGCACCCCGAACTGGCCGCCGCCGCTTAATCCAAGCCGCGCGCCGTGACACCGGCGCGCGGCGTCCTCCCAGGGATGAAAAATGGCACGTCAATTCAACCCGGCCAATATTCAGAATCCAATAGGAGCAAGGCGCTGATGATCCCGCGCTTCATTCATCGCTCGCGCGCTGGCGCTCCGGTGCCTCTTCTAAATCCCGGCCCCGCAGCATCGTCAGAAAAGCGCGCCGGAGCGCGGCGTCGGTCTGGCGGAAGGTTAGAAAGGCGACGTGCCGATCCGGCTGGGTGAGATCCAGCTCGATGCCCCACAGCGGCACGGTGCTGTTCGGCAACAGTGCGTAGCGGACATCGCCGAGCACGTCAGGCTGTTGGGGGTGAAGCGCCACGAATCCGTTGGAAAAGTGCGTGAAGCGCGCGATGTCGTCGGATAGCCGGCTGTCCGAATCGAGCTCCGGCAGATGTTCCGGAGCAAATCGGGCGACCGATTCGCCCGGATAAACGCGGGCCGGGGTCAGGAATCCGATCCGGAGGGCGTCCACGTAAAAATGCTCGCCTGATTGGTAAATCGAGCGCCAGAGCACCAGATTGCCCAAAGTCGGCTTGACCTCCAGCCGTTCGACGGCGTGGCCGCGCCCGGCGGCCAGTTCGGTGGCCAGTTCGGCGGCCCGCTCCCGCTGCGCCAGCCCCAGCAACAGATATAAAACGGCGAGCCCCACCCCGACGCGCGCCGGCCAAACGCTGTCCCGACGCCAGGCCAGGATCACGGCGACCAGCAGGATCAGCGTGAACAGCGGGTCGATGATGGCGATGATATTCCAGGCGAGGCGTTCGCCGTACAACGGCCAGAGCCAATGGGTGCCGAAACTGGTGCAGGTATCGAGCAGGCCGCTGGTCAGGAAGCCCAGAAAGGCCAGCAGATAAATCGTGGCGAACCGCAAGCGTCGGCGCGCGAACGGCCAGGCCACGAGCGCGGCACCCAGCGCGCCCAGCGGGACAAAGAACAGGGAATGCGTGAAGTGGCGGTGATATTCGATATTGAACAACGGATCGTCGGCAGCGCTGATCAAGATATCGAGATCCGCCAACAGCCCGGCGAAAAACCCGATGGCGATCGCCAGCCGCGCCGGAACCCGTCGCGCGGCGGATTGCGCCATGACCGCGCCGGCCAATCCGTGAGTCAGTAAATCCATAATTCCGTCTCCTGAAGCGTCGGCTCCGCGCCGGCGCTGTCGTTACGTTAATAGCGGTTCGCCATGCTGCTCTCAAGGTGCCGCGACCCGAATCTCCCGAGCCTGTTCCATCTGCTGGATAGACGCCTCCAGATCGATCCGGTCGGAATTCTCGCTGGGTTGCGCGCGCAGCCGGGCCAGCAGTTCGGTCTGTTCCAAGGTTGTGTGGGAGCCGTCCGCTTGCCGCACGAAGGCGGCCCAGGGCACGAACTTGGTGAGCGGGAACCGTTGTCCGAGATCGGGTGAAATATCGATGTTCAACCCGGATACGTAAAGCACCCGCTTGCCCTGGTAGCTGTGTTCCCGGACGATGGTGCGAAAGGTGCGGTCGAATTCCACCTGAGTGTTGACCTGAGCGGCGGTCAGCAACGGATGCGGCGCGGTGACGATCCAGGCCATCGGCTCGAACAGGTTTTGTTCCAGATGGCTCCGGCCCTCCAGATCGCCCTGGATATCGCGCTTGAAGCGGAAATATTCCGGCAACAGCCGTTCGCCGATGGGCTCGCGCCGTCCCGCTTCCCAACCGGCCTGATCCATAAAGCGCCGCAATTCGGGCGCGGCGAGCAGGCTTTTGGCGGTGCTCCAGCAATGCACCGGCCGAAATTCCCGGTCGCCGACCGGAGCCGCCAGCCGCTCCAGATTAAGAAACAGACCCTCGTCGCGATTGTCCCGGAGCAATTGGTTGTCGATGGTGACGAGATAGTCGTCACCGCTACGCTCCAGCAGGATGTTGTCCCGGGCGAAAGCGTACTCGTCCTGATACCAGCGCAAAACGGCTTCGATCTTGCCGCAACTGGCGGTCAGATGCCGGTCCTCGCTCTGAGCGCGGCGGTAGACGCCAAACACGCCGAGCTCCGGCTCGTAGCCGACGTGGCTGGCGTGGATGATCACCATATCCCGGCCGTGCTCGGCGTGGGGCGCATGGCGGTCGGTGGCGACGATCCCGCCCACCTGACCGTGATTGAACGGGAAAACCCCGAAATGCTGGGTGATCAGGATGATCGGATAGCCCTGATTCTCGTCCGAGCAGAACGCCCGGGACGGCATGATCTTGCCGGATTCGAAACCCAGCGACTTGCACAGATTGTACAGCCGGGGAATGAAACTGCTGTAGCGCAACATCATGCCTTCGATGTGAAAATCGGCCATCAGAGTGCGGATGTTGGCGGTCGAGGAGTACATGGGCGGCTCTGCCGGTAAAGGTAAGGTAGGGTAAGGTTAGAGGGGAAAGGTTCAAGGGGAAAGGCTCGGGGCCAGCGAAAAATGAAACCGTCGGGCGCGGCGGGAGTCCATGTCACCATGCGATTCCTTCCGACTTTCTTTCATACCCGATTCCGCCCGCTGCTGCTGCTGGCATCGGCTCTGCTGGTGTTGATGCTGGCCGGGTGCAGCGCCGCGCGCCTGGCCTATTCCCAACTGGACTGGCTGATTCCCCGGCAACTGGGGGATTACGTGACGTTGGACTCGACGCAGCGCGCCTGGCTGGACGCGCGCCTGCAAGAGCATCTGGCGTGGCACTGCCGCACCCAACTCCCAGCCTATGCCGAGTGGCTCGGGACGTTACGGGCGGAGCTGAACGGCGCTCCTCCCGACCCCGAGCGACTTCAGGACCATGTCCGACAACTGGAAACCTTCATCGACGCGCTGCTGGGGGAAATCGCGCCCACGGCGGCGGAACTGGCGATGCGGCTCGACCAGCGCCAGCGCGACGAATTATTCGCCCGGCTGGATGAGCGGGTGGAAGAAGCTCGCGCCGAATATCTGGATCCACCCGTAGCCCAGCAACAGCGCGAGCGCGCCGAGCGGCTGGAGCGACGTTTGCGGTATTGGCTGGGCGACCTGACTCCCGAGCAAACCGCGCGCATCCAGCAGTGGAGCGCCGCCCTCCCCGAACAGAACACCGCGAACTGGCTGGAGAATCGCCAACGCCTGCACGCCGCCGCGCGCGATCTCCTGGCGGAACCGGATCAGGGGAACGCCCGGTTGCAATTGACTCGCCTGTTTGAAGCACCGGCCGCGGTGCGCACCGCCGCCTACCAGCGCCAGATCGATGCCAGCCGGGATCAGGCCGTCGCCTTGACCGCCGACCTGCTGCGGCTGGCGACCGACCGCCAGCGCGCCCGACTGGATCGGCGCCTTGCTGGTCTGGCGACGGATTTTCAGAAGGTGCGTTGCGTGAAAGAGCCGGTTGCGGCACTGCGTCCTGAATCGAGTTAAATGGCGGTATAGTCTTACCCATCTGACCGAAGAGGAGCGCCATCATGACCCAGCGTCCAGATTTGGCGTGGCGGATTGTCGATACCGCCGTGGCCCTGGCCGAACAGCGGTCCTGGGAAGCAATCCGCCTGCACGAAGTCGCCGCCGCCCTGGGCATCACCCTGGACGACATTCGCCAGCATTTCCGGGAAAAGGAGGATCTGGTGGGGGCCTGGTTCGACCGGGCCGACGCCGCCATGCTGCGGGAAGCCGCCGCACCCGAGGTCGCGCGACTCCCGACGCGGGCCAGGCTGCACCGAGTCATCATGACTTGGCTGGAGGCTCTCCAACCCCAGCGCCGCGTCACCCGGGAGATGATCCTGGGCCAATGCGAGTTCGGCCATCTGCACGTCCAGATTCCCGCCATCCTGCGGATCAGTCGCACCGTGCAGTGGATGCGGGAAGCCGCCGGACTACGGGATGCCGGAATCCGGCGGGCGCTGGCGGAAACCGTGCTCACCAGCCTCTATGTGACGACTTTTATTTATTGGCTGCGGGACGATTCGGCCCACTCGGCTCGGACCCGCGACCTGTTGGACTCCCTTCTGGAAAAAGCCGAGTTTCTGGCCGGGCGCGTGCCGGGCTTCGCGCCACCCGCCGAACCCCGAATTCAGTCGACCCCGGCCTCTTCAGTGCCGCCTCCGCCCATCCACAAACCGATTCTTTGATCCAGCAACCGGCATGGACACCCTGACCCATGCCCTGAGCGGCGCGTTGCTGGCCCGGGCGACCCATCGCCCGGATCGTGGCGGACTGAGTCTGCCAGAGCGCACGCTGGCGGGATTTCTGGCCGCAGCCTTTCCGGACATCGACTATGCGCTGTTCTGGATCGATCCCGCGAACTTCCTCAACTGGCATCGGGCCTTGACCCATTCCCTGGTGCTGCTGCCGCTCTGGGCCTGGCTGCTCGCCGCGAGTCTGGCCTGGCTGCGCGGTGGCCATTCCTGGAAAGCCTACTACGGGGTATGCGTCCTGGGTCTGCTCGTTCACATCGCGGGCGATGTCATCACCGTCTACGGGACCCAACTGTTCTTTCCGCTTTCGGACACCGCCTGGAGTTGGGGGGTGTCCTTCGATATCAATCCGTATATCGGCGCGATCATCGCGGCCGGCCTGGTCGCTTCCTGGGTGAAGCCGCCGCTCGTGGCCGCCGCCATCACCGCGTTGGCGTTGGGCGCCTTCCTGCTGTTCCAGGTGCTGTTGCAGGAGCGGGCCGCGGCTTTGGGCCGGGAGCACGCCGTCCGTCTGGGATGGCCCGAAGCGACGGTCCACGCCATCCCGCAACCGCTGTCGCCCTTTCACTGGAATGTGCTGCTGGTCCAGGACGACCGCTACGGGCTGGCGCATCTGGATTTTCTCGCCCGGAGCCAGCGCCCGGACCCGCCGGCCGACGCCTGGTTGCCGCTGCGCATGCTCGCCGGCTATCAACCGCCGATGGCCCTGCAATGGCGGCGTTACTCCCGGTTCGGCGATGATTCCGCCGACCCAGCTTTGGCCGAACGGGTCTGGGAGCAGGAGGCGCTGGCGGCGTTCCGGCGCTTCGCCGTGCTCCCCGCCCTCTATCGCATCGACCGGGACCCCGACGGAATCTGTGTGTGGTTCACCGATTTGCGCCACATTTTTCCGCATGTGGTCCCGTCCTTCCGCCACGGGTTGTGTCGTCAGACGGACGCCGAGCGCTGGCATCCGTATCGGCTGCGCTATTTCAGCAGCGACGCGCGCCAGGCTTTGTGAGCCGGCAACGAGCATTCCCACTATGATGATGAGGAAAACGACTGGATGAACAAGACCGCGCCGTCCGCCGAATTTGGAGGGGAAATGAAGGGACCGCAAACTTGGAACGCGCTGGCCGAAGTGTTGCAAGTCGGGCAATTCCTGCCCGAGGCTTACGCCGCCTACCGACCGTTGCTGCTGGAAGGGTTATGGTTTTTTCTGGAACGGCTGTCGGCGTCGCGGCGGGCGCAACTGCTCGCCGAGCAACTGCAATTGCCGCTCGCCACGAGTCCCGCCCAGCGGCTGGTCGCCCTGCTCCGCCAATGTCCGACCTTGCATAAATTGGGTCAGGTGGTGGCGCGCGACCGGCGGCTGACGCCCGAACTGCGCGAGAGTTTGCAAGGTTTGGAATCCCTGGCACCCACGACGCCGATGGCGGAAATCACCGCCATCATCCGGCGGGAATTGGGCGCGGTCGCCGGCCTGGAGGTGGCACCCGTGGCTCTGGCCGAGGCCAGCGTGGCGGTGGTCGTGCCCTTCATCTGGCGCGACCCGCGCGAATCCGCCCCCCGCGAGGGCGTGTTCAAGGTGTTGCGGCCGGGGATCGAGGCGCGGTTGCATGAAGAGTTGGAGATCTGGACGGCGCTCGGCCCCTTTCTGGAAGCGCGGTGCGCGGTCCATGAATTGCCGGCGCTCGATTACCGCCACACCCTCGACAGCGTGCGCCACCTGCTGGCGCATGAGATCCAGCTCGACCGCGAGCAAGTCCATCTGGCGCGCGCGGCGGCGTTTTATGCCGATACTCCGGCGGTCCTCATTCCGGAATTATTGCCGTTATGTACGCCGCGCCTGACGGCGATGGAACGGGTCGAGGGTCGCAAGGTGACCGAGCCCGGACCCTCGCTCGGCGCGCGCCGCCAGCTCGCGGCGACCTTGATCGAGGCGTTGATCGCCAAGCCGTTCTGGGGCAATCCCCAATCGGCCGCGCATTTTCATGCCGATCCCCACGCCGGCAATCTGTTCCTGACCCACGACGGTCGCTTGGCGATTTTGGATTGGGCGCTGGTCATCGCGCTCAGCAAGGCGCAGTGCGTCGCGGTGGTGCAGGTGGTGGCGAACGCCCTGGCGCAGGACGAGGCCGGCGTGTGCCGGGCGATCGCGAGCCTGGGGCAGCCGTTCGACGAAACGGCGCTGCGCGACGCGGTCGCGGCCGGGTTGCGGCGAGTGCGTCAGGGAACTTTTCCCGGAATGGACTGGTTGATGGGGATGCTGGACCAACTGGGCATGGCGGGCGCGATACGTTTCCCCGAGGAACTGACCCTGTTTCGCAAGGCCCTGCTGACCTTGGAAGGCGTGGTCGGCGATGTCGCCGGACCGTCTCCCGTGGATGCGGTTTTGATCCTGACCGGTCTGCGGCAATACCTCCGGGACCTGGCGTTCCGGGGGCTGGCACCCCTGGATTCCCAGGCGTTCGGGAGCCATTTATCCACCGCGGATGGGTTGCGCCTGTGGACCGGGTTGCCCGTGACCGGCCTGCGTTATGGGCTCGGCGCGTGGCAAGATGCGCTGGAGGCCGGGAACCGGGCGCTGGAGTCGCGCCGTCGGGAAGAGGGCCTGGTAAAATGAGGTCGTCGCTCTCGACCGCCGCGCTTCCCGGTGGCGGCTCACCGCCAGCCGCCGCCTCCCGGTGAGGCGGCGGCCGTATCGGTCACGCGACGTTGATGGCGATCTTGCGCGGCTGGGCTTGTTCGGTCTTGGGGATCCGCAGGGTCAAGACGCCCTGGTTGAACTCGGCGGAAACCTTTTCGGTGTCCAGCTCCCGGGAGAGGGTGAACACCCGCCGATAGCGCGGCAGACTCACTTCGGCGTGACTGGCTTCCATCCCCTCCGGCAGGGTCAGGTCCAACTGACCCTCGATGGTCAGGGTCTCGGCCTCCACGCGCAGGTTGAGCTGATCCTTGGTCACGCCCGGCAGATCCGCATACAGGGTGATTCCGGTGCGGTCCTCAATGACGTCCACCGGCGGCAACAAGGCGGCCTCGGTTTGTGGGGTCTGAGTTTCCTGAGTCGCAACAGTCTTTTCGCTCATGGCGATTCCTCCTCGGTTATTGGATGTTGATCCGGCGGGGCTGGGCCGATTCCCGACGCTTGATGCTGATGTGCAGCACGCCGTCCCGATAGTGGGCGGTCACCGCGTTGGGATCGATGTCGTCGGGCAGACTGATCACCCGGCGGAAGCGGCCCGCGAACCGTTCGTTGATATGCGCGATGGTCTTCTCAGCCGGCGCGGACAGCGGGCTCTGGCGTTCGCCGGAGAGACTGAGCACGCCGCGTTCGAGGTGGACTTCCACGGTCGCGGGATCCAGCCCCGGCGCAAAGGCGTAGATCTCCACCGACTGCGGCGTACCTCCCACATTCAGGGCCGGGAACCCGCCCCGTCCGAAACCGCGAATGCTGGGAGAAACCTCGAAAGCCCGCTGCATCTCGCGTTGCAGGCGGTCTAATTCCGCAAAGGCATCACGGGGAAACAAGGAGCGATACATGACAAATTCCTCCATTCAGGTTGATACAAGAG
>REEE01000271.1 GCA_007695245.1 Candidatus Competibacteraceae bacterium | reverse complement strand
CGATCGTGTTGCCGTGGCGACTGGCCGGCGCGGTCAAGCCCCAAGAGATCCTCTTGAAACCGTCGTGTGCTCCCTTATCGTGAACCGCATAACGCGGACCCGTAGGCTAGCCCGAATATTTTATAGGTTCTTCGAGGGCTTCCGTGGAGCGGATCACCCGAGACGGATTTTATCCCGCTGCGCCAGATCGACGTTTGGTCTAAACTTTTTCAGATTAACAAGCTCTTGACGAGCGATCCACTGAAAGTCTCATTAATTAAGTCACTAACCCTCAGTTTTCATCAAAACCTTCGAAGAACCTTTCAGGATGGAAAATGAAAGTAATTTCGCACTTTCCGCAAGGGGGATTGAGGTGAAGTGAATTTGACAAAGTAGAACCCACTTTGCCCTGCATCAGGAGTAACTCCATGTTTACTATCCGGCTGCGCACACTGTTACACCGGCCAGACCAGCGCATTACCATCCGCAGCAGCGCCGACGGTTGGCGCGCGGATTTGGCGGGCAACTACGAAAATGACGAGTGGGTATTCCGCCTGCCAGAATCCCAATTCCCGGAGCGGGTGGAGTTCAAGTTCCGCCTGCAGGAACAATACTGGATGCGGGGCGCCAATCTGGTGCTTTTCCCCCGGCCTGATGGGGATTACATCTTCGACGACAGTCAGGTCGGGTTCCCGCCGATGGACCAGGTGATTGTCGAGAACGGCGCCGTCCAACAGCGCTTCTTCGCTCCCAACCTCGACGAAGGGCGTCACTACAACGCGATCGTGATCGGCAGCGGCATCGGCGGTGGCGTGCTGGCCGACCAGCTTTCCGACTATGGCCTGGAGGTGCTGCTTCTGGAAGTGGGCAGCTACCTCTTTCCCGCTCACGTCGGCAACCTACCCCGCCGCCATCAACTGGGCGGCCTGTTCGATAAGAACATCTGGGGCCTGTGGAACGATTTCCGCGTCGTCAACTATGCCAACGCTCCAGGATCGAGCTTCGAGGGCGGCCAAGGCTTCAATCTGGGCGGGCGCAGCCTGTTCTGGGGTGGGTTGATCCCGCGTATGGCGTGGTGGGAACTCGAACCCTGGCCGCGTGAGGTGCGCTGGTATCTGGAAGGTCCCGGCGATGATCAGGCCAGCGAACTGCTGAAACGGTCGCGCCTGCCCTCCGATTTCCAGGATCGGGTGCTTGCGTTCCTGCGCAACAACTTCCCCGATCACACCGCGCAGACGGCGCCGATGGCGATTCAACACACCCAACCGGAGCTACGCATGGTTCCGTCCGGCGTGTTTTCCACCGCCGATCTGCTGATGGAATCGCGGCTGACCGACGCCGATGTCGGGTCGCGCCATCTGACGATCAATCTCAACCACGCGGCGACCCGCATTGAAACGACGGGCGGCCGCGCCACCGCCGTGATCGCCCACGATCTGATCGCCAATCGCGAGCGGCGCTACACCGCCGACCAGGTGGTGCTCGCCGCGGGCACGGTGGAAAGCGCCAAGCTGGCGCTGTTGAGCGGGCTCGACGATCCCAACCGCCGGATCGGCGTGGGTCTGACCGACCATCCGATCTTCTATACCCATTTCGCGGTGCCCGCATCCTCCCCGTTTTACCGAGAGCGGGAGGCGGCCAAGATCCTGATGCAGCATCGCGCGGCCGGCGTGGACGGTCCGCCCTTCGCCGACCGCCATCGCTACAACATCATCCTCGAACTCGGCTCCGACCTCACGCAGGGACGGTTCGTCGATCCCGAAATCCTCGACCGCCACTTGCGCGACCGACGCGATACCATGCTGTGCGAGGTCGTCTTCGTGTTCGACGCCCCGTTGGTGGAACGGAACACGCTGCGTCAGTTGGGTGGGTCATACGCCCGCCCGGAGATCGACATGCAGGAATGCCCGATCACGGGCGCAGAATGGGCGGAAATCAGCGCGCTGAAGGATAAGGTCATCCACGACTTGGGCGGACAGGCGCTTTCGGGAGGGGATCTGGCCCTGCGGCGAGCGCCGCTGGGCGGCGTGGCGCACGAGGTCGGAACCCTGCGCATGGGCAGCGACCCGAGCGGAGGCTACCGCGACGGGGTGGTCGACACCGACCTCAAGTTTCTGGCTTACGACAACCTCTACGCCTGCGATCTGTCGGTTTTTCCCACGTCACCCGCAGCCAACCCGACGTTGGCGCTGGCCGCGCTCGCCTTGCGTCTTGCCGATCACTTACGGCGCATGCGGCGTACCTGATTCCATGCGCGACCGGCTTTTCTGGAATCCGGGATAATTCAGGCGGCCGGGTAATTTAGTTCTAGCCCGAATGTTTCATAAAACCGCCAACGGTGCCAGAAGTTGCCCTGCGTAATCGAATTCAAGGGGTGACCGGCTCACCACCCATCAGTTTGTCCCAAACCATGATTTCAGAGCCTTTCGGCAGGGTTCCTACTAAGGTAAATCAAGCAGTTAATGCCAATTTCTACCTAGTGACCCCGACTATTTTGAAAACCGATAGGTGGTGAGGGAGCAACGGCTTGGCTGACCATCCTGGCCCCGACAGGGTTCTCAAGTTCACAATCGCGCGGTTTTCAGGGCGCCCAACCGCTTAACGACAAAGGCCATCGGTCAATCAGACGCCATGGTCATGTCGATCTGGATCATGAACTCTGCCTCATCCAGCGATTGAACGGCAATCTGGCCGGATTCCACCTCGGTGCTCGAAAACAGCAGCCGACCGTCAAACATCATACTGTCGTTGAGATCATAGCCAGCGGCCGCCAGCGCCATTTGCCAGTCTGCCAACAAGGGCGTTGGGTCCGTCTCGACGGAAATTTGCAGCAGATAAGTGTTCGAGCCGATCTTCTGATCCATCAGCACTTCGTGCGGCTCCGGCAGTGTGATGCCCGCCGGCAGCCATTCCGGGGGCTCCGCCAGAACAGCGATGGGCATTGCGCCAAGGCAGAATGCGAAAACACAGGTCGCAGGTCGGGCGAGGAAATTCATGA
>REEE01000279.1 GCA_007695245.1 Candidatus Competibacteraceae bacterium | reverse complement strand
CGAAACACGCCGTGGCGGAGGGCCGGGTGGTCTTTGCGGACGGCGATGAGCTTTTTGTAAAAGGCCAGCAACTCGGCCCGCGGGCCGCTGTTCTCGACCTGCTGCTCCCAATCCCACGGATAACAACGGCGGCAGTCGGGGTCCTTGTCGCCTTCCATGCCGATTTCGTCGCCATAATAAATGCACGGAGCGCCCGTGCAGGTGAACTGCATGGCGGCCATCAGCTTCAGGGATTCGAGCGCGTGGCTCCCCTCGTCGCGCCGCTGGACGACGGTCATGGGTCGCGCGGTGTCGTGGCTGCCGAGCAGGTTCAGCATCACGGCGGTGGCGGGTTCGGGGTAGTCCTGCAACAGATAGCGCAAGGTGTCATCGAAGGCGTGGGTGTCCATCCGCTCCTCGGCGAAATAACCCACAAGCGCTTTCTGGAAGCGGTAGTTCATGACGGCGTCGAACTGATCGCCCTGTAGCCACGCCGACGCGTCGTCCCAGATTTCGCCGACGATGTAGGCCTCGGGGTTTACGGCTTTGACGGCGCGGCGGAACTTCGGCCAGAAGCTCTGGATGACCTCGTTGGGGACGTCCAGCCGCCAGCCGTCGATCCCGGCCTCGCGCAGCCAGTAGGTGGCGACGTTCAGGAAATACGCTTCCACCTCGGGGTGGTGGTAGTTGAGCTTCGGCAGGGTATGAAATCCCCACCAGCAGTCGTACCACCGCAACACCTCGCCGTGGTCGCCGAAGTGGTCGGGGAACGGCCAGTCGCGGATGTGAAACCAGTTCCAGTAGCGCGATTGCGGCCCGTGCCGTTTGACGTCGAGGAAGAACGGGTTCTGGTCGGAGCAGTGGTTGAACACGCCATCGAGCACGACCCGGAGCCCGCGCTGGTGACAGGCCTCCACCAACCGCCGCAGCACCTCCAGATCCCCGAACTGCGGGTCCACCGTAAAATAATCCTGGGTGTCGTATTTATGGTTGCTGGGACTTTGGAAAATGGGCGTGAGATACAGCGCCGTGATGCCGAGATCGGTCAGGTAGTCCAGGCGGTCGATGATCCCTTCCAGGTTGCCGCCCATGAAATTGCCGTTGGTCGGCGGGCTGCCCCACGGCTGTACGCCCAGCGGATCGCGGGCGGGTTCGCCCCGGGCAAACCGCTCGACGAAAATTTGGTAGAAGACCGCGTCGCGCACCCAGGCCGGGGTTTCAAAGAGCAGACACTTGAGTGATTCAGCACGGATCGGCGACTGGACCGGGTTCGACGCCGCTTCGTCTGGGATCGAGGGCACCCGCGCCTGCGGCGGATAGCGAAACCAGTTGTGCGGCAGCCGGTCGTGCTCCTCGCCCTTGGGGGTGATCCACCGACTCTGACCGGGTGTGGTCACCCGCAGAGCGTACTCGAAGGGCGCGGACGCGGTCATCTCGATGACGAAATAGTCGTAGCCTCCCGTTTGTTCCAGGAACTTCAGCGGCTGTTCCTGTGCGCCGCCGTCACCGCGCAGCAACAGACTGGACTGCTGCGGGTACGTCGGCTCTAGCTCCAGCTTGAGGATGATCTGTCGATCGCTGGGCGCGTGCATGTCGAAGCGTGCGTAACACATTGTGCGACTCCATACGGTTAAGGTTGAGATTGATATCCGTTCCATGTTTCCGTGTGGGTCCACAATGACCTACCACCACACTAGGGATTAGAGCCTACAACTTCTCCCGGCGCGCCTCTGTGCGGTAGCGTACAGCTCGTAACAGGCTTCCTGATTAATTTTCATCTTCAGGCCGTTATGGGTTTTTCGTGCGTTGCTGAAACCCGTCCCGTTTCGAGGGCTTCGCGCACCCGCGCCAGCCGGCGCTCGAACCGGACCCGGTCGTGCGGGGACTCGATGGTGCGTTCAGCCGCTTCGGCGATCTCTGCCACTTTTTGTCGGAGCAGCCACCGCCGGCTTGAGCTGGCGGTCAGACCGGCAATGGTTTGCAGCGCGCCGAGCAACCGC
The DNA here is from genome assembly GCA_007695245.1 of Candidatus Competibacteraceae bacterium. GTDB lineage: Bacteria > Pseudomonadota > Gammaproteobacteria > Competibacterales > Competibacteraceae > REEE01. The sequence continues at coordinate 1,007 of REEE01000279.1, read as the reverse complement.
AACAGGATGGCGATATTACCTTTGGCATTCTGCCGGATCTGGTCGAAGGCTCCGTTCAACAGCCTCTCGAAGCTCGGGCCACGGGCTATCACCCGTAGCTCTCTCTGGTCGTCCATCCAGTGGGAGGTCGTAATCCGGCGCGTTGCCAACCGGGCCAGGATCGCGGTCAAATAATCCACGCAGATCACCGCGGTCGTGGTGTCGTTGACGCCGGGCGACAGCGCTTTCATGGCGATGTCCGCGAGCTGCCGGATGCCGAAGGCCACATCCTGTTCCACCATGCGCTGGCGGCCGATGACATAGACCCCGTTCAGCTCGTCCGTCATTGTGTCGTCCAAGTTGCCTCGTTTGGCTACCGAAATCAGCGGCGTCCCCTCGACGATGAACTCACCGATGCCGCGTTCCATGCGCACGATGGTCTGGTACTTCCGCGCTAAATGCAGGAGATCGTCCGCGTCGATACGCTGGATGTAACCAGTCTTGCGGGCCGGGACGGCGGACCACGCCTGCTCCGCGAAAGCCCTCACGAGGTATCCATCCGTATCTTCTTCGGCGCCTTCACCCAGTTCCTGGGAAAACAAGTGATCCGCGGTCGCGAGGGTCTCTCGTGCGGTCGTGGCAATAATGTTCGACGCCTGGATGGACTTCGAGATGTAGTGAATGAAGAAGATCAGATAACCGATGCCGACGAACGCCAGGATCAACCCGACCAGCACCGCCAGCGACGGGACAAACCCCCCTTCGTCACTGCCGCGAATGACCCTGAGCACCACCAGGCAGTAGGCGAAGATCCCGACGAACACACCGAGTACGATCTGATTGATACGGTCGCGCATAAAATTGCGCAGGACGCGCGACGTGTACTGGCTGGAGGTCAGCGAGAGCGCCACGATGGTAATGGAGAACACCACCCCCGCCACCGTGACCATCGAGCTAGCGACGGTCGTGAGCAGGTCGCGGGCGCCGGCCGCGCTGGCGCCGAAGAGCAGCGACCACCGCTCGAGCAC
>REEE01000150.1 GCA_007695245.1 Candidatus Competibacteraceae bacterium | reverse complement strand
TCGAAACGCCGCCGCGCCGCGCCGTGCAGGGTGCCCAACACGTATTCGGCGGCCAAGGCGTCGCTTCGGGATGGAGTTTGGACGTTCATGATTCCCCCAGACAGGTTTTCAAGCGTTGCAGGCTGCGCCGCACCCAAGCCTTGACCGTGCCGAGCGGTCGCTCCATGCGCCGGGCGATGACGTCGTGCGTGAGTCCTTCGTAGTAAGCCAACAGCACGGCCTGGCGCGGTTCCGGGTCCAGCGTTTCCAGGCAGCGGGCGATCGCCACGTTCTCGTGTTCGGTGTGTAGCTGCTCTTCGGGTCCCGGTCCAGCTTCGGCCAGTTGTTCCCAACCGGCGTCGTCCAATTCTCCGCGCTGTCGATGGTCGACGCGCCGCAATCGGTCGATCGCCAGATGGCGGACGATGGTTCCCATCCAGGTGAGCGGTTGACCGAGAGCAGGGCGGTAATCGCCGGCTCGTTGCCAGACGCGCACGAAACCTTCTTGCAGCAGGTCGGCCGCCAGTTCGCGGTCGCGGACCAGGCGCACCAGCAAACCATACAGGGTCGGCGATGCTTGTTGGTACAGGGCTTCAAAGGCGCGTCGGTCGTGCAACGCGCAACGCGCCAGGAGATCAGCCAAGGATTCTTGAGGTGCCATGGAGAAAGATCGATCCGGTTTCGTGAGAAAGCTACCCCGGTCAGTCGCTCGGCGTCAATGATGTCCCACGTTTCGTGCATCCATCTTTTAGGGACGTTCGAGACCCATCGTGAGGATGCCTTGAGATCGCAGGCTGATGAGGCTTCGGTTCTACCGTCTTTTGGGGAGGTTCGGGCACCGCCATGCGGCGTTTTTCAGCACTGTTTTTCGTCGTCCAAAAACGACGACCCGGTCTCGTTTAAAGACGTTTAAAGATGTTTAAATATCGTTTAAAGAATGTTTAGCATGTGAATTCTCTTTTAATTTCAATAAGATGTAGAGGGTAATGTCCCCGTTTATGGGATGTAATGTCCCCGTTTATGGGATGTAATGTCCCCGTTTATGGGATAAATTCCCAAATGTCCCCGTTTATGGGATGTTTTCCGGGGTTTTGGCAAAAGACCCACGAGAAATTTTTTATAAACAAAAAGTTGTGGGAATGTGCAAAAATCGGTGCCTCCGTTCGAATCTTCCCGCCATGCCCGCGAACGCCAAGCGCCCTCCCCGCCGGGGCGACCGACTGAGTCCATCCTCGTGCCGCTGAAATGTCCCCGTTTATGGGATGAAAATGTCCCCGGTGTCTTATTGGACTATGGGGACATTTCTGCTACGCTACGAATCATGACCCGCTCAAAAAACAAGCGCGGCGCGGCGGAGGCCTCCCAGAAAATCGTGGTGGCCGATCTGGCCGATCAGAACCTCAAGAAGCACATCGCCGCGATTCACATCAACAATCGGCTGACGCTGACGCAGCGCAAGGCCTCGAACGTGTTGCTCTACAACGCCTACGAGAACTTGCTGACGGCGCGCGTCCACCGGATTCGGGTCAAGGATCTGGCCGAGGCGATCGGCTTCAACACCCACAATCTGGAGCCCCTCAAGGAAGCGCTGAAAACCCTGGCTCGAACCGTGCTGGAGTGGAATATCCTCGATGAGAACGGCGCCCACGAGGAATGGGGCGCCACGACCCTGCTGGCGCAAGCGGTCATCAAAGGCGGATTCTGCACGTATGCCTACAGCCCGGACCTGTGCGAAAAGCTTTACCGGCCCGAAATCTACGCGCTGCTCAACCTCAGCATCCAGCGCAAGTTCAGCAGTGGCTACGCCCTGGCGCTCTACGAAAACTGCCTGCGCTATCGGCGGATCGGCACCACGGGCTGGATCAGCCTGGACAATCTCAAGCGGTTGCTGGGACTCGGCGAGGACGACGCCTATTACCAGGATTTTCGGAAGTTCAACGACAAAATCATCAAACCGGCGGTGCGGCAGGTCAACGAAACCTCGGATCTGTTTCTGGACGCCCAGTACCAGCGCGACAATCGCCGGATTACAGCGGTGCGCTTCCAGGTCAGCGACAACCCGCAAATGCTGCTGTTCGCCCAAAAGCAGGCCACGACGGCGGCGGCTTTGGCGGAGTCGCCGGAGTCGCCGGACGACGCGCCAGCGGACGATGGTCCCGGCGCGGGCGATGGGGTCGAGGAACGTCTGGCGCGCCTGCGTGAGAAGCTGACCGCCTTCGGACTGAGCGAACGCCAGACTGACATGGCGCTCGCCGCGCGCGATCTCGCGTATCTGGAGGGCAACATCGCGGTGGTCGAGCGCGATCTGAGCGCCGGCAAGGTGCAAAATCTGCCGGCCTACCTGCTGGCGGCGTTGCGCGAGGACTATCGCCCGGCGACGCCCCAAACAGCGGCCGGCGATCCCGCGGCCGCCGCATCCGCGAAACCCGTCGAGACCCCGGAGGCGCGGCGCGAGCGTCTGCGCACGCAGTTCCAGGCCGAACGCCTGCAAGCGGCTCTGGAAGGTCTGACTTCCATGGAGCGCTCGGCGCTGGAGCGCGACTACCTCACCGGGCTGGAGCAGGCCGATGGGTTTGAAGCCCGGCTCATTCTCGGCCTGCATCGGAAAAGCGGGCTCAATAGCAAAATCGTGGAAAGCCATTTCCGGGCGTTCGCCCACGACCGGCTGGTCGGGGCCTTGGACGAGACGGCATTTGCGGCCTATGCTGTCCTGCATGGGGTCGAGGGCTGCGAGGCGACGACCGTTGCGTCCTAACCACGGATCGCGAGCGGCGGTTTGGCATGGATCGGGCGGAGGGATAGAGCACACATTACTCAGTGCGGATGGCGGTTCCCCCCGTGGCGGTGGAGAATTACGGAATGCGACGAATGCGGATTTGGATTTTGCTGATTTGGCTCGGCGGCATCGGGGCGGCAGCGCTCGCGACGACGGGGGTCCCGTTGGGACAGAGCGGTCCTGATCGCGGGCTGGTCGATCATTCGGGGAGCGGTGGCCTGATCGGCGTTGTGTTGGTGGTGCTGGTGCTGGTGCTGGGGATGGCGGGCGGCGGGATGGTTTTGTTATACGGGAGTCGCCGCCGATTGCGGGCGGAGTGGGAATCGTCCGAGGCCCGCAGCGCCGCGCTCGAGGGACAGCGCCTCAATCTGGAAGTGAAACTGGCCGAAACGACGACGGAACTGGCTAGAACCAAAGTGGAACTGGCCAAGCAATCCCAGGACCTGGAAGCCCTGCGGGATAGCGAGCGACGATTTCGCACGTTGATCCTGCAACTTCCCATCGGTGTTTTCATGACCGATCCGCAAGGCCAGTATCTTTACTTCAACGAACGCTGGTGCCGGTTGTCGGGTTTGACCGCCGAACAGGCCACGGGGTTGGCGTGGACTCAAGCGGTGCATCCCGACGACCGCGATTCGGTTCTGAGGGGTTGGCGACAAGCCGTCGTGAGTGGCGCCGAATTTGTGGCCGACCACCGATTTCGTAGCCCTTCGGGCCGGGAAACCTGGCTGAACACCCGGATCGCGCCGCTGTTGGATCGCGCGGGTCGAGTGAACGGGTATCTGGGCGCCAATACGGATATCGCCGAACTGAAAAGGGCCGAGGAGACCCTGCGCGCCAGCGAAGCGCGTTTCCGCGGCTACTTCGAATTGCCGCTGATCGGCATCGCTCTGACCGGACCCGATAAACGCTGGTGGGAGGTCAACGAACGATTGTGCGATATGCTCGGCTATCGACGAGCCCAACTCCTGCGCATGAGTTGGGCCGAATTGACCCATCCCGACGATCTGGCCACCGAGGTGGCGCGATTCGAACGGGTCATGAATCGGCGGATCGAGAGTTATTCGCTCGACAAGCGCTTCATGCGCGCGGATGGCTCGGTGCTTTACGCCAGCGTTTCCAGCCGTTGCGTGCGCCGGGCTAACGGCGTGGTGGATTACTTTGTGACCGTGGTGCAGGACATCACCGAACGCAGGGAGGCGGAAGAGCGGATTCAACAGCTTTCCCAGTACGATCCACTCACTGGACTGCCCAATCGGGAATTGTTGATCGACCGGTTGCAACAGGCGGTGTTGCGAGCCAGCCGCGACCACGCGCAGGTCGGGGTGATGATGGTGGATCTCGATTACTTCAAGCGGATCAACGATACCCTGGGCCACCCGGTCGGCGATCAATTGCTGCGGCAAATAGCGACGCGGTTGCAGGAGTGCGCGCGACCCGGCGATACCGTTTCCCGCCAGGGAGGCGATGAGTTCGCCGTCCTGCTCCCCGATTTGGACGCCAGCGATGAAGCCGCGCGAGTCGCGCAGCGGATTTTGGAGGCCGTCGCCCAACCTTGCCTGATCAACGATCAGGAGCTGCACGTCGCGTGCAGCATCGGCGTCAGCGTGTATCCGCGCGATGGTCGCAACGCCGAGATGTTGTTGAAAAACGCCGATATCGCCCTGTATCGAGCCAAGGACATGGGGCGGAACAGCTATCAGTATTACTTGTCCGGCGCCACGATGATCGCTCACGAGCGGTTGACCCTGGAAACCAGCTTGCGGCATGCCGTGGATCGCCAGGAGCTGGAACTGTACTACCAGCCGAAATGGGATTTCCGCGCCGCCGCCATTACCGGCGCCGAGGCCCTGGTCCGCTGGAATCATCCGGAGTTGGGGTTGCTGCCACCAGCCCGGTTTATTTCGATCGCCGAGGATAGCGGGCTGATTCTCCCTCTCGGAGAATGGGTGTTGCTTACCGCGGTCCGCGAAGTCGGTCGCTTGCACCAAATGGGATTTTCCGGCTTGCGCGTGGCGGTCAACCTGTCGAGCCGCCAGTTCCGTCAAGTCGAGCTGGCGGATCGGGTGCATAAGGCGCTGGCGGAAAACGGCTTCGACGCCAACTGCCTGGAGCTGGAGCTGACCGAAGGCATCCTGATGCATCATACCGAGGAAAACCTGGAGACGCTAAAAGCGTTCAAGACCATGGGCCTGCGAATCGCCATCGACGATTTCGGCACCGGCTACTCGTCGCTCAGCTACCTGCAACGATTCCCGGTGGATACGCTCAAGATCGATCGCTCCTTCGTCATGGACTTACCCGGCAGCGCCCCCAGCATCGCCATCGTGGACGCCATTCTCGCCCTGGCTCACGGGTTGGGGTTGGAAGTGGTGGCGGAAGGTGTGGAAACCGTCGAACAACGGGATTTCCTGGGCGCGCGCGGTTGCGACGAAGGCCAAGGCTATCTGTTCGGGCGGCCGATGCCGCTGGGCGAATTTCGGAAGCTGCTAGCTCAGGATCGGCTCAGAACGGTAGCAAAAATGGCACGATCAACAGAGAGAGAGCCATGACCAGCAGCAGCAGCGGCAGCCCGACCTTGATAAAGTCTTTAAATCGATAGCCGCCCGGTGCCAGCACCAGGGTGTTGACCGGCGAAGAGACCGGGGTCAGGAACGCCGCCGAGGCCGCGATCGCCACGGTCATGGCGAAGGGGTAGGGCGAGAAACCCAGCGTTTGCGCGGTGACGATGGCGATCGGCGCCACCAGCACCGCCGTGGCGGTGTTGGAGATGAACGCACCGACCAGCGCCGCCAGCAGAAAGATGCCGGCCAGCAGCGCCAGCGGCCCCAACGGCCCGATCCAGGCCGCCAGCCCGTCCGCGACCAGGGCCACGCCGCCGGTTTGCTCCAGCGCCCGGGCCAGCGGCAACATGCCGGCGATGACCACCAGGCTGGGCCAGTTGATCGCCCGATAGGCATCCTCCATGCGCAGGCAGCGGAACAGGCCCATGGCCACGGCCGCCAGCAGCACCGCCGCCACGTTATGCACGAGTCCCAAGGTCATCGCCACCACCATCGCCAGCAGGATCAGCAGCGCGAACGGTGCCTGTCGATAAGCTGGAGCCACTTCGCTCAGTTCCGCCGGCAGGTTGAGCACCAGGAAATCCTTGGCGTCGCCGCGCAACCGGCCGATCTGCTTCCAGGCGCCGGCCACCAGCAGGATGTCGCCGGAAGCCAGTTTTTCCTCAATCAGGGTTCCCGGCAGCGGATGGTCGCCCCGGCGGATGCCCAGCACGCTCAAGCCGTGGCGGGAGCGGAAGGCCGCCTGTTGCAGGTTCTGGCCGATCAGCTTCGATTCAGGCGGCAGCAGCACTTCGGCGATGCCCAGTTCCTGGGCCAGATTCTGTTGCTGGCTGCCTTCCACGATCAGCGCGGTCAACCCCTCGCTGGCGCGCAACCGGTCGGCCGCCGCCGCCGGGCCGACCACGTACAGGGCGTCGCCGGGGCGAAACTCGGTGTCGGCGAGCGCGGGCGCGATGGATTCGCCGAAACGCCGTTGGTGCTGGATGCCGACGATGGTGACGCCGTACCGGGTGCGCAGTTCGGCCTGGGCCACGGTCTGGCCGGCCAGCGGCGAATCCATGCCGACGTGCAGGCGGTGCAGCTGGCCGGTCAAATCGTAACGCTCGGCCAGCTCCCGCAGGGTATGGCGGCGGGCGGCGAGCTGGGTCCGGGGCGGGCTGGCCGGCAGCAGGCGGGAGCCGACCAGCCACATGTAGACGATGCCCGCCGCCAGGGCCAGCAGACCGATGGGCGTGATGTCGAAGAAGCCGAACGGTTGAAAGCCGGCGTTGCGCAGGGCATCGTTCACCACCAGATTGGGCGGGGTAGCGATCAGGGTCAACATGCCGCTGAACAGGGCGGCGAAGGCCAGCGGCATCATCAGCCGGCCCGGGCTGATGCCGAGCCGGGCGGTCATGCCCAGCACCACCGGGATGAAGATCGCCACCACCCCGGTGGAACTCATGAACGCCCCCAGCCCGGCCACCGCCAGCATCAGCAGCACCAGCAACCGGGTTTCGCTGGAGCCGGCCATCCGGGTCAGCCAGACGCCGACCTGGTAGGCGACGCCGGTGCGCACCAGACCCTCGCCGACCACGAACAGTCCGGCGATCAGCAGGATCAACGGATCGCCGAAGCCGGCGACCGCCTCGGTCACCGGCAGGATGTCGCCGAGAATCAGCGCCAGAATGACCAGTAGGGCCACCACATCTGGCCGCAGCCGGTCGCTGGCGAAGAGTACGACGGTGACGGCCAGCAGGCCGAACACGAAGGCGGCGTCATTTTCGATCATGGTGGGTGAATTCCGGACGGTTGCCTTAAATCTTGATCGGCGTGACGATCATTTGAATTTCCCGCAGGTGCAGGCGGCGTTGCATGGCGATGGCCGTGTGATTGTGCAACCAGCCGATGAACCAGTTTTCGTTGGGGAAGATCAGCTTGCTGGCCAGGCAGACGCTGTTGGGATACTCCTGGACCACCTTGACGATCAATTGCTCCAGCTCCGCTTCCACGTCGGCGCCATAGATCGCGTAAGAGGCTGCCGCCCAACCTTGCTGGTGGCAGTAATGCACGTAGTAGCGCAGCGAATTTTCGATCTGATATTGCAGCGAGCGCAATGCGCCCTTGCCGCCGTAGCTCTCGGTGTCCACCTCGCCGACGCTGACGAAGATAAAGTTTTTGAAATGGCCGGGAAATAACTCATTGAGCCATTTGAGGGCGTACATGCCCAGGCCGCGGTTCTTGCCGATCAAAAAGATCGCGGTGGGTTGCGCGGCGTCCAGCGGCGGCTCCGGCAGCTTCTCCTCGTCCCAGTCCGGACGCGGCGCGTACAGCGCGTCGATCAGCTGCAATTGCCGGCGAACCTGCTCGTAGTGCTGTTTGATCAACACGCACAGCCCGATGATCAGGCCGGTGATGAGCAGCGTCAGCCAGCCGCCCTCGGTGAACTTCTCCACCACGGTGATCACCAGGATGCCGCTGGCCACCACGAACCCGAGCGACGCCAGCAGCAGTCGCGACCGCCAGTTCGGTTCGTCGTAGCGACTCCGCCACCAGTGCCGGCACAGGCCCAGCAGCGACAGCGAAAAGGTCAGGAAGACGTTGATGCTGTACAACACCACCAGCACCGCCACGTTGCCCTCGGTCCACAACAGGATGCCGATGGCCCCCAGCCCGATCAGGAGAATGCCGTTCTGGGTGACCAGCCGGGCGGACAGATTGCGAAACTGGCGGGGTACCCAGGAATCCACCGCCATGCTGGCCAGCACCATCGGTCCGCCGAGGAACCCGGTGCTGCAAGCGGCGAACAGCAGTCCCGCTTCCAAGATCATGACCAGGGCCAAGAGAGTGAAACTGAGGGTGGGATTGAATTGCCAACTGTCGATGATGGCACCGAAAGTCACGGCGTTCAGGGTCTGGTGGGCGACGGGCTGCACCTCCCACAGCAGGTAGAGCAGCAGGATGCCCCCGGCGGTGAAACTGAGCGCGCCGGCCATGTAGAACATGGCGTATTTGCCGGTGCGGACCCGCGGTTCGCTCAGCATGTTGGCGTTGTTGGAGACGGCTTCCAGCCCCGTGTAGGTGCCGGCGCCCAGCGAATAGGCGCGCAGGAACAGCGAAACGGCGAAGATCCAGCCCATCTCCTGGGTGAGCTGTTCGGTTTCCACGAGGGTGTCCGGGATCAGGTCGGGCAGGCTGTCGGCTTGGGCGATGATGCCGTAGACGATCAGAAACGCATGGGTGATAAAAAAGCCGACCAGGACGACCAGCAGCAGTTTGATGGGTTCCTTGAACCCGCGCAGGTTGAGCGCGACCAGGCCGATGCCGAGCGCCACCTCAATGGGGAGTTTGTAAGCTTGGGCTTCGGGCGGTAGCAGACTGAGCAGCGCGCTGACCCCGGCGGCGATGGAGATGGCGATGGTCAGCATGTAGTCCACCAACAGCGCCGCGCCCGAGGTCAAGCCGGCGCGTGGTCCCAGCAACTGGGTGGCGACCTTGTAACCGCCGCCGCCGCTCGGGAACAGTTCGATGACCTGGTTGTAGGCCAGGGCGATGATGAACACGGTCACGAAGGTGGCGGCCGCCAGGTACAGCCCGAGATGGGTGTACGGACCCAGCGCCAGAAATCCGGCTTCGGGTCCGTAGCAGACGGAGGACAGACCGTCGGCGCCGAGGCTGATCCAGGCCAGGAAGGCCACCAGGGCGATGTGTTGCCGGGTTTGCGGTTGAGAAGGATCGCGCGGTGGTTCTATGACTGTTTCCTCGGCGGGTCAACGAACGACATGAGGAGGCTCGTCGTTATTTTTTGCCGGCGCACTATACCGCACCCTCACGCGGTCTCCCGCAGCAATTCCAGCAATTCCTCCGCCGAAATCCGCCCGCTCGCTTCGGTCCCCTCCAACAATCGATCGGCCAGATCCCGCTTCTGGTGATGCAGGGCGACGATTTTTTCCTCAATGGTGCCTTGGGCCACCAACCGGTAAATAGTCACCGGCCGCTGCTGGCCGATGCGGTGCGCCCGATCCGAGGCCTGATCCTCCACCGCCGGATTCCACCACGGGTCCATGTGAATGACGTAATCAGCGGCGGTGAGATTCAGCCCCAGCCCGCCCGCCTTCAGGCTGATCAGGAACACGTCGCCCCGGCCGGCCTGGAAGGCGTCCACCCGCCGTTTGCGCTCGGCGGCCGGCGTGCTCCCGTCCAGATACTGGTAAACGACGCCCTTCCGTTCCAATACGGCGCGGATGATGGCGAGATGATCGACGAATTGGCTGAACACCAGGGCTTTGTGGCGGTTGTCCAGCAACTCTTCGAGAATCTCCTCGAACGCCGCCAGCTTGGCGCCGCCCAGGTCGGTATCCGGCAGCGCCAGCTTCGGATGACAGCAGGCCCGGCGCAGCTTCATGATCTCGGCGAGAATCTGGAAGGACTTCTGCTGGTCGGCGTCGTCGACCTTGGCGAGTCGGATCAACGCCTGTTGGCGCAGGGCCTCGTACAGGGCCGATTCCTCCGGTCCCAACTCCACCCGGCGCAGAATCTCGGTGCGCGGCGGCAGCGACTCCAGAACTTCGGATTTCAGCCGGCGCAGGATAAACGGTTGGATCAGTTGCTTGAGCCGGTGCCGGGCCGCGGTGTCCCGATCGCGCTCGATGGGGGTGGCGAAGCGCTGGTTGAACCGCTCCAGGGAGCCGAGCAGGCCCGGGTTGATGAAGCGGAACAGGTTCCACAGTTCGCCCAGATGATTCTCGATCGGGGTGCCGGTGGCGAGCATTTTGAAGTCGCCGCGCAGGCTCATGGCCGCTTGGGAGCGCTTGGTGGCCATGTTCTTGATGGCCTGCGCCTCGTCGAGCACGATGGTCCGCCATTCCTGGCCCGCCAGCCGCTTCGCTTCCTGCTGCAACAGCCCGTAGCTGCAAATCAGCAGATCGAACGGTCCCAACCGGGCCAGAGTCTGCTCGCGGTCGCCGCCGCCAAACACGATGGGGTTCAAGGTGGGGGCGAACCGCCGGATCTCATCCAGCCAGTTCAGGCACACCGAGGTGGGTGCCACCACCAGGGCCGGACCGTCGGCGGCGCGGGTCAGCAGCAGGGCCAGGGCTTGCACCGTCTTGCCCAAGCCCATGTCATCGGCCAGACAGGCGCCCACGCCCCAATGCGCCAGTCGCGCCAGCCATTGAAAGCCGTCCGCCTGGTAATCCCGCAGTTCGGCCTGTAGGGTCGAGGGGACCACCGGTTGCAGCGCCTCGGCCTCCCGCAACCGCTGCAGGTGCGCTTTCCAGGCGGCGTCCGCGCGCACCGTCCCCGCCTCGGCGGCGAGCGGTTCCAGGGCCGAAGCCGCCAGCGGGTGAAACCGCACGCCCGTGGCGCTCGGTTCGCCGAAGCCGCGCAGTTCCTCCAAACGACGGCGAAATTCCTCGGTCAAGGCCAGGAAGCGGCCCTCGCCCAGCGGCAGAAACCGGCCGGGAGCCTGCTCGATCAGTTCCAGTAACTGGCGCATGTTGAACACCTGTTCGTCCAGGCGCAGCTCGCCGTCGAGATCGAACCAGTCCCGATGACGCTTGATATGCAGGCGGAGTTGCTGGAGGGAAGCCGGCCGGCCGACCTTGAACGCCTCCCCCTCCGGCCATTCCAGCACCACCTGGTCGCCCAAGGCTTGCAGTTCCAGCAGCGCCTCCAGGCAGATTTCCGGATCGGGCAGAATCCATTCGCCGCCGACGGTGGGCTGGCGCGACAGAGTGGGGGCGGCGGTCGCGACCTGCGCCACCCGTCGGCGCTCCAGTTTTAGATCGCGCCGGGATTGCACTCGCTTGCCGTCGATTTCGGCGATCACCCGCTCGCCACCCAAACCGGGCCGGTAATAGGGACCGCCGGTGGCGAAGGGCCGGACGCGCAACTCGATCTTCAGTCCTTCGCCGAAGGGCAGGAGGTGGACATGAGGCAAGGAATCGGCGGCGACTTCCTCCAGATGGTCCACGCCGGCGTCGATGCTGGACTGTACGGTGACCAGGTTCGCCAAGGCCGCCACGGTTTCCAGCACGCGCGCCCTGGCCGCCGCCGGAACGGTCAGCCCTTGGCCTAGAATCTTCATCACTCGCTGGTGCGCTTCAGCGAACACGATCACCTTGAGGCGGGTCGGCGTTTCCTTGACGACCCGCACCAATTCGCCGGCCACCGCCGGGGGTGACAGTTCCAGGCGCCATTGTTGGCCTTGTGGGGTGACCAGCAGCTCCGGCTCGCCGCGGACCAGTTCCACCCGCACCGCCGGGAGATCCGCCCAGAACACCAGCGGGTGGCCGACCAGCAGCGGCAGCGCTTGGTCGATGTCGATCTCGTGGCTGGTCCCGCCGTAGTAGCCGGAATAGATCGGGCGGATGGCCGTGCAGAGGTCGCGGTCCTGAGGGGTGAGCGCATCCAGTTTTTCCGGATGGCCGTACAGGCGCTTCAAAGCCACGGGCCGGCCTTGCGTCCACTGTCCCCGGGCGTCGCGTTTCTGTTCGCGGGGACTGATCGTACAGTTGCCACTCTTATGCCAGCTGATCCACCACACCAGCCGCGTCTGCGCGGCGGCTGCCGGGGAATCCTGCCCGGACTGCGTCAGATCGAGCAGCGCGTTCAAGGCGTGTTCCCAAGGTTCCTTGAGTTGGAACAGTCGGGTGAGAGGACGCCCGCCGGCTTCGGGCGATGCAGCGTCCGGAGCCTTGTCCAGGCAGCGCAGGAGTTCGTTGAGTTCGGTCGCGCACCAGTGGTAGCCGTTCGTGCGTGCGATGTCCGACAAGATCGATGTCGGATCGCGCAAGGCCCGCGGTTTGACGGCGTTCAGCCAAAACAGGGACAGCAACTGGAAAAGGTGGTAGAGCGCTGGGACGGGGGCGGTTAGATCCGGCGGAGTGATTTTATTGATCTGCCCCTGCTGGGCGTCCACGACCTGCCGCAGACTCCGATAGACGTCCGCGTAGGAGTAGTGCGCGCCCTTGTCGAACAGCGGCGTCATGACCTCCGTCGCCCGGCGGAGGTGGGGGACGGTCCCGCGGGCCAGCAGCGCCAGGATGAAAAAGACGCCGGCCAGGTAGTCGAAGAAAATTTTGCGCTTGCCGGTGCGTTTGCGGAGCAGTTTCAGGGCGTTCTCGTAATGCTGGATGGCCTCCTCGTCCCGCTCGTCGAGAAACGCCAGCCAGCCGTGCAGAGCTTCGCGGTAGTCCGTCGGCTCGGGGCTTCGGGACAGATAGTGCCGCGCCCGCGCCGGATTGTCGCGCAGCAAGGCCTGTTCGGCCAGGTAGTAACGCAGCGGCTCGGCGCAGCGGTTTTCGGCCAGCAGACTTTCAGCCAGGGCGAGCAGTTCCTCGGCCGGCTCCAGGTACCGCGCCGTGGTGGCGAACAGGGTCGCCAGCGCCTCGCCGAGCAACTCGTCGGGCAGCGCGCGCAGACCGTCGGCGTCGAAGGGGTTGTTGAAGATCAGCAGCCAGGGCGGAGTTTGCGCCAGGTCTCTGGGGTAGTTCTTGACGCAGACCTGCAGGATGCGTTGCACCCGCGCCAGGTCGCTCCGGTAAAAAGCGATGCGCAGCTCGCGCAGCGCCTGCCGATAGCTTTGGAAATACAGATAATCGCCCCAGCCGGGAATTTTGATCGCCTCCTGCACGGCCTTGGCGAACACCTCGAAACGACCTTCCCGCACGGTCAGGCGGATGAGATGCTCGGCCAGCAGTGGAGGGCAGAACCAGTAATGATCGACCTTGAGCACCAGGTTTTCGCGCGCGAGCCGGTCGAGCACCGGTCCCAGTCCCGGCTGTGGAAACCCCTTGAACTTGAACAGCGGCAGCGCGCAGCGGCGGATGCAATCGGCGAGCGATGTTTTGGTGACGCCATCAAAAACGACGGACAGCAGTTGCAGGACGGCCTGCTCCAGGGGAGGCAGCGCCGCATGGGCGTCGAGCAATTGCTGGCGAAGCACGGGATGATCGGTGGCCGACATGGAATGCCCTGTGGGGAATGGTTGACACAACAGTAAAGAAATCAGGGCGTTCGTTTTCCGTCATTCCCACACAAGCGGGAATTCAGTCACCGACTGAAAAAACTGGATACCCGTTTTTACGGGTATGACGACACCCCGTCGATCGGCGAAAGTCCTGGAAATCATTCTACAAGAACCAGTGAGCCGGGTTGTGGTGGAGGATTCAGCGAAAATTCACGCTCATCGAGACAGGATAGGCGCGTCTGTCAACCCACTACGGCGTAACCGACTGAATTGATCGCCGGAAGCGCTATCGGGAGTCTCGCAATGAAGATGAGTATAAGTACGGTCGTCGCGACCGGTTTGACGCTGTTTCTGGTGGGCGCGATCCTGAATCCGGCCCTGGCTCGCTCGTTTTCGCCGGAGCCGGGAGTCCGTTGCAATGCGTCCGCCCGCGTCTGTTACGTGCGGGGCGCGCCCAGCATCAGAATGACCCAGGCTTATTTCGGCGAGCGGGCGGCCCATCAACTGCGCCGCGATCTGCGGCGCCACTACGAGCGGAGGTCGGGACCGGGTCCGGGGCCGAGAGGACACAGCCAACGGCTGTTTTATCCCGAACCGGGCGTGCGCTGCGACCGATTTCAGGAGGTTTGCTACGATCGGTGGGGACGCCCCAATTATCACTGGACCCGCCAATATCTGGGGCCACGCGCCGCGCGCAATCTGCGGAGGTGGTAGTCGAGGTCGCTCGATTTGCTCCTTTGCTAAACAGGATATCCATTTCCGGCCGGCGGTAAGGCGATCGACCTCGCCTTACCGCCGGCCGGACTTCGGCGTGAATCAGGCGCGGCAACAGACCGTCAACCCCCGTGGCGCTTGCGGTAGCGCTCCAGGAAATGGGCGAGATGTCCGATGGCGTCGATGAGATCGTCCTCGTGGGGTAGGAACACGATCCGCAGATGGTCCGGATGCGGCCAGTTGAAACCGGTCCCCTGCACCAGGAGCACTTTCTCCTCCAGCAGCAGGTCGAGCACGAACTGCTGATCGTCGACGATCGGATAAATCCGGGGATCGAGCCGAGGAAAGAGATACAGCGCCGCGCGGGGCTTGACGCAACTGACGCCGGGCAGCGCTGTGATCAAATCGAACGCCAGGTCGCGCTGCTTGCCCAGACGACCGGTCGGCAGGACCAGATCGTCGATGCTCTGGTAACCGCCGAGCGCGGTCTGAATCGCGAATTGCGCCGGGACGTTGGCGCACAGCCGCATCGAGGCGAGGATGGTCAGACCCTCGATATAATCCTGCGCGTGGTTCTTATCGCCCGACACCACCACCCAACCGGCGCGGTACCCGCAGGATCGGTAGTTTTTCGACAGCCCGTTGAAGGTCAGGCACAACACCTCTTCCGCCAGGGCGGCCAGCGAGGTGTGCTTGGCGCCATCGTAAAGCACCTTGTCGTAAATCTCGTCGGCGTAGAGGATGAGCTGATGCTGGCGGGCGATCTCCACGAGTTCCCGCAGCATCTCCACCGGATACAGCGCGCCGGTCGGATTGTTAGGGTTGATGACGACCAGCGCCCGGGTGCGCGGGGTGATCAGACCGCGGACATCGTCCAGATCCGGCAGCCAGTCGGACTGTTCGTCGCAGCGATAATGACGCGGTACGCCGCCCGACAGGCTGACCGCCGCCGTCCACAGCGGATAGTCCGGGGCCGGAATCAGCACCTCATCGTCGTTGTTCAACAAGGCTTGCAGGGTCATGACGATCAGTTCGGACACCCCGTTGCCGATGTAGATGTCCTCGATCTGTACGCCGGGGATCTCTTTCTGCTGGGTGTAGTGCATCACCGCCTTGCGCGCGGCGAATAGGCCCTTGGCGTCGCAATAGCCGGAGGCGTCCGGCAGGTTGCGAATCATGTCCTGCACGATCTCTTCCGGTGCCAGAAATCCGAACGGTGCCGGGTTGCCGATGTTGAGCTTGGTGATCCGTTGCCCTTCATCTTCCATCTGCTTGGCGCGCGCCAGCACCGGTCCGCGGATGTCGTAGCAGACGCTGGCCAGCTTGGTGGATTTCAGAATGGGGGACATCGGAGGTTGCTCGCGCTGGGAAGGAAATGCTTCGATAATGGCGTTCAATATTTTCTCGGGGTCTGGAAAACGGGTTGCTGACGGCCCGCCGTATTCCTGGGTAGAAACCGCATTCGATGGCGAGCCAGCGTTATTATTCGATTATTCAGCAGGCGCGCCAAGCCCTTTCTGCGATCCATTCCGCATGGGCGCTTCGCAT
>REEE01000261.1 GCA_007695245.1 Candidatus Competibacteraceae bacterium | reverse complement strand
GGTCCCCGGCTGTTCTCCAGCCGGAACAGGGCGGCGGCCAGGTTGCGCATGGCGGCCAGTTCGGCGTCGGCGTAGGCGCTTTCGTCCACCAGCAGGTAGCGCAGCCGGGGCCGGTAGGCGTCCAGCCCGGTCGGGCCGGGTTCGATCAGCTCGGCCAGGTCGGTGGGCGCGGTCCAGCGCCGCCGACCATTGTACAGGACGATGGGGAGCACGAGCGGCAGCCGGCGCGGCTGGCCGGGTGGCCGCCGTTCGAGTTGCCGGCCGCGGATCAGGTCCTGGTAGAGCAGGTCGAGATAGGTGGACAGCCGGGCGGCCATGAAGGGATGGACGCCGGACTGGAATTCGAGCAGGAGGTAGAGATACAGCCAGTCCGGCCCGCGCCGCAGCCGCCAGATGACGTCGTTGCGCCGCTGCCGGAGCCGGTCGTCGATGAATTCGCCGGGGTACCTTTCCAGGGTGGCGAAGTCGAGGTCGGCGATCCAGGGTTCGCGGACGAAGCCCAGCAGTAAATCCCGGATCATTTCCGGGTGGGAGAACAGCCGTTTATAGCCGTGGTCGTGGTCCATTGCCTTTCACCTTGCGCCTTTCGCCTTTCGCCTTTCGCCTTTCGCCTTTCGCCTTTCCGCTGCTGGACGATGCCGCCGCGGGCGCTCGCGGCTCCCAGCGCAACCGCCACCAATTCCACGCCAGCCATTCGGCGAAAGGGTAGGCGGACAGGTAGGGGGCCTTGCGCAGGCGGTTGGCCCATGCATCGCGCCCTTCGGTCAAACACTGCGCGTGGGCATCAATGCTCAGCGCGGCAAAACAGGCGCGCTCTTCAGGCAACCCAGAATCCAGGTATTCCCACTCGGCATTTATTTCCCAGCTTCTGGGCATCGCTCATCCCAAATCCGTTGGATTCAGTCGGTCGATCGGGATGATACGTCGTTTCGGGTTATTCCCCGAGCGCCTTTTCATGACAAAGGGGATCTTTTCATGACAAAGGGGACCTCACTCACTGCCCCCGCAACTGCTCCGCCGCCTCGATGCTCACCCGTGCGATCTCGAACAGTTCTTCCGCCGGGATCGGCGCCGGCCAGCCCCTGGCCACCGCGTCCAGGAACGCGGCGGCGCAGGCCTTCTGGCCCTTGTCCTGGCGCCACAGGTTCATGCCGCGGAAGCCCGGCCAGCCGTAGCCCTTCAGCTTGCGGAAATTATCCAGTTGCAGCACGCGGCCGGCCACGAACACCTCGATCCGTTCCTTCGGGAAGCTGGCCGCGCCGTTGGCGAGATAATGCACCGTGCCGAACGAGCCGTCGGCGAAGCCGAGCACGAACGCGGCCTTGTCTTCCGGCACCGCCACGCCCGGCGCGTCGCCCATCCGTCGCCCCTGCACCGAAACAATGGGGCTGCCGGCCAGAAAGCGCATCAGGTCGAAGTGATGGCAGGCCTCGCCGATGATCCGCCCGCCGCCCACCGCCACATCCTGCGTCCAGTGCTCCGGCGGAATCGCGCCGGCGTTCATGGTCATGACGAAGGCTTTGGGCTCCGCCACGCTGGCCAGCAGCGCCTTCATCTTCACCACCTGCGGCGCGAAACGCCGGTTGAAGCCGACCATCAGCAGGCTCCCCCGAGGCGGAGGGGCAATACGGTTGCCATTCCCCTCCTTTCCAAGGAGGGGTGGCGCGGCAGCGCCGGGGTGGTTCGCGGTCTTGCACGCCTGCTCGATCTCCGCCAGCTCCTCCAGCGTCAAACACAGCGGCTTTTCCACGAACACGTGCTTCCCCGCCCGCAGCGCCTGCGCCACGAACCGCGCGTGCGTGTTGTGCCGCGTGACCACCGCCACCGTGTCGATCTCGGGATCGGCCAGCATCGCCTCCACATCGGTGCTCGCCTCGGCAAACCCCGCGCGCCGACCCTGCACCACGCCGCTCACCCCACCGGCCGTCACGATCGTCTGGAACCGCGCCCCCGCCGCCTCGAACGCCGGTATCAACACCCGGGACGCATAACTGGAAGCTGAGTTCCTTGGCGTAAAATTCCGAGCGGTTCAGTTCCAGTCCCGTGACTCCCACCAGCACGATCCGCCCGCGCTGGCGCGACATCCGCGCCGCCTGGGAGACCGGATCGCTGGAGGGGGTCGCCGCGGTGATGAGCGCGCCGTCCACGCCGTGGCCCCGGCTGAAGGCCAGGCCGGCGGCGACCGGGTCTTCGCCCTGGGCGGGATTGCAGACCGCCGCGCCGAAGCGCGCGGCCAGCGCCAGCTTGGCGGGGTCGAAGTCGATCGCCAGCACCCGGCAGCCCTGCGCCCGCAGCAGTTGCACCGTGGCCAGTCCGATCAAGCCGACGCCGGTGACCGCGAAACACTCGCCCAGCGTCGGCTGCGCCAGCCGGAGGCCCTGCAGGCCGATCGAGGCCAGCACGGTGAAGGCGGCGGATTCGTCGTCCACGGTCTCCGGAATCTTCGCGCACAGGTTCCGCGGGACCAGGACCAGATCCGCGTGCTTGCCGTTCGAGGCCACCCGGTCGCCCGGCTGGAAACCGGTGACGCCCGCACCCACCTCCAGCACCACGCCGGCATTGCAGTAGCCGAGCGCCAAGGGCTCGCCCAGCTTCGCGCGCACCGCGTCCACGGTGGTCAGCAGTCCATCGGTGCGCACCTTGTCCAGCACCTGCTTCACCTTCTCCGGCTGCTGGCGCGCCTTGTCCAACAGGCCCGCTTTGCCGAAGTCGACCAGCATGCGCTCGGTGCCGGCGGAGATCAGCGAGCGGTAAGTCTGGATCAGGAGTTGGCCGGCGCCGGGCCGGGGGCTCGGCGCTTCGACCAGTTCGGTCGCGCCGGTTTTGAGGGATTGGAGGATTTGTTTCATGGCGCCGTTCGCCGTTCGCCTTTCACTTGGGGCCTTTCCCCTTTTCCCTTTCCCTTTCCCTTTCCCTTTCCCTTTCCCTTTCCCCTTCCTCGGCCGCCGCGTGCAACCGCGCCAGCCAAGCGGTCGCATCCGGGCAGTCGAGCAGGTGTTCAAAGAGGTCTTCCAGAACCGGCGGTTGGGCGA
>REEE01000010.1 GCA_007695245.1 Candidatus Competibacteraceae bacterium | reverse complement strand
GCTGATCCACCGCGGCAGCGCGGTGAACGTCGCCAGTTTGTTTTACCTGACGCCGTTGAGCACGGCGCTGATCGCCTGGGGGGTGTTTGGCGAGACGCTGCCGGCGCTTTCCCTCACCGGCATGGTGCTGGCGGTGGGCGGTGTCTATCTCGTCGTGCGCGGCCCGCCCCGACCGACCCGGCCCGCCTGAAAGCCCGGCACGGGCAACGAGCCGTTCGCGGTGCGGCGCCCGCGCAGGGCCGCCAAGGACCGCTTCGCGCCCCCCGACCCGTCCGCGCGCCGCCGCGCCAGCAGTTTCTCGCCGTCCGGGCGCGGTTCGCCTTTCGGCCCCACAGAGCGGTAGAGGGTCTGCTTGGCGATGCCCAATTCCCGGCCGAGCGTGCCCCCGTGGGTCTCCGGCTGGCCCATCGCCGCTTGGGCCAGGCGCCGCGCGGCCGGCGTCATCGTATAGGGCCGTCCGCCCGGGCCGGTCGCCGGGCGTCCCGGTGGGGGACGCGGCTTGCGCCGGTTCGTCCCATTGCTGGGGACATCGGGACCGGTCCTGCGGCGGTCGGCCGTCGCCCCCGGCGCGATCGAGCGGTTCCGCGACCCCGCCCGAGCCGGCGACCGGCGGCGCGTCCCCCGCGGCGTCTCTACCCTTGCATCCACTGAATTAAACCCCTTACCCTGACCGGCTGTTACCCGGATCCTAACCCACCACCATCCACGAGAGGTCATCCAGCGATGCACACGTTACGTCATCGGATCGTCGGCTTCGTCGCGCTCGCCCTGCTGCTGGCGCCGGCCCTGCAAGCGCGCGAGCCCCACCCCGAGGCGCAAGCCGAGGAGCGCGCCGCGCGCGCCGAGGACCGCGCCCGGGTGGTCATTCTCGCCACCGGCGGCACCATCGCCGGCGCGGGCGCGGGCGCCGCCGCCAGCGCCACCTATCAGGCCGCCACGGTGCCGGTGGACCGGCTCATCGCCGGCGTGCCGGAACTCACGAATCTGGCCGAGGTGACGGGCGAGCAGGTCTTCCAGATCGCCTCGGAGAGCTTCACCAACGCGCATCTTTTGGAACTCGGCCGCCGGGTGAACGAACGGCTCAAGCAGGACGACGTGGACGGCCTCGTCATCACGCACGGCACCGACACGATCGAGGAGACGGCGTTCTTCCTCAACCTGGTCATCCGCTCCGAAAAACCGATCGTCGTCGTGGGTTCGATGCGTCCCGGCACGGCCATGTCCGCCGACGGCATGCTCAACCTCTACAGCGCCGTCGCCGTCGCCCGCAGCCCCGACGCCCGCGGCAAGGGGGTGCTGGTGGTCATGAACGACGAAATTCACGCGGGGCGCGACGTGCTCAAGGCCGCCAATATCCGGACCGACGCGTTCGGCAGTCCCTGGGGACCCCTGGGCATGGTGGTCGAGGGCCAGACCTACTGGTTTCGCCAGCCGGTGAAGCGCCATACGGTGCATTCCGAGTTCGACATCGAACGGTTGGAGGCGGCGCTGGCCCCGGTCGAGATCGCCTACGGCTACGGCAATGTCTCCGACGCCGCCTACCGGGCGTTCGCCGAGGCCGGCGTGGCGGCCATCGTCCACGCCGGAACCGGCAACGGGTCGGTGCCGCAACAGCTCGTACCCACGCTGCGCGAGCTGCGGGAGAAGGGCCTCCACATCCTGCGGGCGGCGCGCGTCACCGGCGGGGGGTTCGTGCTGCGCAACGCCGAACAACCCGACGACGAGTACGACTGGATCGTGGCCCACGACCTCAACCCGCAGAAGGCCCGCATTCTGGCGGCGGTGGCCTTGACCCAGACGACGGATACCGCCGAACTGCAGCGGATTTTCTGGGAATATTGAGCGGCGGTTACCCCTTCACCGGCTCCAGCCGGCGATCTTGCCTGCAGGGGACGTCAATGAAGATCGAATGGCTCCATCCGCCCGCCGCCGCCGATCGGGCGACGGTCGCGCGCGCCGCCGTTTACCAAACCCTTTTCACCCGTCGGGACGTGCGCGGCCCGTTCGCGCCGGACCCGATTCCCGACGCCGTGCTGGCGCGGCTGCTCGCGGCGGCGCATTTCGCGCCCTCGGTCGGCTTCATGCAGCCGTGGAACTTCCTGCTGGTGCGCGATCCCGCGCTGAAGGGCCAGGTGCATGCGGCGTTTTTGCGCGCCAACGCCGAAGCGGCCCAGCGGTTCGACGGCGAACGCCGGGACCTCTACCAACGGTTGAAGCTGGAAGGCATTCGCGAGGCGCCCCTCAACCTGTGCGTGACCTGCGACCGGGACCGGGCCGGCCCGGTGGTGCTGGGCCGCACCCACGACCCGGCGATGGACGTCTACAGCACGGTGTGCGCGGTGCAGAACCTCTGGCTGGCGGCCCGCGCCGAGGGGATCGGGGTCGGCTGGGTCAGCATCCTCCACCCGACGGCGCTGCGGGACCTGCTGGGACTGCCGGACCGGATCGTCCCCGTGGCCTATCTGTGCCTGGGGTACGTCGGCCAGTTCCGCGACCGCCCGGACCTGGAGGCGGCCGGCTGGCGCGAGCGGTTGCCGCTGGACACCCTGATCTTCCTGGATCGCTGGGGCGAAACCGGCGGCGCGGCGGCCGCGCCCTTGCGCGAGCACCTGCAACGCGCCCAGCGGGAGGCGACCGCCCATGCGGCCTCCCGCGCCCCGACCGGGTAGATCCGCCCCGCCCGCGCCCGCCGCCGGCCGGGGCCGGAGTTATCCACCGTTGCTGTGGACAACTCCGGAACGCTCCCTCTCGAATGTTTGATTTTATAACCTGTTGCGCTCGCGAACCGCGCGGCTGGAAAAATCGGCGAATCCCTCATCGGCGCGGGAAAGACGCATCAAAAAAACTAAAATGATAATTTTTTATGGTCAATTCGCAATTTCAATAAATGTTTTATAAATTGAATAAACCGCAATACGCTTGATTGAAAATAAATTTTCTATTGCGCTTTATCGCAATTTAGGTTAATTTTTCAGCGCTTTCAATCCTCGGGACGAACCCACCGATTCATGCGGATTCCCAAATTGCAGGTGCTGGCCGAGGCGGG
>REEE01000125.1 GCA_007695245.1 Candidatus Competibacteraceae bacterium | reverse complement strand
CCATGCCTGACCAGACTTCCTATGGAGAAATTATGAAACCTCTTTATATTTTTGATCTGGATGGGACACTTGCGCTCAATGACCACCGCACCCCTATCCTTAAACGAGAATCTCGCGATAAGTGGAAAGATTTTTATGCGGCATGCGATAAAGACTTGCCTAACCATCCGGTCATTCGGGTGATGGAGTCCCTGCGCATATTTGCCGACATTTGGATATTCTCCGGTCGCAGCGATGAAGTGCGGGATAAAACCGTGAGGTGGCTTGCCGATCACACCAGCTTTTTGACTGCCGAACTGGAGGGGCCGATGCTGGTGATGCGCGCTGAAGGTGATTACACAGTGGACCACGTTCTGAAAAAGCAGTGGTTTGACTTAATGCTTTATTCCGACAGAGCGAGATTGGTAGCAGTTTTTGACGACCGAGATCAAGTGGTAAAGATGTGGCGAGATGCTGGCGTTACATGCTTTCAAGTCGCTGACGGAGATTTTTAATTGAGCCACTGCACTCTGTACACATTAAAAAGAAAAAACTCACTAGGAGGGTTCAAGCTGGTGAAGATCGCGCGCTTGACGGACGCCGAACCCACTGACTGGCATACGTGGGTAGATGCCATGGTCGATCCAACCTTAGAGTTGGAAAGTATTTCCGCCATCGAATTTTTTGTCGATGAGCGGACGAAGCAAGACTAGCCCATGCCTGACCGGATCAGCGGGGCGCAGCGCCTCAAGCTTCAGGCTCAGGCCGAGACCGAGGTGATGCGCTACGCCGCCGATCACGGGCTGTGGCACAAGCACGTCCACAACGTCGAACTCGATCCGATGCAGGTGCTCAAGTGCATCGAAATGGACCGCCACCCCCGCAGCATCGACTTTTCCTGTCGGCGGACCGGCAAGACGGCGGTCAAGGAACTCTACCTGCTCAAGCACAACGCCACCCACGCCGATCAGGAAGAAGGCATCGTCGCGCCGCGGGAAGCGCAATCCCTGGTCAATCTCGGCTATCACCTGGACGCCATCCGCCGTTCCGAGATTCTCACCGCCCACCTCCACCATTTGCGCGGCCGGACGCAGATGGCCGACACCTACTACCAGTTCGCCAACCGCAGCGTGGCGCGGGCCTACGGGATCATGGCCCAGGTCGACGGCGGCGACTTGACCACGGCATCCCTGGAAGAGGTGGACGACATGCCCAAAGATCGGCTGTACGCCCGCTTCCTGCTGATGCTCGGCTCCACCCGCCGCCTCGGCGCGCACCAGGCCAGCCGCAACGATCCGCAGATCCGCATCACCGGGGTGTTCAAAGGCGCGGACACCCTGAGCGCCATGGTCGCGTCCGGCGAATACCGGGTCCTGCCCCCGGTGGACGCCTACCTCGGGATTGAGTTGGGCATCATCAACGAAGACTTCATCGATCTGATGCGCTCGCAGTTGTCGCCCGATGAATACCTCCGGCAGCTGCTCTGCCGCAACGTCTCCAGCCGCAACCTGATCTGGGAGTGCAAGATCCGCGACGCCCTAACCCTCGGCCTCAAGTCGGGCGTGGAATGGGTGGAACCGCTGCCGGGCGTCCGGCATAAGAAGCGCGGGTTGCTGGCGTTCGGCTACGACGCCTCCGGCCACGGCGAGGACGTTCACGCCTCCCGCCATGCGTTCGTGGTCCTGGAGCAGATGGGCAACTTCACCGCCTTCATTTTCGCCAAGACCTGGGCACCGGGGGCCGACGATCAGACCGTCAAGCGTGATCTCCGTGGATTCTGGGAGTATTTCCGCCCCGACTTTGCGATTGGCGACGCCTACGGGGTCGGGATGCTCAGCCAGTTGAACGATGAACTCTACGCCGAGGGGTTGAGCGACATCGACCGCCGCACCATCGGCGACGGGAACAGCACGGCCTCGACCTGGATGCACTGGGCGTTCGCGCCGCTGCGGTTTGAAGGCATGACCAAACATTCCATGGCCACCGCCATCCGCGCGCTGTTCCACGATGGCTTGGCCGTCATCCCCTACCTCGACGACCTCGACCCCGCCGACCCGGACACTTCCGACCACCGGCTGTTGATCCGGCAGTTGGGCAACATCCGCCCGGTCCCGACCAAGGCCGCCTACGCCTCCTACAAGATGGCCGATCCGAAGATCGGCGATGACTTGTTCGACGCCGCCATGGCCGCCATTTGGGCGCTGGAGACGCGCGGCGTCGCCGGGTCGCCCACGCAGATTCTGATGCGCCACCAATCCCGTCAATCCCTGCTCGCCGCCCCCGGAGTCCGCTGATGGAATCGACTGAAGAAAAAACCCGCGCCCCCTCTCAGATGATGGTTTCCGTGCCCTTGGCGTTGTTCGACGCGCTGTTGGACGCCGCCGAGGATCTGTGCCTGGCGGCAACATTCTATCCGTCCGACGAATTCGGGACGCCTGAAATGATCGTCGATACCGATTGCGTCACCGCGCTCTCCGCCGCGCTGAACGCTCTGGAGGGGTCCGCTGATGCCTCCCGATAAAGATTGCATGTCCTGCCGGCACGTCCGCCGCGAACAGACCGGCCCGCATGAGTGGTTCTGGAGTTGCGCGCTCCAGCAGCGGGATTTCCCGAACGCCGCCGACTGCGGCTTTTACGAACCCGGCGACCCGCCCGACTCGACCATCGCCGAAGATTGGCCCTACCCGAGACCCCGCCCATGAGTGTCATGACCCGTCTGAAATCACTGCTCGGCACGGTCCGCTGGCCGGGGTGGACGCCCCAGCCCGGCACCGAGATCGGCCGCCGCAGCACCGAAGAAAACGCCCTGCGCTATCAGTACCAGCGCCTGCAACCGGATTTCGCCCTGCGCGCCACCATCCTCGACATCCGCCGCATGGATCGCCTCGACCCGCGGGTCAAGAAGATTCACGGCCGCATGGCCCGCGCCGCGACGAAGGGCGGTTTGCGGTTGGAAATGAAAGGCGGGAACGAACGGGTCCGGGCGCTGTGGCAGGCGTTCGAGACCCGCCTCGGCCTGGACCGGCAAAGCAAGCTGGAATCCGACGCGCGCGGGCTGGTCATGGAGGGCAGTCTGGCCGTGCAATGGGTCGTCAACGATGCCGGGCAGATCGTGCAGGCGGTGCGGATGCCGATTGAGACCCTGGTGCCGCAGGTCGGGCCGAACGGCCGCATCCAGGACCCGGCCAAGGCGTGGGCGCAGTTCGACCTCAACATGGCCAACGTGATCGCCTGGTTCCCGTTGTGGCAGTTGACCGTCGAACGGCTCAGCCCGGACAGCGTGGACGATCAGGGCGCGCTCGGCCGGCCGTACCTGGACGCGACCCGGTCGCCGTGGCAGATGCTGCGGATGACGGAAGAGGACCTGGTGATCCGCCGTCGCCAGCGCGCGCCGCTGCGCTTCGCCCACGTCCTCGAAAACGCCAAGCCGGAGGAGCTGGCGAATTACCGGCAGACCGTGGAACACAGCCAGCAGCACGACGCGATCTGTACCGACTTCTACCTGAACCGCAAGGGCGGGGTGACCGCGCTGCAAGGCGACGCCAACCTGGATCAAATCGCCGACGTCCAGCACCTGCTGGAGACCTTCTTCACCGGCGCGCCCGCCCCCAAGGCGCTGTTCGGCTGGTCCGGCGACATCAACCGCGACATCCTCGAAGACCTGAAGAAGGACTTTTTCGAGGAGATCGACACCCTGCAAGACACGGTCAGTTGGGTCTACGAACAAGGGTTCCGCCTGCAACTGTTGTTGGCCGGCATCAATCCGGACGCACATCCGCTGTACATCCGCTTTATCGAACGGCGCACGGAAACCCCGAACCAGGCCGCCGACCGCGCGCTGAAGTACCAGGCGCTCGGCGTTCCTTCCGAACTGTGTTGGGAAGCGGCCGGCCTCGATCCGGCGGTGGTCGCGGCGGCGGTGGAAGACCAGCGGAAGAAGGGCGACCCGTACCCCAACCCGCTCGACATCGCCCCCGCTCCGCGCGTCCCCCGGATCAGCATCACCCCCAACAACGCGCCGAAGGGGGAAAGCGCCACGAACATCAGCAGCGGGAGGGCGGCATGACCCCCGACCCGATCGTGGAAGCCGTGCGCAAGCGCCTGGCGCTGCGCTCCGAGGAAGGCCAGCGCAAGTACGGCACGACCCTGATGCGCAATGACCTGAACCTCCTGGATTGGTTGCGGCACCTCCAGGAGGAGTTGTTGGACGCCGCCCTCTACGTCGAGCGGCTGATCGCCGACGAATCCCGCCACTCCGATGATGGAAAATAACCGATGACTTCCGAACTCCGCTTGTCCCTGCCCTGGCTGCTGCTGTTCCTGCTGGCCATGGCTCCCCTGTACCTGTTCGCGCCCCAGCAGTTCATTCTGCTGTTCTGGGCGGGCGTTCAGATCATCTTCGCGGTCGTGCTGTGGCTGGTGATCATCGGCCAGGTCAATCACGACCGCATCAACCTGACCTTCGGCAACCTGGAATCGGCCATCCTGCTGGCCGCGCTGGTGGTCGCCGTCCGCCTGGGATTCTGATCATGTGGCAAGCGCTCGCCCTCAGATTGCTCCTCGCCGCCATCCGCCGCCTGATCGGCGGGTACGTTTACGCCCAGATCGCCGACCTGGTCAAACACGCCGAATACCGGAATCTGGACGGCGAATCCAAGCGGAACTACGTCCTGCGCCGCGCTCGCGACGAGGTGACGGACGTTGCGCCGAAGCTGGTCGCCCTGGCGCTGGAAATCGCCGTGCTGCACCTCGATCCGCCGTCATGACCCGCGAAATCTCCCGAACCCTGCGCCTGCTCGCGGCGGCGGCGGTGGCTTTGTGGCTGCTGGCCCTGCTCTTCCCGCCGCCCGCGCAAGGCGCGGTCCCGGAGCGGGCGAATCAGTACCGCCGCCTGCTGATCCAAGCCGCGCACCTCCAGTTCGGTCTGGACGCGCCGATCTCCCTGTTCGCCGCCCAGGTGCATCAGGAATCGGCGTGGCGGCCGGCCGCGCGGTCGCCGTTCGCCGAGGGGTTGACGCAGTTCACGCCCGACACCTCGAAATGGATCGCGAGCGTCTACCCGCAAAGCCTCGGCCCGGCCCAGCCGTACAGCCCCAAGTGGGCGCTGAACGCCATGGCCCGCTACAACCGGCACCTCTACGACCGCATCTTGCGCGCCGCCGCCGACTGCGACCGCTGGGCCATGACCCTGGCCGCCTACAACGGCGGGCCGGGCTGGATCACCCGCGACCGGCGACTGGCCGCGCAACGCGGGGCGGACCCGAACCGCTGGTGGGGCCACGTCGAACACCACTCCCCGCGCGCCCGCTGGGCGTTCAAGGAGAACCGCGACTACCCCCAGCGCATCATCCACCGCCACCAGCCGCTCTACCTCCGCGCGGGGTGGGGCGGTCCGGCCGTCTGTCTGGAGCGCCCATGAGCGAACCCCGCTGCGCTTACATCCGCTGCGCCGCCGGCCCCAACCTCCACAGCGATGTCCTGGTACGCCGCGAAGGCGACCTGGTTCGCATCCTCGGCCATCCCGACATGCACTTCACCGCCCAGGACGCCACCGCCCTGGCGGTCGAGGTCAACCGCCTCGCCACCGAGATCAACCAGGAAATCCTGGCGCGGCCATGACCCGGCTGGAGCAGGAGCAGGTCCGGGCGCTGCGGCTGTACGTGCGCGTCCCGGACTTCGCCTACGGCGCGGCGCTGATGAAGAACCTGGAATGGCGGCTGATCCACCAGCCGGCCCAGCCGTTGTCGGCCAGGGAAAAACACCTGCTCGATCTCCTGCTCTACCACTACCGCGCCCAACTCGGCGGCCGGGTGTGGTTCACCATCCCCACCGAAAAACCCGCGCCCCCGGCGCGTCGTCCTTCGACTCAGGAATCCCTGCTATGACCACCCCGCAACAGCGCGCCGACCGCATCGCCGCCGCCACCCGCCGCGCCCGCGCCGGCATGGACCTACTGACCCTGGAGGCCGCCGAAGACCTCCGCGACCTGTACGAGAGCATCATCGCCCAACTGCAACGGGAGTTGCGCGCCTACGCCGACGATGCCGGGAATTTGCGCGCCGAACTACTGAACCAATACCTCCGCCAGGCCCAACAGCGGCTGAACGAACTGGGGCCATCCACGGCCGGGCTGCTCCGGGATTACCTGCACGACGCCGCCGAACGCGGCGCGGACATCTGGCGCGGCGATCCGGGCGTCCCCCGCGCCGCGTTGCCGGGGTTGGCCGACGCCGCCGCGCGGTTCGTGACGGAGTTCATCGCCGCCGATGGCTTGCAGTTGTCCGACCGGTTGTGGCGGCTGGAGAACGGCGCGAAAGAGGCGGTCGCCGAGACCCTGCGGCGGAACGTGGTGCTCGGCCGCGACGCCAGCCGCGCCGCGCGGGAGTTCCTGGACGGGGAGGTCCCGGCGGAGATCGCCCGCGACCTCGGCAAGGATGGGATAGAGAACCTGGAGCGGAGCATCGCCGCCGCCCTGACCACCGACCCGAACTGTGCCTACCAACGGGCGTTGCGGGTCTACCGCACCGAAATGAACCGCGCCCACGGCGAAGCGTATCGCAACGGGCTGAAGGCCCACCCGGAGATCGTGGGCGAGCGGTTCGTGCTGTCGCCGAATCACCCGAAGCCGGACATCTGCGACGACCTGGCCGCGCAAGACCTGTTCGGCATGGGGCCGGGCGTGTACCCGGTCGGGCAAGCGCCGTGGCCCGCCCATCCGAACACCCTGAGCTATCTGGTCGCGGTCTTCGACTGGGAGGTGGCCGATGCCCGCCCCGCTTGAGCCGGAACGCGAGATCGTGAGCGGCGACTGGCGCTACAACCGCCGCCAGCAGGTGAGCAGCGTCCGCTGCGATTGCGGGCAGACCGTGTACAAGGATGGGTTGGTCCACGCCCGCTTGGTGGACGTGGCGACCGGTACGGCGCTGTGCCGGTCCTGCAAGCGGATGGTTAAGATTCCCATCGCGCTGGCACCGTAGCCCTTACACCTCGATCTCTTGCCCGGTCTGGCTGGCGGGAGCCGGGCCGATAATCGCGCCGTCTTCCAGATAGACCCAAGCGCCGACCGTCGCGGTCCCGCGCGCTTTCACCACCGCCCCCGACACCAGTTCGACGGTCGCGCCGTCGGTTTCCACGCTCAGCACTTCGCCAACGTCCTGGACGCCGCCGGGAATCAGCCGCAGAAATTCACGATACAGGTTCATGGGTTTCGATCCTCACGGTTTGGGCGGCGCTGGGGAACTGGTAGCGGATGCTGACCGAGCGGGTGTAGCCGCGCCGGGTGATACTGTTCTCAGTGTAATCGACGAGCAGGCCGGGATGCAGGATGCCGGTTTCCGGCAACAGCGGCAGCGAGACATCGATCAGCGCCTGTCGGCCGGTGTCAGCCAGGACGCGCAGCCCCCGCTGGCGGGTCATGGCGGTGGCGGTGGCCAGTGGATCGATGATCGTCGGGGCGTGATAGTCGCCCGCCGAGCCGGTGATTTTCACTTTATCGCGCCTCCCGCCCGCGCCGCCGACCACCCAGACCGCGTTGTAGGCCGGTCGCTCCAGCCATTCGATCCCCTCGGTGATGCAGGCTGCGTCGGGCAGGGCGACATCGGGCGAGGCTCCGGCCCACTGCCACGGCGGCAGCGGATACCAGGGGCGCAGGATCAGGGTTTGCGCGGTGTGGTGCCCCTGGACGTAGCCGCCGCCCGCTTCGGCGATGCGTTGCACGGCGCTCAGGTACGTCCCGGTCTGACTCCACGCCCCCGCCGGTACCGACCAATCCTCCAGCCGCCAATCCACCGTCCACCCGAGGGGGACGCCGTTGATCGTCAGCGCATCGTCGACGAGCTGTTGGGCGGTGCGGGTTTCGGCGTTGATGCGGGTCTTGATCGGGCTGAACGGCTCGGCCAGCCACGCGGCGCGCCCGCGTCCCGACACCCGAATCACCGATTTTCCGAACACCCGGTCGCGCTTGAATTTTTCGGCGATCAACCGGATCGCGGTCCCGTTCAGGGTCGCCAGCAGTTCCACCGGCGGCGCGCCGGGCGCGGGGCGGATCAGGCTGAGGTGGGAGCCGGGCAGGGTGGTCGAAAACGTCCAGGTGAAGCTGTCGGCGGCCAGTTCCGCGCTGAAATCCAGCGCCTCCAGTTCGACGTTGTCGGCGACCCGGATCAGGGAGAAGGTGTTGAGCACGATGTAGACCTCGCGGATCGGGACAAAAATAGAAACCGGCAAATCCGGCACAGGATCGAGTCCCACGCAGTACGGCTGGGCGATGGGATACCAGTGCAGGAGCACGGTGCAGTGCAGCGGGCGGGGCACGTAGGTGCCGTCGCAGTGCAGCACGATATCCAGCGGCGGCGGTTCGTAGAACGGCCACCAGCGCCCCGGCTTCGGCCATTCGGTGTGCTGCCAGCGGACGCGCAGGGCGGTCGCCGCGATCGATGCCTGGTGATGGCCGATCGACAGCCGCAGGGCGAACGGCCGGCCGTGCTGCTCGCGCAGGGTCCGGGTCGTGCGGGTGCGGAGGTATTCCGCATGACGGACGCCCGCGCCCGTCCCCAGCGGCAGGCCGTGCTGATAGCGGTCGGCGACGGCGCGCCGGATGGCCCGCCCGTGCTGCTGGCGGACGCCCGCGCCCGCCTGAATCCGCAGGCCGTGTTGGGTGCGTTCGGCGACCCACCGGCGGATCGGTAGGCCGTGCTGGTGCGGCGCGCGGAATCCGGCCTGACGCGGCGCGCCGTGTTGATGGCGTTCGGCGGCGGCGCGCTGGATCGGCGCTCCCTGCTGTTCGACGATCCGCACGCCCGCCCCGCGCGCCCGCCCGTGCTGCTGGCGCAGGCGCGCGCCGGGGCCGTCGCGGTCGGGGAGGTCGAATAATTGGGTGGCGGTGATAGCGACCGTAGGGGCCGGGATCGCGGGCGGACCGAGGGTGACGGCGAGCGAGGCGACGACAACGACGTGCCCGGCGGCGGTGAATGCGGGCGGCGGTAATGCGGGCGGACCGAGGGTGACGGCGAGCGAGGCGACGACAACGACGGTGTCCTCTGTAGCACAGAGGACCACCGCATCTCCAATAGGGGGGGCGGCATACCCGGTTTCGAGCGTAACCGGATCGCTAATCGGAGGGGGGATGTACTCCATTATGAGAGCGGGAAGTTATAAGGCCCGTGGCAGGTAGGGCGGCAGCCGCCCGCCAGGTAAAGAACATAAAGATCCGTCAGACGCGGAACCTCGGCGGCCCACAAGCCCGTGGCGTCAGGAACCACGTCCGCCAAAGCAAGGCCGCTGCTGGACAGAACGAATACCTGTTCGACCGGGCCGCCCGCGGCTAAGGTCGCTGTGTTAGAAATCGTGATGGGGTTTTTTAGAAGATTCCAGTGGAGCTGTGCCTCGTCAGCCCCAACGGCATAGTCATAGATGGCCGCAAAGCCCAGTTCAAACTCCCCGTAGGCAAATCCCCAAATATTGTTGCTAAATCGCCCCGCAACCCAGTTCGTAAAACTTGCCACGTCAGACGTAGCGAAGGCCAAGGTCGGGTGGGTCACCCCGTTACAGGTGATACGCAAGAACCCCCCCGCGCCCCGTGAGGCCTCCACGACAACATGGTAGGTTTCCCCGATGACTAAAGGGTCTTGGGGTAGCCGGTAAACTGAATCCCAACTGCTGCCCATCCCCCAGTTGGCGACGTTCGCGCCACTGTCAATGAAATAGAACTCCAGGTATCCGGAAGTGATCCGCAGGTATCCCGCTCCGTTACCAAACGAGTTCCGGTCGGTGCCGAAAACTAGGGTGCCAGTGGTGTTCTTGAACACGATCTCGAACGTGGTTACTTGGGACGCGGGGGGGGCGATCTCCCGCACGCCGTCGCGGTTGATCCAGCCATCGTTCGGCAGCACCCAAGAAGCGTTGGCCAGCGCCATCAGAGGGTCGCCATTTTTGGCCGCCCCGCTGTTCGCGGTCCACGCATGGGCCTCGGTCGTCGCTATAGGGGACAGGGTGTTTACACGATCAACAAAAGCAGACATGAGCGGGCCTCAGACTAACCATCAGGAGTCAATGCGGTAGGGTCCATGCGTATGCGGTGGGCATCCGGCCACCAGATAGGCGAGATAGAATTCCTGATTCTTGGGGAGGCGGGCGTACCATGACCCGTTCGACCGGGGCGTGACCGAGACAATTCGCCGTGCCTCTTCCATCAGGATCAGAACCTTCTCCACCGGGGCGCCGGTGGTCATGATGGCCGTGCCGGTGATCTCGTCTTCCGAGAACAGAAGGGCATGGTGGTGCGCGACCTGCTCCGGGGTCAGGGCCTTATCATAGATGGCCGCGAACAACAACTCGAATTGGCTATAATAAATAGTCCAGCTGGCATTTCTGCTCCGCCCAAAATCCCAGTCGGGGAACGAAGTTACCGGGAACGGGTTAAACGTGGCCACAATCTCATGCCCGTTCACCGTAAAGCGCACATGCGACCCAACCGCCACCTCCGCGACCACATGCGCCACCTCACCAAACCCAATAGGGACCGGGTGGGTCAGATACGAATCAAAAATTGTCCCCCCGCTCCAGCTATTGTTGTTCGCTCCATTGTCTATGCAGTAGATCTCGGGGAAGAACCCCCCCCCAATTTTTCTAAAGGTCACGCGCACCTGACCCGATAGATTGTTTAGGCGCTCCGTTCCAACAAGAAGCTCGTTGTGAGTGTTTTTGAACACGAGTTCCAGCGTTGTGATATTGGGGTATGGAACGCAAAAACCCCGAATGTTGGTCTTTCGGACGTACCCCTGCGGCGGCCACACCCATGAGGGCCGCTGGATGTTGGGGTGCTCGTTCTCGGTTTGGTACGCGCCACCGTAGGCCGAAATCGGCCCGGTCACGGTGTCGTAGATCGGCCCGACGCTCCAAACGGCATTTATGTAGGGAGTCACGGCTTACCCCTGCACCACTGCGCTGGCGATCTGCGCGACCGCGCCATTGAACAGGCGCGCGACCGGCGCGGCGGGGGCGCCTTCCAGGCCCGTCGCTACCAGTTGAATATCGCCGCCGCCACCTTCGACCGATACCGTCAGGTCGGCCCACCAATCCCCGGCGGGGTCGGTGATCCGCGCCCACAGAGGGATGGTGCCCTCTTCCGGGTCGGCCCCGGTCACCTGCCCACCTATCGGAGTGGCGAGCAGCAGTTGGAACAGGCCGGCGTCGATCGTCCCGGCTCCCTCGGTCATTGTCAGGATCACGATGGGGTCGGCGCCCGGCGGGTCGCCGGGGTCGGGCTTCGTCGTGCCGTAAAACGCGAGGGTGCTGCGCTCGGGTGCGCCGACGTTCGCGAGCAGATCGAGGCGGGCTTGCAGGGCCGAAATCCGGCAGGCGGCGATCACGGCGTTTTCGTGCTTGGGGCTGATGTCCATGTGCTACCTCACGGCCGGTCGATGTTGCCGAGAGCATAGATTTCGCAGCCGTCCGCGCCGTCGTCGAGCGGCGCTTCGGACTGGCCGATGGCCCGCGCGATCCAGAAATCCGCGATGGCTCCCACGGTGTTGATCCGCACCACGTTGCCGGTCGCCCAACCGCCGCCGTTGGCCGCGCCGGGGATGACCAGGTACGGCGTCCCGCCGACCCACGCCTGCGAGCCTTCGTCCCACACCCGCGTCCGCCGATTGATCGGCGCGACGGCCGCGCCGTCCGGGGCGTAGGTGCCGGCCCAGACCAGCCCGCGCTTTTCCGAAATCAGCTCCCACTGGTTTGAGGCGGCGTTCGTCACGCGAAACAGCCAGCGGTCGGTATCGGTGCCCTCGTTGGTGACGGTGATCGGGTAGTCGATCAGGTTCAGGGTGGCGGTCGCGGCGCTGCCGTCCAGGAAATCCACCCAGGTCCCGTTCCAGGACGCCTGGTCCCAGGTCAGCGACACGCGGGCGCGGCGGTCGCCGTGCAGCAGGGCGGCGCACACCAGCGATTCGCCGGCCGGGAACGGATGGCTCAGGGCGCGGGCCAGGGTCAGGGTTCCGTCGATTTGCGCGTCGGTGACCAGCCGCAAGTCGCCGACCGTATGCCGGACCGTGATCGGGGTCGCCAGGCCGGACAGGGTCGTGAAGCCCACCTTGCCGTTGGCCCGATCCACGTCGTACCCCTCGGTCACGGTCGCCCCGTCGTCGTCGAAAACCTTCACCCAGCCGATGCGGGTCCGGCCGACCGAGACCGCGAAGCGGGTCGCGGTGAGCGGGACGCCCTCCTCGTAGCCGATGACGAAGCCGGTGTCTTCGGTCGGGGTCAGTGGGGCGGTGGTCTGCTCGTGGACGATCATCACCACGTCGCCTTTCCGATAGATCGGCACGCGGCCGTCCGGCGGCAGGCGCACGGCGTCGATACCCAGGATGTCGGCGTCCAGCGGGATGTAGGAGTACGCCACCGCGTTGTAGCGGATCGTGCCCGGATCGACCGCGCGCGGGACAAACGGATCGCTGCCCGACCCGAACTGAATCCGCGCGACGCCCACTTCGTAATCCACCACCCCGGTCATGGCGGTGCCGGAAATCGCGCCATTTTCATCGGCGCTGCCGGTGATCTGTTCGCCGTCCGTCGTGACCGCGACGATGCCCAGCGCTTCGGGAACCAGCGGGGCCAGGGCGGTGCGGAACGAGGCTTCAACCGTGCTCCACTGCCCGAACCGGGTCAGGAGACTACTGACGGTCACCGCGCCCGCGCCGCTCACGTAGTCGCTCAGACTGACGATGCCGGACAGATAGTTGAGTGTGCCGGCGATGATCGTGTCGTTGCTGCGGTACAGCGTCCCGTTGAAGTCGTTGTACGTTTGCCCGTTCCAGGCGAACCGGACGCTGCCCGGCACCACCGTTTCATCCAGCAGGCGCGGCAGGATGCGGAACTGGAGATCGGGCAGGGGGATTTCCGTCGAAACGGCGGTCGGGGTCGCCCCGGCCGGGGTGTACCAGACGTTGACGACGCCGGAGACGAAGGTGTGCACCGTGCTGCTCGATGTGCTCCCCCAGCTCACGGTTTCCGTGCTCCAGTGATGTTCGGAAAACACCGGCAACAGCGGCAAAGTCAGCTCGCCGGAGCTGTAGTTGATCGCGCTGCCCGCGCCGATGATCGCGCCCGCGCCGTCGTCCGAGCTTTGGTGCTCGTAACGACGCACTCGTCCCTGACTGTGTACGTAGGCCCGCAAAATCACCCGAGTCCACTCACCATCCACTCGTCGCCACGTGTTGTCGCTGGCGGTGCTGTCATAGAGCGTGGTTGATTGGGTGCTCCACTTGACCGTGACGCTCCCCGGCTCGACCGTGGCGGCGAGATCGACCGTCGCGATCCCGCCCGGCGCGCTGACCCCGGTAAAAGTCTGCTGCACCTGGGTCACCCGCTCGTAATCGATCCCGAGCAGGGAGTTGGCATCGGGCGCAACGCTGAAGCGCAGCCAGAACTCGCCGACGCCGTGCGCGGCGTAGCCGGTGGCGTGGCCGGTGATCGCCCCGGACGCGGCGGCGGTGGCGGTTTTTTCCACGCCGCCTTGCAGCCAGGTGAGGACCAAGGTGCCGGGCTTGATCGGCTCATCGACCGAGTGCTGGATCTCCAGGGTCAGGTCGATATCGGGATTCCCGACCCGAACGGCGTAATGCACGGCGCTGGCCCAGACGTACATGATCTGACTGCCGGCATCGGGCAGCGCGCCCAACGTCACGGCGGCGATATCGGTAGTCGGGTCCAGCGCGCCCGCGCCGAACGCCGGATCGGACCCGCTGATGATGCCGCCGGTCGCGGTCAGGGTGTACCAGTTGCCCTGGGCGCGGTAGCTGATCGATAGGGTGTTCGGCGCGGGGCGCGGAGCGAGGGTTTCAATCCAGTTCAGCCGGCGGTTTTCCGCCGTCACGGCGAGCGCGCGGGTGTGGGCCTGCTGCGGCACTTCGACCGTGCGCGTTCCGGCGTTGATCGTCTGGATCAGGTCCGGGTTCATCGCCTGATTGACCAGCGGGGTTTCGGTCCGGGCGCTGGGCACCAGTTGCCCGAAGATGCTCGCGGCCTTGATTTGCAGGTCGCCGATCTCAGCGGCAGCCGCCACCGGATGCGAGCCGTAGTAGCGGGTTGCGTCGGCGACCGTCGTGTCGCGCAACCGGGTTTTCCCGGTGTAGTTGTAAGTATCGGTCCGGTTGACGGTGTGGCCGTTGAAGTTGAAGCGCAGGGCGTCGCTTAAATCCAAGGTCACGATCCAGCGCTGGAAATCGCCTTGGTTGTCGGTGAACGTCGTCGTCACCGCCTCGACTCCGATCACCCGCACGTACTGTTCTTGTTCGTTGCCCAGCCCTTCGTTCTGCACCAGGGTCAAGGTCTTGCCGATGGGCGGGAGCGCGCTGTTGACCCGCTGGATGACGCTGATCGCGCGCATCCCGATGATGTGATTCTCGTTGAGCGCACCCGGCCACATCGGGCCTTTATAGAGATACGCCTCGACCCGCCCGGCCGCCTGGACGCGGGTATCGAACGGATCGTTGGTCGTGAACAGGGTGTAGTTGATATCCGGGTCTGCGGGCATCCGAGTGATAATGGTCTTCGCCCCGGCGTACAGGTCGGTGCTCAGGGAGCGGACCGCGAGGCTGATCTTGCGCAGGTTCAGCCGGCCGATGGCCCGATCGAGGTCGGAGATGTCCTCGAACACGTTGTTCATGACCCCGTCGGGGATCGCGGTTCCGGTCGCGGCCCCGCCGCCTTCCGGCACGTCGTCCATGACTTGGTGCTTGAGGAATTGGATGTTCTGTTCTTGGATCGGCATGGGGTCAACTCACGGTGCGGAATTTTTCGAGCGCGGCCAGCAACTGCTCGGCGCTGAGGCCGGTCTGCTGTCCGGCGGCGGCCAGGTCGGCGGCGGTGATCGGGCGGTTCGGGTCTTCGCCGCGCGCGGTCAGGGCGGCCAGCGCCTGGGCGCGCAGGGCGTCGATGCGGTCTTTCAGTCGCGACAGGTCGGCGTCGTTCAGGTCGGCCAGCTTGGCGGTCAGGCTCATAGCAGGGCGTTCAGGTCGGTGAAGCTGTTTTTAAGGCGGTCGGCTTGGCCTTGCAGGTTGCCGAGGCTGGCTCCGCTCAGCCCGCCGATGGCGCGGGAGGCCCGTTCGGCTTCATCGGCGATCTCGCGGAAAGTGTCACGGGTGCGCCGCCCGGAGCTTTCGCCCTCCCGGTCCGCTTCCAGGTTGCGCTCCTTGAGCCGGAACAGTTCATTGAGGCGCGCCCGCTGCTGTTCGTAGAGCGCCACGAGCTCGCGGTTGCCGGCGGCGCGGGCGGCTTCCAGGTTGCGTTCGACTTCCGCCAGGCGCTGGCGCTGTTCGATTTCGAGTTGCAGCTTGCGCGCCGTTTCGTCGTCGCCTTTTTCGGCGGCGATCTCAGCGTTCAGCCGGGCGATGGCGTCGCGGGCGGAATCGGCTTCGTCTTTCAGGGCACCCAGCTTGGCGCGGGCGTCGTCCAGGGCGGCCCGGAGCGGGGCCAGTTCTTCCTCGCCCAGGAGCGCCGCGGCTCCCTCGGCGACGCGGGCGGCGCGGGCGATATCGCGGAACGCCACCGTGCCGTCTTCGGTCTTGCGGATCAACTCTTCGGTACGAGCGGCGGTGCTGTCGAGCTGGCCCGCGTATTCGCGCATGACGATCGCCGAGCGCCTGAATCCATCGGCGAGCGCGTTGAACACCGGGGAGGCGCTGCGGGCCATCTGCTCGAAGGACGCGGCGTTTTCCCGGATCAGCGCGGATTGGGTGGTGAGGCCTTCGTTGGTTTCCTGGATGTTTTTCGCGCCCAACTGCCGGGCGAA
>REEE01000198.1 GCA_007695245.1 Candidatus Competibacteraceae bacterium | reverse complement strand
GATTTCCCTGGCATCATCATCTCCTCGCGCTTGCGAACCGGAATCGACACCGTCAGGGTTCCCGCGTTCTCGAATTCCAGCGTCAGGGGGAAACTCTCGCCGGCGCGCAAGGGCTGTTGCAGATCGATCAGCATGATATGCAGGCCACCGGGTCCAAGCGTGGTGGTCGACTCGGCGGCGAGGTCGATCGCTTCGACTTCCCGCATCCGCATCACGGTTTCTTCGAGAACGGTGGTGTGCAGTTCGACCTTGCCGGCCACGTCGTCGCTCACCGCGGCACCGATCAGGCGATCCGCCGCGCCGGCGTTGACGAAGTCCAGATAAACGGCACCGGCCATGGCGGTCGGCGGCGTCTCGGCCGCCCAGGCGTTATTGATGTCGATCGTGGCGTCTTCCGCTGCGAACGGTGGTGTGCCCAAGGCCAGCAGCACGAAAAATAGCAGGGCTCGCATCGCGTGATCTCCAGTTAAGGGTATGGTGAAATGAGAGGTACCTTATGGATTGTATGCTCCCAACCCCGTTCGAGGAACCGTCATGACTCTGCCCGATCCCCATCCCACCGTTGCGCTGGCGCTGGCCGAGGACGTCGGTGCCGGCGATTTGACCGCCGCGCTGATTCCGGAAGCGACCCAGGCGGAAGCGACCGTCATCAGCCGCGAACAGGCCGTATTGTGCGGAACGGCCTGGTTCGACGCCGTATTCCAGCAACTCGATGCGAATATCGTTACCGACTGGCGGGCGGCCGACGGCGACCGGATCGCCCCCGACCAGGGGTTGTGCGTCCTGAGCGGTCCGGCTCGCGCTCTGCTGACCGGCGAACGCACCGCCTTGAACTTCCTGCAAGCGCTGTCCGGCACCGCCACCCTGGCCCGCCGCTACGCCGATCTCGTGGCGGGTACCGACGCGGTCATTCTCGATACGCGCAAGACGTTGCCTGGTCTGCGGCTGGCGCAGAAGTACGCGGTGCGCTGCGGTGGGTGCCAGAACCACCGGATCGGCCTGTTCGACGCCGTGCTGATCAAGGAGAACCACATCATGGCCGCCGGCTCGATCGGCCAGGCCGTCGCCACGGCCCGCCACCTGCATCCCGACGTCACCATCGAAGTCGAGGTGGAAAGTCTGGTCGAACTGGAGGAGGCGCTGGCCGCCCGGCCCGACATCGTCATGCTCGACAATTTCGATCTGGCGACTTTGGCCGTGGCGGTCCGGATCGCTGACCGGCAGGTCAAGCTGGAAGCCTCAGGCAACGTCAATTTCGACACGGTGCGTCCCATCGCCGAAACCGGCGTCGATTACATTTCCATCGGCGGCCTGACCAAGGACGTGCGCGCGGTGGATTTCTCGATGCGGTTTCGGACGCTGTGACGCGCATTTTTAACGCGGCTGTCACGAAAAATTCACCAATTACCGGTATTCTGCTATAAGAAATAAACCAAAAAACTAGATCCTAAGGAGGATAAACCCATGCATGCCCAACTTGCGCTTGGCACCCACCCGATCAGCCTCGGCCATCCAGGAGCCGATTACCGGGCGGCGGACTACCTGCGTCAGGAAATCGCCTTTTTCGAGACCCGCCTGCACGAAATGGGCGAAAAAGGCGATTGCGCCTACGAACACGCCCTCTGTCGCGCCTACGAAGCGTTGCTGCGCGAACGTCGCCAGCAGCTCGCGCAACTGCCCAACTGACGCCCCGCCGATGGGATGGCCCGTGCTGGTTCGGAGCGCTTGGAATGTTCTATGATGAGGGGTGTCAACTTTAGAACTTGATCGCCAGCGATCGACCCCGCAAGGACACCCCGCCGCATGAGCTTTTTTCTCCGCGCCATCGCGCTCGTCAGCACCTTGACCTTTGGATCGTTCGCGACTGCTGCCACCGCTGGCCTGCCGGTCGCGCCCTTTCAAGCGCGTTATGAAGTCTACGGCTCCGGGTTCTCGCTCGGCGAAGCGGTCATGACTCTGGCGCCGAGCGGATCTGCTGGATACCGGATGAGCACCGAGGTTCGTCCCAACGGTTTGGCCGCGCTCCTCGTGTCGGGCCGACTCGATGAAAATGTCCGCGGCGAAATTCATGAAGGCCAACTCTGGCCCGACCAGTACGAACGGCGAACCGAGACCCGTCGCCGAACCCAGACCGTACAACTCAAATTCGATTGGACCGCTGGCCAGGTGCAGGCCCGCGACAATGAGGAACAAGCCCGGTTGCCGGTAACCCCCGGCATGTTGGACCCCCTGAGCCTGAACCTGCGGGTGATGTGGGATTTGCAGCGCGGCCGTCTTCCGGACCGCTATGCCTTGGTGGACGAGACCAAGATCAGGATCTTTGAAATTCGCCACGAGGGCGAGGAGACCCTGGATACTCCACTCGGCGCGTTGCGCGCGCTGCGCGTCAGCCATTCCCGACCGGGCCGGACCCGCATCACCACCTTCTGGTTTGCCCCCGACCTTCACTATCTGCCGGTGCGGGTCGCCCAGGAAAGTAAGGGCAAGGAACAATTGCGCATGGAAATCCGGACGGTCGACCGCCAGCCCTGAGTGTCCCACCGTTCCATTCCCTCCCCACCATCCACCATGCGGTCCCCGCTATTCCCCACCGTCTGGCGCGGCGACGGATTGCTGTACGCCCTGCTGGGGCTGGCGCTGTTCCTCAATTTCTTCTATCCGCTCGGCAACGCGCCGCTGTTCGATCTGGACGAGGGCGCATTCGGCCAGGCGACCCGCGAGATGTTCCTGCGCGGCGATTTTCTCGCCACCACCCTCCACGGGCAGCCGCGCTACGACAAGCCGATTCTGAGCTACTGGTTGCAAGCGGCCAGCGTTGGGTTGTTCGGCGTCAACGAATTCGCCTTCCGCCTGCCCTCGGCGCTGGCGTCCACGGCCTGGGCGCTGTTGATCTTCGGCTTCGTTCGCCGGATCGCCGATACCCGCCGGGCGCTGCTGGCGGCGCTGCTGATGGCGACTTCGCTGGGGGTGACGGTGATCGGCAAGGCGGCCACCGCCGACGCGCTGCTCAACCTGTGGCTGGCGGCCAGTCTGTTGAGCCTGTATCTCTACCTGCGTGAGGAGCGGCGGCTCTGGCTGTATGTCGCGGCGGCGACCACAGGGTTGGGATTCCTGACCAAGGGTCCCGTCGCGGTGGCGATTCCGGCGGCGGTCAGCCTGCTGTATTGCGGCAGCCGGGGCGAATGGCGAATCTGGTGGCGTCTGGCGACCGACTGGCGCGCCTGGACCCTATTCGCGCTGGTCGCTCTACCCTGGTATGTCGCACTGTCGCTGCGGGACGGCGCGGATTTCTTGCAAGGCTTCATCCTGCGGCACAACCTGGAACGCTTCCAGCAACCCTTGGAGGGCCACAGCGGCGGCTGGTGGTATTACCTCCCGGTTCTACTGGTCGGCGTGCTGCCCCATACCACCGTGTTGCTGCGCGTGCTGGCTCGAAGCCGAGCCGGGTTCGCCGATCCCTTGGGACGATATCTGCTGCTCTGGTTCGGTTTCGTGCTGGTGTTCTTTTCGCTGGCCGCCACCAAACTGCCGCATTATCTCATTTACGGCTTCACCGGTCTGTTCGTGCTGATGGCCATGGATCTGGACGCGGAGCGACCCGGTCCCGCCGGCTGGTTGCTGCTGCCGCAACTGCTGTTCCTGAGCGTCTTGCTGGCGCTGCCCGGACTGGTCCACCTCGTCCTGCCGCAGGTCCGGGACGAGCTGGTGAGCGCCCAGCTCGCAGGTCTGGAATTCACGCCCTGGTACTATGGACTGATGGTGGGCGCATTGGCGTTGACGGGCTACTTCATGCGCGATCGGCGTATCCCGCCGGCCTACAAGATGGTCGTCAGTGGGTTGGTGCTGGTGGTCCTGGTGTCTTTGCAGGTGCTGCCGACGGTCGCCGCCGTGTTACAGCAGCCGGTCAAGGAAGCCGGACTATTGGCCGCCCAGCGTCCGCAAACGCCGGTGATGTGGGGCGTCAACCTGCCCAGCTTCAGCGTCTACAGCGGCCGGATCGCCGAGCGGCGCGACCCGCGTCCGGGCGATCTGGTCTTCACCAAAGTCGCGAAGCTGCCGGCCTTG
This sequence comes from Candidatus Competibacteraceae bacterium, assembly GCA_007695245.1. GTDB lineage: Bacteria > Pseudomonadota > Gammaproteobacteria > Competibacterales > Competibacteraceae > REEE01. Next base: position 11,768 of record REEE01000198.1, on the reverse strand, counting down.
GACGTTCATGAGATGCTCTATCAGCGTCACGGCCTGGCGCTGGTCCAATTGTCGCCAGAGTCCGCGCCGTCCGACGACTTCCCGGCGGATTACCCAACCATGGAGCCCACTACCCGATGAGTCTGTCCGAACGCGCCGCATATCGTCCCTGGAATCCCTGGTACTGGGATTTGCCGCTGGCGGCGCTGGCCGGTTTGCTGGCGGTACTGATCCTGCAAGCCAACCAGCCGCTGTTTCTGGCGCTCAATCAGATGAACGGTTGGCCCAGCGATCTGTTCTGGGCCTATGTGACCCTGTTGGGCAACACGCTCATCGCCCTGACCTTGCTCCTGCTTCTGGTGCGGCACCGACCGGAGATCGTCTGGGCCGGGCTGTTGGCCGGGTTGGTGGCCACCCTGTTCGTGCATGGAATCAAGGAAGGGCTCGCCGTGGAACGGCCGGTATTGGTGCTACCCCGTGAGGACTTTTACATCATCGGTCGGGCCTATTTCGGCATGGCTTTCCCGTCCGGCCATACCACCACGGCGTTTGCCTTGGTCGGGGTCATTCTGCTGCATCTTGGAGAACCCTGGCACCGCCGTCTGGTCCTCCCGCTGCTCGGTCTGGCGACGTTGATCGGGCTGTCGCGGATCGTGGTGGGGGCGCACTGGCCATTGGACATCTTGGCGGGCGCGGCGGGCGGCTGGCTGGCGGCGGTGCTGGGGACGTTCTGGGCGCGGCGCTGGCGCTGGGGCGTAACACCGAACGGCCGACGCTGGATGACCCTGCTGTTGATCGGCTGCGCCCTGACCGCGCTGATCCACTACGAAACCGGTTATCCGCAAACCGATTTGGGGCGGCGCATTCTGGCGCTGCTCTGCCTGGGCTGGATCGGCTATCAACTTTGCGTCGAACGTTGGGCGTCGCCGCCTTCAGCCCTCAAGCCCGCGCGGAATTGATCGGTGTCGTCCCGGTTCCGACTGTGGCTCGGACTGGCGCTGCTGCTGGGAGTGGTGGTCGGCGTCCAGTGGGCCATCGGCTGGCCGCAACTGCTGGCCCCCTGGCGGACGCTGGCCCCGACCACACTGGCGCTGGCGGTGCTGTTGGCGTCGCTCAGCTATGTAGCGCGGGCCGTGCGGGTATACGATTATTTTCTCCCGGAGACGCGCGGCGGATTCGCCGCCTGCCTCAAACTGACGCTGTTGCATAACCTGTTTAACAACCTGCTGCCGATGCGGGCCGGTGAAGTTTCCTTTCCGGTTTTGCTGAACCGTTACTTCGCCATGCCGCTCCCGCGTTCGCTGGCGGGGCTGCTCTGGTTCCGTTTGATGGATTTACACGCGCTGGCGGCGGTGGCGCTGGTCGCGGTCGGCGGTCATTGGCTGAACGGCTGGCAGGTAGGCCTGCTGACGCTGATTTGGCTCGGTCTGCCGTGGGGCTTGTTTCGCTGGTCGCCGACGGCGGCGCTCGCCGGATTCGGCCATCGTCTGCCGCCGCGCTGGCAAGACCGGCTAACGCAGGCCCGCGCCGGTTTGCCAAAAACTCCCGCCGCATTTTGGCGGGCCTGGTTTTGGACGCTGAGCAATTGGTTGGTGAAGCTGGCGGTGTTCGCCTGGATCCTGCAATGGTTCGCGCCGATGCCGGCGGCAGCGGCCTGGCTGGGGGCCATCGGCGGCGATCTAACCAGCGTCCTGCCGGTTCATGGCATCGCCGGGGCTGGAACCTACGAGGCGGGCGTGGTCGCCGCGCTGCTGCCGTTCGGGGTGCCGGCGACGGCGGCGCTGGCGGCGGCGGTCAACCTGCATCTGTTCATGCTGGGGTTGTCGTTGGCTGGCGGCGCGCTGGCTTTGGGCTTGAAAATAAAGGTTAAAGGTTAAAGGGAGCCTATGCATGATTGAGGGGATGCTGACGCGTGGATGAACGATGGCTGTTGTGGATCAATCAGGGCTGGGCGCATCCGTTCTGGGACGGGCTGTTCTGGTGGGTGTCGGAGCGGATCTGGTTTTCGTATCCCCTGGCAGCGATTTTTCTCTACTTCAGCGTTCGCCGCTGCGGACCGGCGGGCGCTCGGCTGTTTCTGGTCATGGCGCTCACCATCGGCGCGGGCGACCTGCTCGGCAATCAGCTCAAGGGCTGGTTCGCCGAACCGCGCCCGTGCTATGTGATGCACGAACAAATGCGGAGCGTCGGCCATAGCGAACCGCGCCAATGCGGGCCGAGTGCAACCGGGATGCCGTCGAATCACGCCCTCAACTTTTTCGCCGCCGCGACTTTCATTGCCTTGATGACGCCTTGGCGTGGCTGGCATCTACTGCTGTTCGCCGTCGCCGTGCTGGTCGGTCTGTCACGAATTTATCTGGGCAAGCATTTTCCCAGCCAGGTGCTGGCTGGCGCGCTGATCGGTGCGATGGTCGGCTGGCTGGGCGCATGGCTGGCGCTCCGCTACCGCGCCGTGCTCGGCTTGCCCTGGATGGCCCCAACCGTTCCCGCTTCATCCTTCATCCTTCATCCTTTCACCCCTGGCTCCCACTCCACCGCCGCGACCATGAACCCAGATTCCACGGCTGCATCCGTTGTTTCCGCCACTCCACCACCACCGTCACCGTCACCGCTACCACCACTACCGCCTCATCACCTCTCCCTGGTGGTGCCGCTTTACAACGAACGTGAGAACATCGTGCCGCTGCTGGCCGGGATTCACGAGGCGTTGGTTGACTATCCGCACCCGTGGGAACTGATCGTGGTGGACGACGGCAGCAGCGATGGCACCGCCGAACAACTGACCGCTGAAGCCGACCGACACGGCGACCACGTTCGGGTGCTGACCCTGCAACGCAACTTCGGGCAGACCGCCGCCATGCAAGCCGGCATCGACGTCGCCCGCGGTGACGTCATCGCCACGCTGGACGGTGATTTGCAGAACGATCCGGGCGATATCCCCCGCTTGGTCGCCCAGTTGCTGGCCGGCGATCTCGATCTGGTGGTCGGCTGGCGGCAGGATCGCCAGGACAACGTCTGGCTGCGCACCATCCCCTCGCGCATCGCTAACCGGCTGATCGGCAACATCACCGGGGTGCGCTTGCACGATTACGGATGCAGCCTCAAGGTCTACCGCGCCTCCGTCATCAAGGAAGTGCGGCTGTACGGCGAGATGCACCGCTTTATCCCGGCCTGGGTGTCGGTGCGGACCGCGCCCCAGCGCATCCGGGAGGCGGTGGTCAACCATCGCGCTCGCCTGCACGGCGAGTCGAAATACGGCCTCAGCCGCACCTTCCGCGTGCTGGTCGATCTGCTGTCGGTCTACTTTTTCCTGCGTTTTTTGTCGCGACCGGGGCACTTCTTCGGCCGCATCGGCTTGGTCAGCGGCGGCTTGGGCGTGTTGGTGCTGGGCTATCTGTTCGTCCAAAAACTCCTCCTCGGCGCCGATATCGGTACCCGCCCGCTGCTGCTGGTCGGGGTGCTCCTGGTGTTGATGGCGGTGCAGTTTCTGACGACCGGGGTGTTGAGCGAACTCATCACCCGAATCTATTTCGCCTCCAGCGCCAGTCGGCCTTACGCGATCCGCACCGACAGTTCGACGCCGGCGACGGACGAAACCGGCTGGCGATCGCCGCATGACTGAATCCCAACTCGCATCCCCGTCACCCGAGCTTTCGACTCGCCGCGACGTCGTCCTGCTGGCCGGCTTGCTGCTGCTGTTGCCGCTGCTGCGCGGGTTCATATCCGACGTCGGCGGTTTCGATCTGCATTTCGATGAAGCCCAGTATTGGGAGTGGTCGCAACATCTGGACTGGAGTTATTACTCCAAGGGACCTTTGGTCGCCTGGCTGATCGCGGCGAGCACCGGGCTGTTCGGCCACGGAGAATGGCAGGTGCGGCTGTTCGCCTGGCTGGCCTACAGCGGTTTCCTGCTCGTGCTGTTCGTCTTCGCCCGGCAGTTCTGGCGGAGCCGGCGGGCCGGATGGTGGGCGGTGGCGTTGGGCTTGACCACGCCGTTGTATTTCCCGCTCGGACAGGTCATGACCACCGACGTGTTCCTATTTCTGTGCTGGACCTGGGCGCTGTGGGCCGCCTGGCGGGCGCTCTATCGGGACCAGCCGTCCGCCTGGCTGGAAATGGGCGTGGCGGTGGGGCTGGGTGGCCTGGCCAAACCAAGTATCGCCATGCTGCCGTTTTTTCTCGGCCTCGGCCTGCTGGCGACCGCGCGGGGCCGCCGGGAACTGCGCCGCTGGCCGCCGTGGGCCGGCGCGGCACTGGCGCTGTTGGTGGTGAGTCCGGTCATCCTGTGGAACGCCGGCAACGACTGGGTCATGTTCCGCCACAGTCAAGGCCATATACTGGGAGTGGCCGAGGAAGGCGGCTGGCGCTCCAATCTGGGCAATCTCGTGGAATTCCTGGGCGGACAGTTTTTGGCATTGTCGCCGCTGGTGGCCGTGGTGCTGGTTCGCGAACTGAGGTATCCGCCGCGGCCGACGGAGCAACGGATGTTATGGAGTCTGTCGCTGGCGGTGCTGGCGTTTTTTCTGGCCAAAGCCACCTTCAGCAAGGTGCAACTGAACTGGCCGGCACCGGCCTATATCGGCCTGCTGGTGCTGTTCGCCGGTCACATCGACACCCTGACCGCCGGCTGGCGACGGTTGGTCATCGCCGGCATGGCCAGCTCCGTGGCGCTGGTGACGGTCGCCCTGTTCCCGATGTGGGTCGGGTGGTCGCCGGCCCAGGCTCCGTTCAAGGTGTTGCGGGTCTGGCAGGAACCGGTGGCGGAAATGGCGCGGCAGACGGGTGAGGTTCAATTTCTGCTGGTCCCCAGCTACCATCTGGCGGGAAGAATGGCGTTCTACTGGCCGGAGCGGCTGCCGGTCTATCCGGTCGCTGCGGACCGCCGCTTCAGCCAGCACGATTTCTGGCCGGGCCTCGACCGCGAGGTGGGCCGCGACGCCGTTTATCTGGCGACCGGTGCCGAACTACCGGAGCGGATCAGCGCCACCTTCGCCGACTGTCGGCCGCTGCCGCCGGTTCCAGCCATCACCGGAGATGGCCGCACGCTGCGGACCCTGTACGGCTGGCGTTGCGAGGACTACCGATACACGGCCTGGCCGGCGCCGGTTACCTACTAAAATGATCGACCATCACCGATATCCAGGGAGTTTTTCGTCATGTCCGAAACCGCTAACTGCATTTTCTGCAAAATCGTTCGGGGTGAAATTCCAGCCATCAAGGTCCACGAAGATGAGCTGACCCTGAGTTTCATGGACATCCAGCCCGCCAGTCCGGGCCATCTGTTGGTGATTGCCAAAACCCACGCCGCCAATCTGCTGGACATCACCGAAGCCGACCTGCTGGCCGTGACCCTGGCTGCCCAGCGGCTCGCCCGCGCGGCGTGGAAAGCGCTGGAGCCGGACGGGATTCGCATCAACCAGTTCAACGGTGCCGCCGCCGGCCAGAGCGTGTTTCATTACCACGTGCATGTCATCCCGGTTTGGGAAGGGCGCAAGATCGGCAGCCACGGCCGCGCCCCGGCCAGCCCCGAGGAATTGACGGCGCTGGCTGGGAAAATTCGCCAGGCGCTGGTTTGAGAGCAGAGAAGGAGCCAATCAGTGCCAACCGGGCGCGAGCGTCTCGCCAAGATAGGCCCGTTCATCGTATTGGTGGCGCTGATCGCGCTCGGCATCGCCCTCGATGCGCTCGGTCTGTTCGACTGGCGCACGGTGCTCGAATGGGCGCGCGGCTACCCGGCCGGCTGGGGACTTGCGGCGGCGATCATCGTACTGCAAGTCGGCTTGTTCGCGTTCGCCCTGCCGGGCTCGTCCCTGGTCTGGGTCGCCGCCGTACTTTACCCCCCGCCGCTGGCCACGTTGATCCTCACCAGCGGTGGCACCGGCGGCGCACTCGTCGCCTACCTGTTCGCCCACCGTCTGACGCGCGTCACCGCCGAACAGGCCCAGGACGGGCGACTGTACCGCCTGCTGAAGGCCCAGAGCGATTTCCTCACGTTGATCGCCCTGCGGGTGTTGCCCGGCATGCCCCATTCGCTGATCAACTACACGGCGGGAACGCTGCGTCTGCCGCTGCCGCGGTTTCTCGTCACGACCGCGCTCGGGCTGGGTCTGAAGGCTTTCCTGTACAGCAGCGCGATCGATGAGATCGTCGGATTGGCCGCGCTCTCCGATGTGCTGCGCGTTGAGATCCTGGCACCGCTGTTCGCGATTGCGTTGCTCCTGCTGTTGGGGAGCGCCGCGCGCAAGCGTTGGCTGCGCGCGCGCGGCGACTGATCCAGAATCGAGTTCGTCGGGTGCCCGGCCGCTCCTCCGCATGCCCGCGGGCAAGACTATATAGGTCAGGGCGGGGCTTTCAGGCATAATCGATCACGCCCTTACCTTGCGAATCCCGATACCTACCCCATGCTCCCCGTCATCGCCTTGGTCGGCCGGCCCAACGTCGGCAAATCCACGCTGTTCAATTCTCTCACCCGCACCCGCAACGCGCTGGTGGCGGACCTGCCCGGTCTGACTCGCGACCGCCAGTACGGCATCGGCCAGCGCGGGCCGAGTCCCTATGTGGTGGTCGATACCGGCGGACTGACCGGCGAGAGCGAAGAAGGACTGACGGGGCTGGTGGCCCGGCAGGCGTGGCGAGCCATCCAGGAAGCCGATGCCGTGTTGCTGCTGGTCGATGGCCGGGCCGGGCTGACGGCGACCGATGAAGAACTCGCCAGCCAGTTGCGCCGCTCCGGCAAACCGGTGCATCTGGTGATCAACAAAGGCGAACATCGCGACCCAGACCTGCTGAGCTCCGACTTTCACGCCCTCGGCCTGGAGCATCTGCACGTCATCGCCGCCGCCCACAATCAAGGCGTCGAGACACTGATGGAGGAGGTGCTGGCCGCGCTGCCGGCCATGGAGGAAGAAGGCGAGGGGGCGGCGCCGGAGGAGTCGGACGGCATCATCAAACTGGCGGTGGTCGGGCGACCGAACGTCGGTAAATCGACGTTGGTCAACCGCCTGTTGGGCGAGGAGCGGATGCTGGCCTGCGATCTGCCCGGCACCACCCGCGACAGCGTCGCCGTGCCCTTCGAACGCGACGGGCGGCGTTACCTGCTGATCGACACCGCTGGGGTGCGTCGCCGCGCCCGGGTCAGCGAGGTGGTGGAGAAGTTCAGTGTCATCAAGGCCCTGCAAGCGATCGAACAGGCTCATGTGGCGGTGCTGGTGCTGGACGCCCGCCAAGGGATCAGCGATCAGGACGCCAGCTTGCTGGGCCTGATCCTGGAGCGCGGTCGGGCGCTGACGCTGGCGGTCAATAAGTGGGATCGCCTCGACCCCGATATCCGGGCTCAGGTGAAAAGCGACCTCGACCGCCGGCTCGGCTTTATCGATTTCGCCAGAATTCATTTTATTTCCGCCCTGCACGGCACCGGCGTTGGCGAACTGCTCGGTTCGGTGCGAGAAGCCCACGCCGCCGCGACCCGCAAGCTCGCGACGCCGGAGCTGACCCGGATTCTGGAAGACGCGCTGGCCGCCCATCAGCCGCCACTGGTGCATGGCCACAGCATCAAGCTGCGTTACGCCCATCAGGGCGGCCAGAATCCACCGCTGGTCATCATTCACGGCAACCGGATCGACCATGTTCCGGAGAGCTACCGGCGCTATCTGAGTAATACTTATCGCAAGCGGCTGAATCTGTGGGGGACGCCGGTGCGGGTCGAATTTCGCGGCGGTGAAAATCCCTATCAACCCGCCGCGCCGCGCGGCGGTCGGCCCAGGACGGGCGGACGACGTAAAACGGGGAAGTAACGGTCTCCATGGGCTCTCGTGGAGCCTGAATTCATCGCCCAATACCCGTCTCGGTGAACTCTGTATGTCCGATGCCCGACCACCCCTCTGCGGCCGCTGCCGTTTCTACCATGTCACCTGGGACCGGCATTTTCCCCATGGCTGCAAGGCGTTCGGCTTCAAATCGAAGACGATGCCGTCTCTGACCGTGTACCAAAATTCTGGCCGGCATTGCCAAGCCTTCCAACCGAAGATCACCGGAGGTTCAAAATGAGCGAACAAAACCTGGCGCAACCGGAAATTCGGTCTCCCGGCGACCTGGAATCGATCTTGGTGATCGCGCCTCGAAGCCGGGACCTGGGCGGCTTTACCGTGCGTCGGGTATTGCCCGCCGCGGACTGCCCGACGATCGGACCGTTTGTGTTCTTCGACCAGGTCGGTCCGGCGGATTTACCGCCCGGCCAAGGCATCGACGTGCGCCCGCATCCCCACATCGGGCTGGCAACGGTCACTTATCTGTTCGACGGCGAGATCCTGCACCGGGACAGCTTGGGCTCGGTGCAGCCCATCCGGCCCGGCGAACTCAACTGGATGACCGCCGGCCGGGGTATCGTTCATTCCGAACGCACCGCGCCCGAAGTCCGCCGACGCGGCTCGCGGCTGTTTGGCATCCAGGCGTGGGTCGCGCTGCCCAGGGCTTTTGAAGAAACCGAGCCGACCTTCGAGCATTACGGCGCCGAAGCCTTGCCGATTCTGGAAGAGCCGGATCGGCGACTTTGCGTGATCGCTGGAGAGCTATACGGGATTCGTTCGCCGGTGAAGACCCATTCCGCGCTGTTTTACGTGGACGCCCAACTGGCCGCCGACGCCGTACTGTCCCTGCCCGCCGACTATCCAGAGCGCGCGATCCACATCGCGGCCGGCCGGATCGAAATCGCTGGCGAGGTTTTCGAGGCCGGGCGCATGTTGGTCTTCCGGGAGGGTCATTCCATCACGCTGCGCGCCCTGGACCCTACCCGCCTCATGCTGTTGGGCGGCGAACCGCTGGACGGTCCGCGCCATATCTGGTGGAACCTGGTGTCCAGCTCGACCGAGCGGATCGAGCAGGCCAAGGCGGATTGGAAGGCCGGACGCTTTCCTGAGGTGCCGGGGGAGACCGAGTTCATTCCCCTGCCGGATGAGGCGTGAGTGGTTATCGGGCGATCGCCCAAGCCGGAGGACTCCCGCCGCATGAAAATTCAATCGCCGCCGGCGAAAAAGCCCGGCGGAATGACTGTCCGGTAGAATGCCTGGCTAGACTTGGAATAAGTTGCCTTGCTTCAATTTTTTTAGCGTAAGCCAGGAAGGGATACTTTCTAAACGCACGGAGCGCAGTTCTCTGGGTTCAACTTTGTGTAACCCTCCACCATAGCGCCTTCCGGCGTTCGCGATGCTTTCTGGAGAAATTGAATTCAAAGCATCCAAAAGCTCCTCTTCACGCGTGGGGTTCGCTTGTAACAGCCGTTGAAGGTTTGGTTTAGGATATAGGCAAATAAAAACATTGGTCACGATTCCCCGTGAGCGGTTAAGAAAGAAGCGTATCGGAGCCTGATTAGCTGGTCCGCTTCTGCCCATATAAGTTGCCAAATATAGCGGAGGTTCCCTCTTCTCCTGTAAATACCACATCTTACGAGAACGACAAAGGTAGCCATCCGGCACGCCTCTTTGGATACCTTCCTCAAGATATCTTAGGACGCCAAGGAATTGAATACTCAAGTCTTCAAGCGGCATTGTCACACAAAGCAAGAAACGATTCTTGGGAAGAACAGGCAATCCTTTTGCATCTGCCTCTATGATCGAGGATTTCAGTTCTCGGGGACTAGGTAATAAAGGAACCAGAAATTCTTTTTCAATATCTTTCTCTGTGATCTTTTTGGAATCCAATATAAAAAAACCGTTATTCCCTGTGGCTAAACCTCGAGTGACATGGAATAAGTCTTCTAGTAAAACTTCATTATTTTTCTCGGTATTTATAGGCTCGACAAACGACCATTTTTCAAGTGGACTTAAATCGTCACTCCCTATTTTTTTTATTGACTTTGGTTTGTCATAAGCCCCTTTTGTAAAATCAAATTGGTGCCCATTCGGCTTTTTTGATTTTTGAAATGTGACCACGCAAGATGAAACAAGCGCATCATCAAATTGCACATCATCAGCATCAAATCTGTGTACCCTTAAGAGAGTAACTTTCTCAGCCAGATACTCACGAAGAGCCTTTCCATAGTTGGTGTAAAGAAATTCACTAGGAATAAGCCATGAGGCAACGCCCCCTTGCTTGAGAAGAGAGTGAGATAATAATAAGTAATAAATATAAAGACCTGACAGGCCACTAACCTCGATATTGATTCTTGAACGAACCAAATGTTGCAAAAATCGCTTTTGATTGGATTCGAGATGATGATGGCGAATATAAGGTGGATTAGTTATGATCAAATCATATTCTTGTTGAGCGCGTTCGGAATTAATAAACTTGAAAAAATCTTCATGAACAACCTCTACGTCATAACCAGCAAACAGTTCACGACAAATAGTTGCGTATGCGCCATCGATTTCGATACCTCTAAAGGAGAAATCTGTTTTTCCTAGATCCAAGCTGGCTGAAATAAAAACGCCGCTACCACAAGCGGGTTCGCACATGGATCGTTTTGTATTATCTCGACACCGGGAAAGTGTATAGGCTGTTATTTGGCGCGCCAAGGCGAAAGGAGTGGAAAACTGTCCTAGCTGATTCCGCTGCAAGGCGGTCTTGGAGGAATCCACTGCTTTTTGACGGCGTAGTCGCTCGGCTTCAACCGCCAAAAAATCGCTTGAATATAAAAGACCATCTTCTTTTATATGATGAATTGTGGGAGGTTCATCTGAACCTTCTTCGAGGTAATAAAGGAAATCGTTAATACGATGTTCCCAAACCCAATCGATTCCTTCTGATGCTTCATAACCGAGGTACCCCGGTTCGAAATAGCCGCATAGGAACAAAACGTAGTTGATGCGCTCTCCAAACTTTTTCTTTAACTGAGTAAATTTTTGAGCCTCCTCCTTTCTCCTTTTGTTGGTGTTAGTTGCATCACCCGCCGACTTTGCCTCAACCAGAAGAGGGAGTTCGTTTGATTCGCGCTCGTGTTTTGAAATGACACAATCAATCGGAATATTGATAGGAGATTTCTCTGAACCAACTGTTACATTAAAGCGAAAAGCATACGTGCCTGCTGGCATGGCGAGCAGGTCGTTAAAGTCCCCAAGAGCAACCTCCCGATATCCATGCGCCTGCAAAAATTTCCCGATTGCAACTAGCTGACGCCGTTCCTGAGCATTACGAATAATTGGGTCGGCCGCCGCGCCACAAAGCCTATCCGCGATGATCGAAGCGCTTCGGAGCTTCTCCTCCGGAGTTGGGTTCAGAGTGGGGTTTTCAAGCCATGGAAATAGATCGCGATCAGCGACTTCTGACAACACATCCACAATTCTTGTCAAATGAGCATCAAGTTCGGTCTCAGCCATTCTCGGTGGAATTCGCGGCGTCTTATCTTCAGAACCTTCCATGGAAGAGACTAGATTCTTGTTAGTGTAAGCCAAACCAATCAGTCGGTCGCGCGCGAGCGGCGGAGCAGCGGTCATCCGGAGCATTGATAAAATACCCGGATTAGCTTTCAGTAAGGTGATAGTTAATAATCGAAGATTTTCCGTAACATCAAGCGCGCTAGCTACCTCCCGAGTACGGATTTCACGCTGTTGTCGGTAAGTAAGAGGCGCAAACCTTAAAAACCAGTCATTATAGAAATCGATGGACTCCAGAGTATCTGCTTTCCAAAGATGTGGTTTATCAGAGTTCACTGGCATGCTTTTCTCCTAAAATTCTTCCGCCCAACGGTAAACGTCGCCGGACCCAGAAAAAGCGCGAACCCACCCTTGTGGTTACAACACATCGTCCAGTTGACAGAACACCCGTTCCCTATTCCAAAAACAATTCATTTCGAACGC
>REEE01000373.1 GCA_007695245.1 Candidatus Competibacteraceae bacterium | reverse complement strand
CATAACCAGTCGCTGGAGCGGGCCTTGGCGATCGTCGAGGCGGCGGCGCAGGCCGGGGCGCACGGCCTGAAAATCCAGACCTACACCGCCGACACCATGACCCTGGATCTGGCCGAAGGCGAGTTCTTCATCGCCGACCCCAACAGCCTGTGGGCGGGGACCTCGCTCTACCAGCTCTACCAGGAAAGCCCATACCCCCTGGGAATGGCACCCGCCGATTTTCGCCCGCGCCCGCGAGCGGGGGCTGATCGCTTTCAGCACCCCCTTCGATGAAACGGCGGTGGATTTCCTGGAAACCCTGAACGTCCCCTGTTACAAGGTGGCCTCGTTCGAAAACACCGACCTGCCGCTGATCCGCAAAATCGCCGCCACCGGCAAGCCAATGATCATCTCGACCGGCATGGCGACCATTGCCGAAATCGCCGAGGCGGTGGAGACCGCCCGCACTGCCGGTTGCCGGGATATCGTGCTGCTCAAATGCACCAGCACCTACCCCGCCACCCCGGAGAACACCAACATTTTCTGGATTATGATTTTTACCCTGAGTCAGTTTTCAGTCGTAACTGAAATCCTGTGGTCCTTGTGAATACCCGACTCTTGCAAAGATTTCAACCATCGGTTTTTCCGGGCATCATCTGGGCATTGCCGCCGATGTGGCTGCCATGACGTTGGGAGCGCCTGGATCGAAAAGCACTTCACCCTCGCGGCCGGGTTCCGGGTGCTGACCGCCTACGCGATGAACCGCTTCATCAGCACGCGCCGTCACGGTTTGGGCGAGCGGCTCCTGGAACGAGATGGATGAGAAAAATTTTGCTGAATTGCTCGATAGTGTGCGCGACATGGGTCGCCATAGGCGCGGCGAGCAGGTTGCCGGCGCTATCGTGCGCGAGTTTCCCGAGCCGGACGTGAAGGCGATCCGCGAACGCACGGGGCTCTCGCAAAGCCAGTTTGCCTATCTCATCGGTGTCAAGCCGAAAACCTTGCAAAACTGGGAACAAAAGCGGGTACGACCGGCAGGCCCTGCGCGTGCGCTACTCAAGATCGTTGAGGCCAAGCCCGATGCGCTCTCGTCGATTCATGCCTGATCGAGCGGCGAGCCCATCCACTACGCCAAACTACCTCGGCCAAGGCTGGGCCGCCCTCAGCCGCGAGATGGCGCGGGTCGGGTGGGGTCAGGGGGACGCCGGGGCCGCCCGCCTGGGGACGACGGAGCCGGGTTTGGGGTTTCGGTGAGCGGCGGGCAACGAGCGAAATTCGCGCGAGCGGACCGATGACTCCTCTCAAGTCCGCCACCTTCCGGTCGAGCGATCGAGAATGACGCCAGGCGGTGACGCAAGCTTTGAGCGGTGGAGGTGAGCGGATGATGACGATTGCGGAACAGTGGGTGCAGGAGGGCCGGCAGGAGGGCATGGAGAAGGGCCTGGAGAAGGGCGAGGCCAAGGCCCCGCCGCGGCAGCTTCAGGTCAAGTTTGGCCCGCCGGAACCGGCGGTGGCGGCGCGGATTGCGGCGGCGGACTCGGCGCAGGTGGAGCGCTGGCTGGAGCGGATTCTGACGGCGCAGAGTCCGGACGAGCTGTTTGGGTGAGGCTGCGTTGAAAAAGGCCCAATTTGGGACTATCATGAGACATGCGGGTCATTGCCCATAGAACCCTGCAGGCCTTTTGGCTGCAGCACCCCCAAGCAGAGCAGCCGCTGAAAGCCTGGTACGACGAGGCCAGAAAAGCGTCCTGGCAAACGCCGGCAGACATCAAGGCGCACTACCGCAACGCGAGTTTTGTCGGCAACAACCGCGTGGTGTTCAACATCAAGGGCAACGACTACCGCCTGATCGTGGCCATCGCCTACCGGGTCGGGATCGTGTACATCAAATTCATCGGCACCCACGCGCAATACGATGCGTTGGATGCCGCCACTGCAGACATCAACTGAAGGCCAGGAGCATGGAAATCAAACCCGTCCGCGACGAGCAAACCTACCGCGAAGCCTTGCGGGAGATTGCCGTGCTCATGGAAACCGATCCTGCGCTGGGCACGCCGGAAGGCGACCGGCTGGATGTGCTGTCGACGCTCGTGGAAGCCTATGAAGCACGCACGTTCCCGATGGACCCGCCGGATCCTGTTGAAGCCATCCTGTTTCGCATGGAGCAACAGGGGCTCAAGCCCAAGGACCTCGAGCCCATGATTGGGAAACGCAACCGGGTCTACGAAGTGCTGAACCGCAAGCGGCCGCTGACCCTGGCCATGATCTGGCGACTGCATACCACTTTGGGCATTCCTGCCGAGAGCCTGATTCGCGGGCCCGCACAGCACTAACGGCCTGTGTTGCGTGGTTTGCCACGTCGCCTACGACCCTCGTGTAGCCCAACGCAAATCCTGAGAAGGATGGGCCACGGAAAACACGGAAATTTTTTTGGGGTTTTAAACCTTCAGTGCCCTCCGTGTCTTCCGTGGCCAAAAAATCCCTTCACCCCGGGTAACTTTCAGAGACCAAAACCGCCTTGATCACCGCCAGCACGGCATGGACATCAAGGTCGCGCGCATTTTCAACACCTGCGGCCCGCGCATGCACCCGAACGACGGCCGCGTGGTCTCCGACTTCATCGTGCAGGCGTTGCGCGACGAGCCGATCACCCTCTACGGCGATGGTGCCCAGAGCCGCTCGTTCTGTTACGTGGATGACCTGATCGAAGGCTTCCTGCGCCTGATGCAGACCCCCCGGGGCTTCACCGGCCCGGTCAACCCCGGCGAATTCACGATGATCGAACTGGCCGAGGCCATCCGCGAACTCACGGGCTCGCGCTCGGAACTGGTGCATCGGCCGTTTCCCGATCACCGCCCGCTCGCGTCCCGGTCGGAGGCCGAACGCCGGGCCGTTCGCCGTGCCCGGAATCAGGAGCGCGGCGAGCGCCAGCGCGCCCTGCAAGCCGGGTGGTATCGCCAGATGCTGGCCGCCGACGCGCCGCTCGTCGAGCGCATGACGCTCTTCTGGCACAACCATTTCACCTCGGAGTCGCGCAAGGTGCGCTCGCCGCACCTCATGCTGCTCCAGCAGAGGTGTTGAGCTTGCCGATGGGGCCACAGTTGAGCGACGCGCAGCAGGGGCGAG
>REEE01000333.1 GCA_007695245.1 Candidatus Competibacteraceae bacterium | reverse complement strand
GGAAACCGCGCCGCCAACTGGGCCAGCACCGGCCCCAGGTTGCCCGCCTCGTTCTTGGCCGGCAGAATGATGCTCAAGGGGTAGTCCATGAGAATTTCCGTTCCCGTCGTTGAGGGCTACAGCGTAGCCGACATCCGCTTATCCAGCAAACAGCTTGAGAATAGCGGGTGGCGTGGCCCCTTCTACCGACCGGTCAAAAAGCCATCGACCGGGCGCATCGACGCCGACGGGCGGGAATGGCGCAAAAGCCAGGGCCCGCCTCACCCCTCCCCGAACACCGCCTCCCGCGTCGCCGCTTCCAACACCCGCTCTCCCCAGACTTCCAACCGCGCCGGCTCCCGATTTTCCTGATCTTCCTGGGGATCCTGTTTTTCGTCGGGTATCCGGCCCCCTATTTCGCGACCGACGGCGGTTGGACAGGCAAGCGATAAAACAAGGCGTCGGTTTTCATGGCGTCCCCAAGGCATCGTCGCTCGGCGTTTAACCAAGCGCCGCTCGACCGTTGGCTTTACAAGTAACTTGGTGAGCAGCGCAACGAGATCATGGGTCTTGAACACGGCTTCGCCGCGTTTGATGAGCACCGCTTTCAGCGCTTTTTCAGCCGCTTGCTGACAAGGATACACCGCCGTATCGGTGATGGGCTCCGCGTGATCGACCATACGCCGTGCCGTTTCGATATCATGACGTGCCTTGCTCAGCCATGCCCCGACCAGGCGGCCGATTGTCTCAGCCATACAGCACACGCCCGTCCGCGATGATCTTATGGGTCAGTGATCCCGGCACCGCGATTTCATGGGCTATTTCGTCGGTGGTGCGCACCACGACATCGCAGGGCACGCCAACACCGAAGAGGCTGAGATACCCCTGGCGGGCCCTGCGCCAGGGCGGTTCATCCGAATGCTTGATCACGACCAGCAGATCGACATCGCTGGATGCGTTCGGATCACCCCAGGCCTGCGACCCGAACAGGATGATCCGCTCCGGATGGTAGGCATCGACCAACCGTTGCGTGATGCCCGTCAGTTGTTGCCGATCGATCTTCATGACTGCACTCCGATAGGGCCGCCACCCCCTGCGCCAGATCGCGCAACAGCGCCCGGATGAAATGATGCGCGCGCCTCCAGCACGCCCTGGAGCGCCACGATGACCCGCTCCTGTTCCCGCTCGGTCAGCCCCGGATGCATCGGCAGGCTCAATACTTCGCGCGAGGCCCGCTCGGACTCCGGAAAATCCCCCCAGCGGTAGCCCGGTCCAGCGAACACCGGCTGCTCGTGCAGGCACTTCGGATAATGATGCCGGCGAACCCCACCGTGGGTGCAAATGGCGCGCATCGTTTCCGCCAGTCCGTCATCGTCGGCGAACAGCGCCCCGAGGGTCGCCGAGGTGGACGCGACCGAGCTGGTCACCCGCGCAATCGACAACCGGGTAAAATGTTTAGTACGGGTGTTCCAGTAGTTCAGGGCGGTAAAAACGCCATGGATCAAGACCATGATCGGCACCAGCCACAAATAAGGCACCAGTTCCGGCATCCTGACCCACTGCAACACCTGTGGCCCGGCGAAGACGATGATGGGGACAGTTAACAGTGCGATCAGCACTGAAAAGCCCAGACTGATCCCCAACAGATTGGCCGCCTCCCGGTCGTTATCCGGCAGCACAATCGACAACTCGTAACGCATGCAGGCCAGCACACCGAGGATTCCCGTGAGCGAAGCAAACAGCGCCGCCACCCCAAACGCCTCGGCATAGAGCCGGGTGAGGATCGGGGCCGCGAGAATGGCGATGAGCTGCGCCAGACCGGTGCCCGAAACCAGCCGCAACATATCGCCCTTGAACGTGGTATTACGCCGGGGCGACGGGCCGAAGCGCGGTGTAGCAGTCGAGTCTTTAGGTTTCACAGCTTACGACACAAGAGGCCTGCGGAGGAGCCAGGTAAAGAAATGGACGGTAGCATTGAAGGTTAAAACCGCAAAAAAGTAGGCCTAACCAACGAATACATCGTCAAAAAAAGCATCCTTATCCAAGGTATTCTGCCATTCCCGATGGCGTTTAACACTTTCAATCCGCTTCTCTCTTGGAAGAGTCATAAAACGAACGGCCTCCACCGAACCTAACGTACTCACCAGTGCCTGCATTCCTTTTTTAATCACCACTTCCTCATCCAAATAGCGTGTTGTTTTCATCTCAAACCTTCCTTCTCGCAATAAGCGACGGGATTTCCGCACCAAATCCCAACCCCAAAACGACCACATTTTTTCAGAAGCTTATCATCGCAACTGATGAAAGAAGCGCCTGATTGCTCTGCAAAAGCCACGTGCGCCGCATCCGCTACTCCAAAGCCTACCGCAACCAAGTCTTCCGCCCTTTGCCTCGTCGCAACCCCATCAACCTCTGTTGGAACACCATACTGATCCAGAATGGTCTGCAACGCCGTCCTTTCATAGCCATCAGGAATCGCCGCGATTTCCCGCCGATGCGCCGGCGACACCAACAGCACAGAACAGCCTTGCTTCACATGCGCAAGGATCAGATTCACCGCATCGGTTTCCAGACGGATTCGCAGCGGATGCTGATCATCAAACGGCCGGCTCAATGCACAAACATCCAAGTAAAGCCGTCCCCGCGTGGAACTCGGTCTCGATGGCACGCTCATCCAACCGCCGTCCGGATTCCTGATACAACTCGATCCTGCTCCTGCTCAGTGAGGAACGGATGCATCGGCAGGCTCAGGACCTCCCGCGACGCCCGCTCGGCTTCCGGGAAGTCGCCCCAGCGATAGCCCAGCCCCGCGAACACCGGCTGCTCGTGCAAACACTTCGGATAATACACCGCCGTGGGGATGCCCTGAGCCTTGAGCGCGTCCGCCACCCGCTCCCGCTCCGCCACCCGAATCGTGTATTGCGCGTAGACGTGGGTGTTGCCGGGCATGACCGGCGGCGTACCGCACACGTCCTGAAGCCGCTCGGTGTAGCGGGCGCCGATCCGGTTCCGGGCTGCCACTTCCCCGGCGAAGTGGGGCAGCTTGGCCAGCAACACCGCCGCTTGCAGCGTATCGAACCGCCCGTTCATCCCCAACAGCGGGTGATGGTGGCGGCGAATCCCACCGTGGGTGC
>REEE01000011.1 GCA_007695245.1 Candidatus Competibacteraceae bacterium | reverse complement strand
ACGCCGGGGACGCAGACCGATCAACGAATCCGCTGCAACCAGCCGGACAGGCCGAGCAGGGTCACCCGTTCCGGGACCTTCAATGTCGGCTTATGGTCGATCATCGTGCTCCCCTGTCCCATGAGATGCTTCGTTCAAGACACCTGCGGCACCAGCAACGTTAACCGTCGTGCGTCGCGACAGACGGCCTCCGCCGTACTACCCAGCAGCAGGTCGGTCACCGGATTGTGCCCGCGCTTCCCGACGATCACGAGATCCACATCGTGTTCCTCGGCCACCCGCGCGATCTCGGCCGAAGCCCGACCCCGCCCCAGAAGCACCGATTCAAAGCCGCGCGCGCCGGCCCGATCAGCCAGCGCTGCCACGTGCGCCTCGAGTACCGCCTGTTCGTGTGCATACTCGCGGCGTCTTTCCCAACGCCCGACCGCGACCACCACGCCCCGGCGGCACCGAGGCAACACCCGCAGGAACGCCTGCTCGGCACCAGCGGCCGCGTCCGAGCCATCGGTGGCCAGGAGCGGGCGGCACACGGGCGCGGCCGCCAGCGCCACCTCGGCATCGGTGGGTGCCAGCAACAATGGGCGATCCGTACGCCGCGCCAGATCCAGTACCGTGTTCCCCAGGAACAGGTCGCGCAACGCGCTATGTCCATGGCTTCCAGCCAGGATCACACCGGCCCCGCGCGCGCGCGCCACACGCTGGAGCTCACCCGTCACACTTCCGGCGCAGATCTCGATATCGACTTCGAAGCCCTTTTTGCGCAGGCCGGCGCCCGATGCCTCCAGGCGCTTTTCATAATGCGGACCATGCCCCACCTCCGGCACCTGGGTATAGCCCGAGACCAGCACATGCACCAGCGTCAGTCGCTGGCATCCCAGCGCGCGCAGCCGTTCCAGATGACTCTCCAGTCGCGCCCACGCCGGCGAGAAATCAACCGCTACTAAGATATGTTCGAACATGCGGGTCTCCTGCTTGTTGGATTGGGCTACATCTGGCCCATTGCGCCTGCAACCGCCAATCGACGCCAGCGAAACAGGCCTTCCAGGTCGATGCGATACGGCCCTTCGCCCAGGGCATCCGCCACGAACACTCGCAGGCCGTCCAGCTCGACCGGGGTATAACCCGCCGCCTCGCGCGGTGCCCCGAGCTCCGCCACGGGTACCCCGGCCTGACCACCACAGCAGCCGTACCGGGTCGACAGGCGCAGGGTCAGCACGCCGCCTTGTGCCGCGACCCAGTCACGCGCCGCGACGCTGATGTCGATATCGGTCATGAGGGCTGCGGTGCCCCCTCCGCCGGGAACCAGTGCCGGGTGCGGTTGGCGATGCGCACCAGCGCGAGCATCAGCGGCACCTCCACCAGCACACCCACCACAGTGACCAGTGCGGCACCCGACTGCAGCCCGAACATGGCAATCGCCGCGGCCACCGCCAGCTCGAAGAAGTTGCTCGCCCCGATCATGGCGCCGGGCGCGGCGACCGCATGGCGCACCCGCCACGCCTTCGCCCAGTAGTAGGCGATGTAGAACACGAGGAAGGTCTGGATGATCAGCGGGATCGCGATCAGCACAATATGCCCCGGGTTCTCCAGGATGCGTTCACCCTGAAAGGCGAACAGCAGCACCAGGGTCACCAGCAGGCCAATCGGCGTGACCGGTCCCAGGCGCTTCATGAACACGTTGTCGAACCACTCGATCCCCTTGCTCCGAATCAGCCAGATCCGCGTGAGATACCCCGCGGTGAAGGGGATCACGATGTACAGCAGCACCGACAATGCGACCGTATCCCAGGGCACATGGATGTTCGACACACCCAGCAACAGGACCACGATGGGTGCAAAGGCAAACAGCATGATGATGTCGTTCACCGCGACCTGGACCAGGGTGTAGGCCGCGTCCCCGCGCGTCAGGTAGCTCCAGACGAAGACCATCGCGGTACAGGGGGCCGCACCGAGCAGGATCGCCCCGGCCAGGTACTCGCGACCGAGCTCCTCCGGGATCCAGGCGGCATACACGAACATGAAGAAGAACCACGCCAGCGCGAACATGGTGAAGGGCTTGATCAGCCAGTTGATCGAGGTGGTAATCGCCAGGCCCTTGGGCTCGCGGCGGACCCCGAGGATGGCGCTGAAGTCGATCTGCACCATCATCGGGTAGATCATCGCCCAGATCAGGATCGCGACCGGGATGGAGACCTGCGCATATTCCCACTGGGACAACGTCTCCGGCACCACCGGCAGCAGTTGCCCCAGTGCGACCCCGGCCACGATGCAAAGCGCCACCCAGACACTCAGGTAGCGCTCGAAGATCCCCATGCCTTCCTTCGTCGAGATCTCCTCGACGAAGGTGTTTCGATCGGTCATTGCGTTCTCCGTGTTTTCAAGGTCGTCGCGGGCAACGCTTCAGCAGCAGCTCGTCGACTCGTTCCTGGTGGACGGCGAGCAAGCGTCGTTCGACGCGCCGTCCGGCACCCAGCAATCATCCCAGCGCACGTCGGCGGCGCAGTCGACCGGACGCCGATCGACCTCCGCCCCACATACGCCCGTGTTGCAGCACATGGACGGGTCATGGATTCGGATTGCGGTCATTGCATTGCCTTCTCGCTCGAATCCAGGCATTCGGCCGCACCCGGAAGGGCGCAGCCATCGGACTGGGCCGCGCAACAGTTCTCGGTCAGATACAGCACCAGGTCTTCCATCGCACCCAGGTTTGCGCGGTAACGCTGGTAACGGCCTTCCTGCGTAACGTTCAACAGGCCGGCCTGGGTCAGCGTCTTCAGGTGAAACGACAGATTGGTGCGGGGCAGGGACAGCGTCTCCGCGATCTCCCCCGCCACGAGACCCTCGTACCCGTGGCGCACCAGCAGACGCACGATATCCAGCCGTACGCCGGAAGCCAGTGACTCGAACATATGGGTGGCAATGCGCTTGTTCATACGGCAAAGCTTCAATTATCGTTGAAATATTGTCAAATACATTGCGGAGGAAACACCATGGCCCACGCCCTGTCCGTCATCGGCTCGCTGGAGCCTCGTTACCAGTCCCCTGCCGGGCGAAGAAGGAATCGGACATGCCGGCGATTCGCAGGACTACTCTCGTAACTCGGTCAGGCGCTTTTCGAGATCAT
>REEE01000338.1 GCA_007695245.1 Candidatus Competibacteraceae bacterium | reverse complement strand
GGCTGAAACTGTATGTGGAAGAAGCGGGTTCTGAGGAGGTACGCGCCGCCGTCGAACAGGTTGGCGGCGGCTGAAGCCATCAGCCTGCAAGTTATGCCGCAACCTTTGGTATTCGCGTGTTTCGACCGTGACCTGAATGAATCCGCCGCCAACCTGGGGATACAGGTATTGATACCCACCGCTCGGGAATAGCCGGGAACGCACTGCGCCGGCTACCGGACGGTCTGAGGCTTCACGGTCCAATTCCGGCGGCGCCGCCGGACATTCGCCGCTACGCCCTCCGCGGATGAGGAAGGAGGTTCCCGGCGCGCCGGGGTCCGCGGCGGGGCAACGCTCCATCGGGTTCCGTTGGCTGCCGGCGCTGGCCCGACGTTTGACGGTTCTGGTGATCCTGGCGGTCGTGGCCACCTTGGTCGGGCGCTTCGGCGCGCATTTCTGGCTGCTCGACCTGGCCGCCCATTTCAGCGTGATCTATCTCCTCGTCGCGGTCGGGGCCGCGCCGGTGCTGCTGGCGGCGGGCCATCGGTGGGGCGCGCTCCTGGCGGTCGCCGCGCGGTGATGCACGCGGTTCAACGGCTATCGAGATCGAGGTCTTCATAGCACGCCGGAGTGAAGCGCGGGGTGCAGAGGGCGAGAAAAATCAGGTCCGCGTCCCCGGTGTTGGTGATGCGCTGGCGCACGCCCGGAGGAATCAGCGCTACCGCGCCCGGCCCGACGTCCTCGGGCGGTAAATCTCCCACCTCGACGCGCCCCCGGCCTTCCAGGATCAGATAGCGCTCGGTCACGTCGCGCAAGCGATGCCAGCGAGTGGTCGCGCCGGGCGCCACGCGGGCGCGGGCCACGGAGACCGCCGCATCCCAGGGAGTATTCCACCACTCGGTGATGAAGCAGCCTTCCCTGAAGAAATACTCGACCGCCGTCGGGTGGTGGATTCGGGCGGACGGATTCATTGAGGCGGCGTCCGCTCGGGAAGATCGCCGCGGTGGAGCGCGTCGATCAGCCGGCGCACGGCTTGGGCCATCTTTTCCAGGGCGGCGGGCGGCGCTTCCAGCGGCAGATCGCCGATCTCCCAGTATTCGACGGCCGAGGCATACGCCGGAAAGAATTGTTCCACCATCGGTTGATGCTCCGCGCGACTCAGGGCGATATGGCGCTCCGCCTGGACGAAATCGGCGGCGCGCGCGGAAAGAGGATCGCGCCCAGTTCCGCGAGTCACCCCCAGCGCGTGCAGGGCCTGCCGCGTGTGCGGCGATAGCGGGCCGGGATTGCGAAACACGGTAATGTCCGGGGCCAAGCCCCGCGAATCGGCCCGCCACGCCAGGTTGTGGCGGTGCGCCTGATGGTTGAAGTATTCCTCGCAGAACCGACTACGGTAGTAGTTACCCGTGCATAGAAACAGCAGATTCTTCATCAAAGTCACCAGCGGGGATTGGCGTTCCAGAACCGTCGCGAACCCGGTCGCGATCGGGGCCAGGATTGTAACGGGGTTTTCGGGGATCGTCGCTCGCTGGCACCGCTGGTCTCGGTGGTTCCAAGCGTTGGCCGGCTCGCCGCGCCGGATCGGGCTTCAATCGTCACGCCATTCGCGTCGCCGCTGCCAATCCCGCACGGGGCCGGACATGGCGGCGAAGGGAGCGGGAAGTAGTGCTGCTGGCGCGGTGGCGTGATTACTTTTCCGGCGGATGCCCATACAATCGCTTGCAGAGGAAGACGGAAGCGGTCGGGGCGGCATCGTCGCTCGGGTTCCGCGCGTTGCCCTTCCTTTAACGTGTGCTGTCACCAGGCACAATGCCCTGCCGTTCCAACCCGGGAGACCGGCGACAACGCAACCCGTTCTTCGGCCTTGCAGGTTCAGTCCTCCGCCGTTGAGTTGGGGTCTCCCGGGGAGGAACCCCATTCAAGGGATGCCGATGCAATACCTGGTTCCAAGTATTCTGCTGGTCGCTCTCGTCGTCCTTTTCTTCAAATATGGCGTCAAGCGGAGCACGATTCTCGAATACGAAAGAGGATTGCGTTACGACCGAGGCAGATTCGCCAAAATTCTCGGACCCGGACAGTATTGGCACACCCCGCTGTTGGTGATCATCCACAAGCTCGACACGAGGCCGCGCTTTGTGTCGATCGGCGGTCAGGAAGTGTTGAGCCAGGATGGCGTCACGCTGAAAGTCAGCCTCGCCGCCCACTATCAAATTACCGACCCGATCGCGGCCACGAATCAAGCCGAGAATTTTCAGGACGCGCTCTATCTCGAATTGCAGCTCGCCCTCCGGGAAATCATCGACTCCGCCGATATCGATACCGTCCTGAAAGAACGCGGCGAGCTGTCCGGAAAGCTGCTGGATCTGAAGGAGCACAAAGCCCAGAATCTCGGCCTGAAGCTGATTTCGGTCAATCTCAAGGACCTCATGTTTCCCGGCAAGCTCAAGGAGGTCTTCGCGCAGGCAGTCAGCGCCCACAAGGAAGGCTTGGCGATACTTGAAAAAGCCAGGGGTGAAACGGCGGCGCTGCGCAGCCTCGCCAACGCGGCCAAAATGCTCGAGGCGAATCCGCATCTCCTCCAGTTGCGGCTCGTCCAGTCTCTCGGCCAGTCATCGGGGAATAGCCTGGTTTTCGGAATGCCGCCCACGCCAGCCGTTCCCATCAAAACGAAGAACGCCAAAGGGGGAGACTTGCTTGCGGCATCCGGACTCGATCCAGCATCCGACGCATCGTAGTCGCATGACGGTTGTTAGCCGTGGCTGATCGTTATCCAACCACATCCATTCAGTTTCCCCCTTCGCAGCAATGCTTGCCACAGAAGTCCGGGTAATAGCGCAGCCACTGGTGGTCGTGCATACGCTGCCCGGTCACCATGTTTTGCCGTGCCAACCGCGCCTCTTGGCGCCGAGCAAGTTCCGGGGGGACGGCGAGCATGATGGTGTTTCCGGGACAGCAAGGCTGGCGATGAATGTTATACTGCTGATAAAGTCTAGCAAGATCAGATGGTTCTTGTTGATGACGGCAAATTATGGTAGATAAGCGGAAACTGCATAATCACTGGTTAGCGCCAAGGTAGAAAGACATGGATACAAGAGTTGTTCATAAATATTTTAATTTTTTAATTCAATGTGTTATGATGAGCCTCA
>REEE01000238.1 GCA_007695245.1 Candidatus Competibacteraceae bacterium | reverse complement strand
CATATGGCTTTTGCTTCCATATGAATGAGTCCTCTCTTTTCATTAGGTGGTTTGGCGGAAAGGAAACGGAAGCTGGAGAATGCCAAGATTGCATCCTTCAAGCTCATGCCTTTTCCATGCTGCTTAACTTAGTGTCCGACCGACGGTTTTAGCCGTTTGCCAGCGAGCCTGTATTTTCCAGCGATGCTGCAACTTGCTTTTATCGAACACTAACCATCCTAGTCTAGGATAGTGCCCGCATTTTTCAACAAGTTTTGTGGGCGCAAAACACGTTAATTTTTTAGGCGTGTCCGGTTGACGGGTGAGACAGGTTGAATCTGTCTTGATAAAAGGGGTCCTACAGTCGCTAACGCGCAGTAAAACCGCTTGGGTATCCAGCCAGAATAAGCATTGCTTCAATCAGACTCCAGAACGATAATGGAAATATGCATTTTTCTAATCTACTAGAAAATCAAAGAATTTATTGTGTATTTACTGGGTTGATAAAGAGTTACACGCAATAATTCGCGATCTATTAATGACTAATCAGGCTTTTTTCGAGATAAATCGCGATCTATTAACAACTAATCGCGCGGTTCGGTCGAGTTGACTTGCAATCTGTTCGCCGTCAACTAAGCTGATTCCAGGATGTTGCCATGGAAATTAAGGGGGAAATCCATGCGACCGAGGACAGCATTTGCGGCAGGCGCGGTAGAAGCGCTGCGGGCGTTGTTGAACGAAACGAACCGTCTGGACGAGTATCGACGCATCCAGTGCGTGTACCTGCGGGCGGTCTTCGACGAAGGCAACGCCCGGATCGCGGCGACCACGGGCCTCTCGATCGGTACCATCCGCAATATCCATGCCCGTTATCTGCGGGATGGGATCGAGGCCCTGAAGACCAAACCCAAGGGCGGGCGTTGGCGGGAGAACCTGTCCGTCGACGCGGAAAAGGCCTTGGTCGAGCCGTTCCTGAAACTTGCCGAACAGAATGGTGGGGTGGAGATCGGGCAGATCAAGCAGGCCTATGAGGCTCAGGTTGGCCGAGCGGTGGCACCTTCGACGCCCTATCGGGTCCTGCATCGGCACGGCTGGCGTAAAGCCGCCCGCCCGTCCCGGCAAGGCGTCGCCGCCGAAGCCGGCGATGGCGAGCACACCACGCCGTCTCCGGCGATCCGGAGCAAGACGCCGCCATGAATTTTTCGACAGTCTCTTAGGTACGCCGGTGGTCGCCGTCCGGAGCGGCGTCAATAAAGTTCCATCGGATCGACGTCCAGCGACCAGCGCACCTGACGATCCGCGTTCCGCGCCCAGATCCGCGCGGTCCAGCGGTCGAGAAAGCGGTGCAGAACCTGCCGGTGGGTGGCTTGCAACAAGAGTTGCGCGCGGTAGCGACCGGCGCGACGTTCCATCGGCGCCGGGGCCGGTCCCAGCAGTTCGACGCCGTCGGCCAGTGGGTCCGCCAGCGCCCGCGCGGCCGTGAGAAACGCCGTGGCCCGTTCCGGGTCGGCGGCTTCCGCCCGCAACAGCGCCTGATGGGCGAACGGTGGGAGTAATGCCGCCTGGCGCTCGGCGAGGGCCGCCGTCGCGAACGCCGGATAGCCTTGGGACACCAGGACCCGGAGCAGCGGATGGTCGGGATGGTGAGTCTGGATGATGACGTTCCCCGGTTTTTCCGCGCGCCCGGCCCGACCGGCGACTTGTAGGATCAATTGCGCCATCCGTTCGCTGGAACGGAAATCCACCCCATACAACCCTTGATCGGCGTCCACGATCCCCACCAGGGTCACGTCGGGGAAATGGTGGCCCTTGGCCAGCATCTGGGTGCCGATCAGAATGCGATGGTCGCCGTTGTGAATGTCCGCCAGCAGGGTTTCCAGACTGCCGCGGCGGCGGGTGCTGTCGCGATCCATGCGCGCGATGCCCAGATCCGGAAATTCCTGACGGAGCGCCGTTTCCAAACGCTCGGTGCCTTGGCCGAGCGGGCGCAAATCGACGCTGCCGCAGACCGGACAGACGCGATCCACCGGCCGGCTGTCGCCGCAATGGTGACAGATCAGTCGCCGCTGGCGCAGGTGCAGGGTCATGCGGGCGTCGCAATGCCGGCACGCGCTCAGCCAGCCGCATTCGTGACAGAGCAGAATCGGGGCGAAGCCGCGTCGGTTGAGAAACAGCAAGACCTGTTCGTTCCGCGCCAGATGGAGACGCATGCGCTCCAGCAAGGGTCGCGACAGGCCCTCGATCAGGGGCTGGCGTCGCACGTCGAGAATATCGATGCTGGGTTCGGCGCCGCCGCCGACGCGCTCCGGCAGCCGCAGCAACCGGTAGCGTTCGCGCTGGGCGTTATGAACGCTTTCCAGCGCCGGCGTCGCCGAACCCAGCACCACCGGAATGTCGAGTTGCTGGCCCCGGATGACCGCCAGATCGCGGGCGTGATAGCGGAAGCCGTCCTGCTGCTTGTAGGACGGATCGTGCTCTTCGTCCACGATCAGGATGCCCGGCGCGCGCAACGGCGCGAAGATCGCCGATCGGGTGCCGACCACGACCTTGGCGGTCCCGGCGCGCGCCAGCAGCCAGGCGTTCAACCGTTCCCGGTCGCTCAAACCGGAGTGCAGCACCGCCAGCGGTCCCGGCAGCCGTTCGCGAAAGCGGGCCAGCAATTGCGGGGTCAGGCCGATTTCCGGGGTCAAGACCAGCGCCTGGCGACCGCGCGCCAGCACCGCCTCGATCAGGCGCAGGTAAACCTCGGTTTTACCGCTGCCGGTGACGCCCTCCAGCAGGAAGACCTGAAACCGCTCCAGCGCCGCCGCCACCGTCGCAATCGCTTCAGCTTGCGCGTCGTTCAGAACCAGCGGCGGGTAGCGGCCCGGGCGCGGCGGCGGCGCGGCGTCCGCCGCTGGCGCGGCGACCTGTTCCGCCCAACCCTTGGCGTGCAACGCGCGCAGGGTCACGGCGCTGTCGCGCACCACCGGACGCAAGGTTTCCGAGCTGGCGCCGGCCGCGCACCCGGCCAGATGGTCGAGGAGCAAGCGCTGGGCGGGGGCGCGGTGGAGAACGACAGATTCGACGAGCGCCGCTCGGCCGGCGGGCGTGATCCGCCAGGCGGGCGGCAGAGTCGGCGTGGCGGCCGGTTCGCCCTGCCGCAACAGCACCGGCAGCGCGGAGGCGAAGACGTCGCCGGGCGGATGGTGGTAATAGCGCCGCGCCCACTGGAGCAAGGCCAGCACGTCGGCGGGCAGCAGGGGTTCGCGGTCGAGGATTTCCAGCGCCGGCCGCAGCGCCGCTGGGTCCAGAGTCGTGCTGGCGCTCGTTTCGAGCAGAAAACCGACGACTTGGCGGCGGCCGAACGGAACCCGCACGCGCAGGCCCGGTTGCAGGTCGGTCAGATCACGGCTCGGCGGTGGTAGGTAATCAAAGGTCCGATACAGAGGGGAAGGAACGGCGATTCGCAGAATCGGGCCGGTCACGGACGGATCTCATCCGCCGGCCCGAAAGGCGCTGAGCGTACCGCCCTGATCCTGCACGAAGACGAGTTCGCCGACCGCCAGCGGTGGCGCGACGATCGCCCGGCTGGTGGCGCGGATGCGACCGACGATATGGCCGCTGTCCCGGCGCAGCCAGTGCAGGTAGCCTTCGAAGTCGCCGACCACGACCTGGTTGCCGCTGACCACCGGGGCGGACAAGCGCCGACCGGTCAGCTCGGATTGCTTCCATAAGGTGCCGCCGTTCCCGCGGTCCAACGCCAGAACTGCCCCGGTGTCGTCGCTCACATAGACCTGCCGGGCGTCCACATCGAGTCCGGCGTAGCTGGATACGTCACGATTCCACAGCATATCGCCACTACGCATGTCGATCGCGGCGACGCTGCCGCGGTAGGCGGCCACATAGAGGGTATCGACGAAGACCTTCGGTTCGGAGTGGATATCGATCAACCGTTCGATTTCGGTGCGGCCGCGCGGCGGGGCGATGGTTTTCTCGGTGAGCGGGAGGCCCTGGTCCAGGGATAGCACCAGCAGTTTGCCGGTATCCAGCCCGGCGATCACCAGACCACCGGCCACCAGGGGTGGGGAGTTGCCGCGCAGGCTGAGCGCGGGGACGACGTGGGTATGAATCCAGCGGCGCTCGCCGGAACGGGCGTCGAGACCGGTGAAGCGACCGTCGATGGAACGGACCACCACCACGCCGCCATCGGCGCGCGGCGGGGCGAGGACTTCGCTGGTCATCTGCGCGCGCCAGGCCTCCTGACCATCCTGCTGGCGCAGGGCGACGACCTCTCCCTGAATCGTGCCAAACAGCACGAGCCCCCCCGCCGCGCTGAGCCCGACGCCGCCGGAAATCGGCAGCCGGGTCGCATTCGTCCATAACTGCCGTCCGCTGAGCGCATCCAACGCCACGACCGTGCCGTCGGGACTGGCGGCGTAGATGCGCCCGTCCGCCAGGGCCGGAGTCAACTGGAGGGACGAGTCGCGCGCTCGGGAGCCGATCCGGGTTTGCCAGACTTGTTGAATCGCCATCGGTTGGGCGATGGATTGTAGTTTGGCGGGTTGGAGGGTTTTGTCCGAACCACCGAACCAGCCACCCATTACCCCACAACCGGCGTTTGAAACGACGAGCAGCAGCACGAGTAGAGGCAGGAGCGAGCGACGAATCATAATCTATTGACCTGGTGCGGGAGGCGATGGGGTCGCGGTCGGAGTGGTTTCGGGTTCGGTAGCGGTCGGGGGAGTAGCAGGCTCAACCGGATCAGTGGACTGGATGGCTTCCACGGGCTCCATGGCTTCCACGGGCTCCATGGCTTCCACGGACTCCTCGGGTTGCGCAATCTCCGCAGGCTCGACGATTTCTACCGACTCCGCGGCTTCTTCCGCGGCTTCTTCCGTGGCTTCCTCGGGTTCGGGAGCTGGCGGGGGCGGCGGGGGCGGCGCGGCGACTACCGATTCATCAGTGGCTGGCGTCAAATTGTCGAGTTTGAGTTGGAGCAGGGGGCTCGCGCCATCCATCGCCAGTGCCGCGGTATAGGCAGCGCGAGCTTGCGCGAGGTTGCCATCTGCCACATGGAGATCGCCTTTCAGTTCCTCGCGTTCGGCGACCAGGCTGGCGGTTTTTACGTCCTCCAGCAGCTTCCGGGCTTCGTCCGACCGTTCGTCGGTAAACAGCACGCGCACCAGTCGCAAGCGGGCGATGTCCTTGAATTCGTCGAGACGGGCGTTGGCGATGACCCACTCCAGGTGTTGGGCCGCAGCGGCGGTGTCGCCTTCATCCACTTCCAGTCGGGCCAGTTGCAACGCCGCCAAGACTGCGTAGGAAGATCTTGGAAAATCGGTCGACAGCGCTTGCCCGCGTTGCCGGGCCTGTTCGGCGTCGAGTCGTTCCACGGCTTCGACGAAGCCGTCGTAGGCCAGTGAAGCCTTTTCGGCCTGAGCATCGCGGTGGGAAGTCCAATACTGCCAGCCGAAAATGGCGACCAGGCCGAGCACGATGCCCGCGATGATGCTGGCGCCATTCTCTTTCCACCATTTCTTGAGATCGTCGACGCGTTCGTCGTCGTTGTACTGTGCCATCGGGTTGCGTTCTCCGGTTCCCGTTCGGTGATTCGGTGATTCGGTGGGGCGATTAGGGTCGTTCCGCCAACGCCGCCGCGCGCAGATGGGCGGCGATCTGGTCTTGCGCCAGCGTGATCTGTTCGCCCTGGCTGTCGCGCAGCGGCTTGAGCGCGACGGCGTCGGTCTTAACTTCGTCCTCGCCCAGGATCAGGGCGAAACGGGCGCCGCTGTGATCGGCGCGGCGAAACTGGGCCTTGAAGCCGCCGCCGCCGCAGTGCATCCGCAACCGCAACGTCGGCAACTGCTCGCGCAGCCGTTCGGCCAGCACCAGTCCTCGACGTTGGGCCGCGTCGCCGACCAGGATCAGGTAGGCGTGTGGCTGCGAGTCGACGCCCGGATGGCTGACGGCGGCGAGCATGGCCACCAGTCGTTCCAGCCCCATCGCGAATCCGACTCCGGCGACCGTTTGCCCGCCCAGTTGTTCGATCAGGCCATCGTAACGACCGCCGGCGCAGATCGTGCCTTGCGCGCCGAGCGTATCGGTGACCCATTCGAAGACGGTCTTCGAGTAGTAATCCAATCCGCGCACCAACCGCGGATTGAGTTCGTAGGCGACGCCGGCGGCATCGAGCAACGCGCGCAACTCCTCGAAATGCGCCTGGGATTCAGCGTCGAGCTCATCCAGCAGCACGGGCGCTTCCGCCACCACGGCTCGCATCGCCGGGTTCTTGGTGTCGAGAATCCGCAACGGGTTGGTGTGCAGGCGTCGCTGGCTGTCTTCATCCAGTTCGGCGTGACGGGCCGCAAAATACGCCACCAGCCGTTCCCGGTAAGCGACGCGCGCGGCGCTGGAGCCCAACGAGTTGAGCTGAAGGGTCACGTCGCGCAGGCCAAGCCGTCGCCACAGCCGGGCGGTCAGACAGATCAATTCGGCGTCGATGTCCGGTCCGGCCATGCCGTAGGCTTCGACGCCGATCTGATGGAACTGGCGGTAACGGCCCTTTTGGGGTTTTTCATAGCGGAACATCGGCCCGGCGTACCAGAGCCGCTGGGTTTGATGATGCAACAGGCCGTGTTCGAGGCAGGCGCGCGCGCACCCGGCGGTGCCCTCGGGGCGCAGGGTCAGACTGTCGCCGTTGCGGTCGGCGAAAGTGTACATCTCTTTTTCAACGATATCGGTCACCTCGCCGATCGACCGAGCGAACAGTTCGGTTTTCTCGAGGATCGGCAGGCGGATTTCATGGTAGCCGTAGGCGGCGAGCACCTCGCGCACGGTCGTTTCGAGGCTCTGCCACCGGGCGGATTCGCCGGGCAGGATATCGTTCATGCCGCGGATGGCTTGAAACGGCTTGGCCATGAGGATTATGGAGTCCGGAGTTTGGAGAAAAGGGCGCGATGACCGGGGACGTCCCGCCCGGTCAGAGTTGCGCCCGGTCCAGGGTGAAGCGGCTGACCGTGCCGCGGCGGGGCACATAAACCGTGGTGTCGATCGGTCGGTCGTCCAGGGTGATGCGGGCGGCCGGCGCATTGCCCAAGGTGAGCGAAAAGGGTGCCGTGCCGGTGATCTGGCGCTTGGTATTGGCTTTCATCAGGCCGCTGAACAGCACGCCACCGTCGGCGCTCTTCACTTCCACCCAGCAATCGTCGCTGAACTCCAGGGTCAAGCGGGCTTCCTGAGCGAGCGGGGGCGCAACGGGATCGTCGTCGTCGTGTTCTTCCGAACCCGCAGCCGAGGAGGCCAGGGCGACGGCCGCGGGTTCGCCGTCGGACGACGCGGGCGATGTGGATTCCATCGCGGGAGCCGAGAATGCCTCGGCGGTCGCCGGGGACTCCGCGGGCGCCGGCGATTTCACGGTGACGGGTGGTACGAGCGGGGTGGATGCGGGTTCCGCGGGCGCCGGCTGGGATGGGGTTGCCGGCGTTCCAGATGACTCGGACTGGAAAGGATAACGAGTCTGGGTCGTGGTCGTCGGTTGGTTGGCGATGAGCGGGCGGTCCTCGGAAGGGTCGCTCGACCACAGCGCCATCAGTTTGCCGGGGTCCAGATCGCCGAGGTGTTGCACGGCGGTCCAGCCGACGCCCACGATCAGCAGCAGATAGAACAGACCGCGCAAATCGCGAACCCGGGTTTGCCGCCGGCGCGGATGCACCACCTTCAGCGGCGGTGGGTCTTGACCGACGCCCGTTTGCTGGCGATAGCGCTCCAGCACCGCTGCCTCCGGTAGGTTCAGCAGCCGGGCGTAGCGGCTGAGATAACCCCGGACGAACACCGGCGGACCCAGGCGCGCGAAATCATCGGATTCGATGGCTTGAATGAGCGTTGGGTTGAGTCCGAGGTGATGGGCGACGTCGCGCTGTCCGGCGTCGTAATCCGTGCGGACCTGGGCGAGCCAGGCGCCCAACGACAGCGATTCGGGACCGGCTTTGGCGTCGGTCATGGAGGGAGTGAAATCGGCGGCGATCTCGTTCGGCATGTGCTTTTCGGCTATTGCAAGCGACGGGCTTCGTCGGAATTGGGAAACTGGGCGGCCAGCAGAGCGGCGTATTGGCGGCGCAACTGCGAGTCGCCGTCGGGCGCGGATTCGATGACGATGCCCAGCCACAGACTTTGGGGCGTGGGGCGAGCCTGGGCATGGTAACGTTGCAGGAAAGCGCGACTCTGGAGGACCTTGTCCTGACTGTGACTCAATTCGGCCAGTTGGTAAAGGGCGGTGGTGTTATTGGGGTCGATTTCCAACGCCCGGCGTAGCCAGGTTTCCGCCTGGACGGGATCGTTGCGCTGGCGAGCGCACAGCCCCAGGCCGGCGTAAGCGTCGGCGGCGGTGGCACCGGCGTTCGCCGGATCGGCGGCGATTCTCTGATACTCGCTCTCGCCCTCGGCGGCGCGAGCCGGCTGGCGCGTACACAGGAAACGCGCAAAATTCATTCTGGCCAGCGTGTAATCGGGCCGGAGCTGGATCGCCTGCCGGTAATGATGCTCGGCGGGCGCGTATTCGCGGATTTCCTCGTAGAGAACGGCCACGGCATTGTGAGCTTCCGGGTAATTGTCGTCGAATTCCAGAGCCTTGAGCAGTTTCTCCGCGGCGACCTCGAAATGCCCCGACTGCATGTAGCCGATCCCCAGCTTGAAGTTGGCTTCGGCGACGTTGCGCCTGAACTCCCGCTCCTGGGTGCTGGCGCAAGCGCCCAGCAGCAGCGTCAGGGACAAGAGGGCCAATTTAATCGCAGGTGACATGGTTGATCTTCCTCAGCCGGCGATCCCGGCCAGGCGCGCCGCCCGCCGGCCGCGCGCGCGCACCTGTCCGGCCAACTGGCCGCAGGCGGCGGCGATGTCGTCGCCGCGGGTTTTGCGGGTCACGACGGTCAGGCCGTGGGCCATCAGCACGGCATGGAAGCGGGCGATGGTGGCGGGTCCGGAGCGGCGGTAGCGCGCGTCGGGAAAGGGGTTGAACGGAATTAGATTGACCTTGGAAGGAATGTTCCCGATCAGCGCCGCCAGGTCGCGGGCCTGTTCCTCCGAATCGTTGACGCCGTCCAGCAACACGTATTCCCAGGTGATGCGGCGATGCGGTTTGTCGGCGATGTAATGCCGGCAGGCCGCCAGGAGTTCGCGGATCGGGTAAGTACGGTTGAGCGGCACCAGCTCGTTGCGCAGGGCGTCATCGGGCGCGTGCAGCGACACGGCCAGGCTGACTTCGGAGACTTCCCGCAGCCGGTACAGGGCCGGGACCACGCCGGCGGTGCTGAGGGTGACGCGGCGCTTGGAGATACCGAAGCCGAGATCGTCCTGCAACAGGTCGGTGGCTTTGACCACGTTGGCGAAGTTCAGCAACGGTTCGCCCATGCCCATCAACACGATGTTGGTGATGACGCGATGGCCGTTGCGCGCATCGCCCAGCAACCGGGCGGCCTGCCAGACCTGACCGACGATCTCGGCGACCGTGAGATTGCGGTTGAAGCCTTGCCGGGCGGTGGCGCAGAACGAGCAGTCCAGCGGACAGCCGATCTGCGAGGAGATGCACAGGGTGCCGCGATCCGGCTCGGGAATGAATACGGTTTCGATGCTGTTGCCGCTGTCCATGCGGATCAGCCACTTGCGGGAACCGTCCCGCGAATGCTGGTCGAGGATGACTTCGGGCGGACGGATTTCGGCGCATGCGCTCAGCCGCTCTCGCAGCGCCTTGCTCAGGTTGGTCATGGTGGCGAAGTCGATCACCCGTTCGTGGTAAATCCACTTCATGACCTGGGTGGCGCGGAAGGGCTTTTCACCGAGCGCGACGAAAAACGCTTCCAGAGCGGAGCGATCCAGATCGAGCAGGTTGACCTTGTCGGGTGCCGGGGGCACGCCGGGGATGATGACCGACTCAGCCATGACGCGGGCAGAGATCGCTGGTTTCGAAGAAAAAGGCGATTTCCGTTGCGGCGGTCTCCGGGGCGTCGGAGCCATGTACGGTATTGCGGGTGGTGTTCTTGGCCAAATCGAAGCGAATCGTGCCGGGCGTGGCTTTTTTGGGATCGGTGGAGCCCATGATCGCCCGGTTTTTGGCGATGGCGTCCTCGCCTTCCAAGACCATCACCAGAATGGGGCCTTCGGTCATGTAGGCGATCAGCTCGGGGTAGAACGGGCGTTCGCGGTGAACCTCGTAAAACCGCGCGGCCTGCTCCTCATCGAGCCGGAGCATTCGGGCGGCGGCGATGCGTAGGCCGGAGCTCTCGAAGCGGCTGATGATCTGACCGATGATGTTCCGGCGGACGGCGCCGGGCTTGATAATGGACAGAGTGCGTTCGACGGCCATGCAAAGGCTCCGTATGGATTAAAGGCTGATCGGGGATAATGCGAACTCGACGCGCGGGCGTCGGACTGGAATTCAGTTTAGCGATATTTAGGCGATACCGGCAACGCACATTCTGATTTTAATAGCCAGACCAGGCGCGGAGCGGCGGCCGACGGTCGTTCTCCCTGCCGTTTGGCAAAAATTTGCTAAAGAGTTCGCGGTCTGGTAACCGCCAAAAGAGTCTAAATTATTACAACTTGATGAAATAAAAATGAAAACCGAATTTGCGCATCCCTGGGATCTTGAACCCGCCGCAGCGATGGCTCTGCAACGAGACGGGCGCGCGCGTCTGATCCTGGTCGATCGACTGGGACCGGTGCGACGGGTGGCGGGAATCGACGTCGGCTTCGAAGACGGCGGCGCTGTGACCCGCGCGGCGGTCGCGGTGTTGAATTACCCCGGACTGGAGTTGCTGGAAACCGCGCTCGCCCGCCGTCCGACCGCTTTTCCCTACGTGCCGGGTCTGCTGTCGTTCCGCGAGCTGCCGGCGGTGTTGGACGCGCTGGAGCGACTGCGCGAAGCGCCGGACCTGTTGCTGTGCGACGGGCAGGGCATCGCCCATCCGCGCCGCTTCGGCATCGCCAGTCATCTCGGCCTGTTGGTGGAGGTGCCGAGCATCGGCGTGGCCAAGAGTCGGCTGTACGGCCAGCACGATGCCGTGCCCGAAGCGCGCGGGGCGTGGACGCCGCTGCGCGCGACGGGTGAGGTCATCGGCGCGGTGTTGCGCACCCGGACCGGCGTCAAGCCGTTGTACGTGTCGTCCGGGCACCGGGTGAGCCTGGAAACGGCGGTGGACTATGTCATGGGGTGCTGCACGCGCTACCGCTTGCCGGAAACCACCCGCCACGCCCACCGGCTGGCTTCGGGGCCATCCGCGAAAGACTGACGGTCGTCCAGCCGAAAACCCTCCCTGGGATGAAAGGACCATGCCCTTGCCGGACTTCGAACGGTTGCTCGCCGCTCGGGACGAGGTTGGGTCGGTCGGTCCGGCGGCGTCTCCTGGCGAGCGGGTGGAGGCAGGGCGCTGACGCCGCCCGCTAGCGCAACGCCCACAGCCGGTCGGCGAGGCCGGCGATCAGATCGTACCGCGCCAGCCGGCGCCGCCACGGCTCTGGAATACCGGATTCACCGTAACAGGCTCCGGCGAGTTGCCCGCACACCGCCGCCGTGGTGTCGGCGTCGTCGCCGAGGTTGACCGCTCGCAGAATCGCTTCCCGGAAGTCGCCGGTCTGGTAAAAACACCATAACGCCGCTTCCAGACACTCCACCACGTAGCCGCCGCCCCGAATCTCCTCTTCCGTCTTGTCCCGATAGTCGCCCCGGACGATACCAGCCAATCGAGGGGACAGCGCCGCCGTCCACGCGTCCGGAAAATGCGCGCCGACCAGAATGGCGTCCCGGTCCAGGCCGGCGAGCGCCTGGTGCAGGATCGCTCCGAATAACCGACTGGCCTGAATGCACTCGGGGGCGGCGTGGGTGGTGCGGGCGCTGTCGCCGGCGAGTTGGATCGCCCGCGATAAATCGGGATAGGCGAACATCGGCACGGGCGCCAGCCGCATGAGGCAGCCGTTGCCGGCGCTGTTGGGGTGGGTCGAGCCGCTGTAGGGTTCGCCGTTGGCATGAAACCGGAGCAACGCCGCCTGGGTGGCGTTGCCGATGTCGAAACAGTGGCCGGTGCTGCTCAGTTCGCCGCGCGAGTACCAGCGCCAGTAGCGCTCCATCTGATCGCGCGGGTCGAAGCGGCCGGTTTCGCTCAGACTGCTGGCCAGGCACAGCGCCATGCTGGTGTCGTCGGTCCATTGACCGGGTTCGAGGCGAAACGGGCCGCCGCCGATCATCTCGGTGACCGGTGGGAAAGTGCCGCGCGGGCGGAATTCGACGGTGGTGCCGACGGCGTCGCCGCAGGCCAGGCCCAGCAGGCAACCGCGAAAACGATCGTGTTCGGAGTTCATGGCAGAAGGGGGTTGCGTCGGTAAGCAGTGAAGTCAGGCACCGTGCGGAGCGCCGTGCTGGGGCGCTAGATCGTGGTCAGCCGGGGTCCGCCGTTGACGTTCAAAAATCGTTGGGCTTCCTCGAAAAAATCGGTCGGCGGCGGAATCTCGCTGCTGGAAAAACGGACGAGCAGCACGACGAACCGGTGGTTTTCGAGCAGAACTTCATCGAAAGTCAGTGTGTTGGCGGCTCGGGGTGAGTGCGCGGGCACCTGGATGTTCATGTGATCCAGAGTCAGCGAGATCCGTTCCAATTGCAGGTATCGCCCGGGCTCGCGCAAGGTGGCGGCGACCAGCGCCAGTTGTTCCCCAATCGTGGCGGAATCGGCGTGGATCCGGCGGAGTTCGGTTTCAATCTCCTGGAACTGTCGTTCGATGGTGGTGCGGTCGGGCGGTCGTGGGGCGACGGGATGCTCCACGAGCGGTTCCAACCCCAGTCGGGCCGATTTCAACACTTGGGCCTTATGCTGGAGCAAGCGGCGCTGCTGTTGTTCCAACTGGTGCTTGCGCGCGCGCATCGAGAGCAGGCGTTGCAACGCGGCTTCGATCAGATAGTCGAAGGCGCGTTTCTGAAGTTCCAGCCGGGTTTCCGCCTCGCTGGCGGCCGGGAACGCGATCTGGTGATTATGGAAGTTTACGGCGGTTTGTTGGATATCCCGCAGCACCTGGTCACCGTGCAGTTCCACGCCGAAAACGGTTTTCTCGGTCCGTTCCATGCGTAATGCGGCATAGATCTCCGTGGGTGGAGCACCGATAGTCGGCTGGAGGAGATCGCGCTGGGTCGGGCTGAGGCTCAGAATGTCCAGCAGTTGATCGGGGTTGGCGAACAGGGCGCGCAGCCGGGGATCGGTCGTGAAATTGCGTCGGCCGAAGGCGATGGCGGGCGGGAGCGTGGCGGCATGTTCGACCACATAATCGACCGCGCGCTCGACCGGTTCCCACAGCTTGCGCTGATAGTGCGGTACCGCCCGCAGCCGGGGATCGGTGCCGTCCACCACCCGTTCGATGGCGGCCTTGATCAGAGCGGCGTCGAGTTTGCCGGGCGGGTTGGGCGCCGTGGCGAAGATGGAGTGCAGGAAGCGGAACACGATAGCGAATCTCCTCTAAACTCGCGGGCCTGGGGCCGGATGCAAAATTATTCGCTCAGTCGGGCGGAATCATGATCGGACGGAATGATTGAGTATGAACGAGCGAACGCCTTATTTCCCGCGTCGGCGATCGGCGGTCCGACGGCAATCGCGGAGGGGTGGAGCCATCGGGATGATTTTCGCGGTGTTGTTGGCCGTCGATGGCGGAATTCCAGCCCGGGCGCTGGACTACGACCGCACCGCCACGTTCTACGTCGGACAACTGACGGACGCCCAAGCGTGGCACGATCTGGTGCGGCATCCCAACAAGGTGGGGTTGGTCGATAGTTATCTGCTGGCGGGCGCGGTAGCCTGGACGCTGGCCCGTTTTTGGGATGACGCGCTCAGTCTGGAAGTAGAAGGACAGGTGGTCCGCCATTTCGGCGTGCAGGACCACTGGGAATTCAACCTGCCGGCGGGCGCGCGCTGGCATCGCTTCCCCTGGAACGACCGCGTGGAGACCACCGTCGCGTTTGCGGTGGGGCCATCCTACGCGACCCGCCGGCCATCGTTCGAGGTCGAACTGGAAGGCGAAAGCACACGGCTGTTGTTCCACTGGTTTATCGAGTTGACCGTGGGTCCGCCCCGGGCGGAGTGGGCGGTGGCGCTGCGCTTGCACCACCGCTCGTCGGGCTTTGGCTCGCTGGCCGATGCCGGCGGCGTGGATGCTTTGGCGATGGGGATAAAATTCAGGTTCTGAGGAGGGTGCCGCATTACAGCAGGCCGTGCGCCAGGGTCACCCAAACGATGCCGAGGACGAGACCGCCCAGCACGTCCGAGGGGAAATGGACCCGTAGATAAATGCGGGAGACCGCCACGGCGGCGGCGACGAGCGCGGCGAGCGCCGCCGCGGCGAACCCCCATTCCGGCATCGTCCGGTGGAGGATGAACGCCGCGCACAGGGTGAAGGCGACGCTCTGGGTGGTGTGGGCGCTGGGGAAGGAGCTGTCGGCGGGCAAAGCGACCAGCGGCTCCACCACCGTGGGCCGGGGCCGGTTCCATAGCGCCTTGGCCAGGTGAACCCACAGGACCGCGCCGCCGAAGCCGACGACCAGCAACAGAATTTCCCGCCAACGCTGCCCGTACAGCAGGATCGCGGCGACGAGAACGGCCAGGGGCGTGAGTACATAGAGCGACCCCAGCCAGGTGACGCCGCGAAAAAAAGGGTCCAGCGCCGCCGACCGATGCGCCGCCGCGAAGAGTAGTAGTTGGTTGTCCCAGGACATGGGGGCTCCGTTGGCTTGCGATGACCGAATTGTCATTAATTCGTTGTGCTTCGTCCATCCCGCTCTTTCCTGGAGCAGACCGGCATCCAATCCTGTTGGTATCCAAGACCACTTCAAGGCCGGTCCTTCGTGATAACCTGGTTAGGCCATCCATCCGGTCCTTTCCTAACGCTCAGTTTCCCCGATGCACGCCTATATCCTTCGCCGCCTGGCGCTGATTCCACTGACTCTCCTCGGCATCATCGCCATCAACTTCGCCGTCGTGCAGATCGCTCCCGGCGGGCCGGTGGAGCAGTTGCTGGCGCAGCTCCGGGATACCGCCGTGGCGGCGACGGCCCGGATCGGCGGCGGCGAGGGCGCGGAAGCGGGTCCGGGCGCGGCGCTGGGCGCCGGCGACGCGAGCGCTTATCGCGGCGCGCAAGGGCTGGACCCGGCCTTCATCGCCGAACTCAACCGCCAGTTCGGGTTCGATCGGCCGGCTCACGTGCGCTTCGGACTGATGGTCCGGGATTATCTGACCTTCGATCTCGGCACGAGCTATTTCCGCGACCGGGCGGTGCTGGACCTGGTGCTGGAGAAATTGCCGGTCTCCATTTCGCTGGGGGTGTGGAGCACGCTGCTGATCTATGTCATTTCGATTCCGCTCGGCGTCGCCAAGGCGGTGCGCGACGGTTCGCGCTTCGACGTGCTGAGCAGCGCGGCGGTCATCGTCGGCTACGCCATCCCGGCCTTCCTGTTCGCCATCCTGTTGATCGTCGTGTTCGCCGGCGGGCGTTATCTGGACTGGTTTCCACTGCGAGGGCTGGTGTCGGACGACTGGGCGGACTTGAGCTGGCCGGCGCGGATTCTGGACTATTTCTGGCATTTGACCCTGCCGGTGACGGCCATGGTGATCGGCGGCTTCGCCTCCCTGACCATGTTGACCAAGAATGCCTTCCTGGACGAGATCAACAAGCAATATGTGGTCACCGCCCGCGCCAAGGGCCTGAGCGAGCGGCGGGTGTTGTACGGGCATGTGTTCCGCAACGCCATGCTGCTGGTGATCGCCGGCTTTCCGGCGACCCTGGTCGGCATGTTGTTCACCGGCTCGTTGTTGATCGAGGTGATTTTTTCGCTGGACGGGCTGGGCTTGTTGGGTTTCGAGGCGGTGATCAACCGCGACTATCCGGTGATGTTCGGGACGCTGTATATCTTCAGTCTGATCGGCCTGTTGCTGAACCTGATCAGCGACTTGACCTATCACTGGGTGGACCCCCGCATCGATTTCGGGAAACGGGAAGGGTGAGCGATTGGGGCTCGGCCTCAATCGTCAACCCGGCCACTACCTGAACTGGCGGGTACCCGTCGTCAGAACAAACCGAAACCCAATACAACGGGTGGGAGATCGCC
>REEE01000069.1 GCA_007695245.1 Candidatus Competibacteraceae bacterium | reverse complement strand
CCCCGGCATCGCCCGCGCCGCCCGCGGCAACAGGAAATCACCCATGATCGCACCCGCCTACGAGCAAGACCGCCACGCCTGGGCGACGCATACCGCCACGCTGCTGCGTCAGGGCCGGCTGGCGGAGGTGGACCTCACCCATTTGACCGAGGAACTCGACAGCATGGGCGCCAGCGAGCGACGGGAGCTCTACAGCCGCCTGAAGGTTCTCCTCGTGCATCTGCTGAAATGGCGCTACCAGCCCGAACGCCAATCGGACAGTTGGGGATACACCATCGACGAGCAGCGCGACCAACTCATCTATCTGCTCCGGCAAAGTCCATCGCTCAAACCCACCGTACCTGGCGTGGTCGAAGAAGCTTACCCGACCGCCCGCCGGTTCGCCGCCCGCGAAACACGGCTGCCGGTGGCGACGTTCCCGGAACGATCTCCCTTCACCGTGGACCAGATTCTCGATCCCGACTACTGGCCGGACGCCGCATAGCCGATCCTCATGAACGACCTGCTGAACCACGAAGCCGCCATCCGCCTGGGCTGTTTCTCCCTCGTTCTGCTGCTCATGATCCTGTGGGAATGGCGCCGGCCGCGCCGGACCCTGAGTCTGCCGCGCGGTCGTCGCTGGCCGGCCAACCTCGGCATCATCGCGGTGGACAGCGTGGTGGTGCGGCTGGCGTTCCCGGTGCTGGCGGTCGGGATGGCGGGCCTGGCGGCCGACCAGGGTTGGGGGCTGTTCAATCAACTCAACGCGCCGTTCTGGCTGGCCTTCATCGCTTCCCTGCTGTTGCTGGACCTGGCGATCTACACCCAGCATGTCATCTTCCACCGGGTGCCCTGGTTGTGGCGCTTGCACCGGATGCACCACACCGACCTGGATTTCGACGTCACCACCGCCCTGCGTTTCCATCCGCTGGAGATCGTGCTGTCCATGCTGATCAAGCTGGCGGTGGTCGTGGCGCTGGGCGCGCCGGCGGTGGCGGTGATGCTGTTCGAGGTGATCCTGAACGCCACCGCGATGTTCAATCACGGCAACGTCCGGCTGCCTTTGTGGCTGGACCGACGGCTGCGCTGGATGGTGGTCACGCCCGACATGCACCGGGTGCATCACTCGGTGCGCGTCGAGGAAACCGACAGCAACTTTGGATTCAACCTGCCGTGGTGGGACCGGCTGTTCGGCACCTATCGGGATCAGCCTCGCGCCGGGCATACCGGCATGACCATCGGTCTGGAATACTTCCGCGACCGCCGGGCCACCGCGCTCACCCAACTGCTGCTGCAACCGTTCCTGAACGCCGAGCCGGAGGCACGCGCCGCGCCCGATGCGCGTTAGTTCGCGGCGACACCCACCCCGGCGACCGCCGCTACCGCACCGCGGCCGCAGGCTGAAACCAGGCCAGTTGGGGATGCAGTTTCACCACCTCGCCGACGATCAGCAGCGCCGGCGACCGGATGCCGGCCTCGCGGATCGCGGCGGGCAGCGTGGCCAGGGTTCCACAAAACACCCGTTGCTGGGACGTGGTCCCCTGCTCCACCAGCGCCACCGGCATCGCGGCGGCCAAGCCGTGCGCGCGCAACTGCTCGCAGATGTGGCCGGCGCTCTTTAGCCCCATGTAGAACACCACGGTCTGACGCGGCTGCACCAGCGCCGGCCAGTTCAAATCCAGCGCGCCGTCCTTGAGATGGCCGGTCACGAACACGCATGCTTGGGCGTAATCGCGATGGGTCAGGGGAATGCCGGCATAAGCCGCGCAGCCGGCGGCGGCGGTCACCCCCGGCACCACCTGGAAGGGAATCCCGGCCGCCGTCAGCGTTTCGATTTCCTCGCCGCCGCGCCCGAAGATGAACGGATCGCCACCCTTGAGCCGCAGCACTCTCCTGCCGCCCAAGGCCAAATCCACCAGCAACTGATTGATGTCCTGCTGCGGCAGGGTGTGATGGTCCGGTTCCTTGCCGACGAAGATCCGTTCGACCCGCGGTTCCAGCAACTCCAGAATGGCCGGCCCGATCAATCGGTCGTAGACCGCGACGTCGGCCTGCTTCATCAACCGCAACGCCTTGAGCGTCAGCAACTCGGGGTCGCCGGGGCCGGCGCCCACCAGATACACCTCGCCGACCGGGGATCGGGTTGAATCTGGATTCGATGGTTCTGTCATGGTCTCGTTCGATCTCTGTCCGCAGGAAAACTACCGTAACCGTTCGGCGCGCACGCCGGCCAGCGCCAGTTCCAGCCGCCGCCACGCCGGCTCCGCGCCCGGCAAGCCGAAGCGCAATCCCGGCGGGTCGGCGAACCGGCGGACCAGAATGCCGCGGCGGGCCAGCGCATCCTGCCAGAAGTCGGCCTCCGGCAGCGGAACCCATTGAAACAGGGCCGTCCCTCCCGCCACCGGCAACCGCTGTCGCCGCAGCAAATCCGCCAGCCGCGTCCCGGCGCGGTCGAGTTCGACCCGCGTTCGGTCCTGCCACACCCGGTCGGCCAGCGCTCGCGTCGCCGCCCAGCGGCCCGGACCGCTCGCCGTCCAGGGTCCGAGTGACTCCCGCAACCGCTCCAGCAATACCGGCTCCGCCAGCACGAACCCGATTCGGGCGCCCGCCAGGCCGAAGAATTTGCCGAGCGAGCGCAGGACGATCAGTCCCGGCAGGCCCGCTTGACCGGCCAGGCTGTCCTCCGGCGTGACGTCCACGAACGCCTCATCCACCACCAGCCAGCCGCCCCGCTCCGCCAGCCGCGCCCGCCAGTCCAGCAGCGCATCGGGCGAGAAACGAGCGCCGGTGGGATTGTTGGGCTGAACCAGCACCAGCACGTCCAGCCCGACCACGGCCGCGTCCAAATGATCGACGGCCGACCGCTCGATCCGATGTCCGGCCCGCCGCCAGGCGTGGGCGTGTTCGGCGTAGCTGGGATGCAGCACCCCGACCCGACCGGGCGCGCGGATCAGGGGCAGCGCCTGAATCGCCGCCTGGGTGCCCGCCACCGGCAACAGCGCCGCCGTGCCGTAATAGGCCGCCGCCGCGCTTTCCAACCCATCCTCGTCCTCCGGCAGCCGCCGCCAGACTTCGGCGGGGACGGCGGGAACCGGCCAGCCTTGGGGGTTGATGCCGGTGGACAGATCCAGCCAGTCGCCGAG
Source organism: Candidatus Competibacteraceae bacterium (assembly GCA_007695245.1). GTDB lineage: Bacteria > Pseudomonadota > Gammaproteobacteria > Competibacterales > Competibacteraceae > REEE01. The sequence goes on along the minus strand of REEE01000069.1, from coordinate 12 downwards.
CGGAATCCCGTA
>REEE01000377.1 GCA_007695245.1 Candidatus Competibacteraceae bacterium | reverse complement strand
TGTATTTTGGGCAAAGAGAGCGAACGCCTATGGACTTGCCGCTTCCGATTTTGCTTCCGCTTTTGCTGCCGCTTTTGCTTTCGACCCCGCCTCCGCTTCCGCTTCCACGGCGGCCTCCGGCGCCACGTCCACCGACACTTCCAGCGTGTGCGAGCCGCCACCGGTCATGACGCCCGTGAGGGGCGCGACATCTCCATAATCCCGGCCCCAGGCTAGCGTGATATGTTTCTCGCCCGGCATACAGTCGTTGGTGGGGTCGAACTCAGCCCAGCCGGCACCCGGCACGTACACCGCCAGCCAGGCGTGCGAGGCGTCGGCACCGATCAGACGGGGCTGACCCGGTGGCGGCAGGGTTTCCAGGTAACCGCTGACGTAACGCGCCGCCAACCCCATCGCCCGCAAGCAGGCGATCCCCAGATGAGCGAAATCCTGACAGACGCCACGCCGCTCGCTCAACACCTCATCCAGGGGCGTGGCGATCGTGGTGAAATGCGGATCGTAGGTGAATTCCTGGTAGATCCGCCGGTTCAGGTCTGCGACCGCTTCCAGCAATGGCCGGTCGGGGGGGAAACTGGGTTCGGCGTACTCCCGGAACCCCGATGCCTGGCTGACAAAGCGTGAATCCATTTCGAACAGCCGAGCCTCGATGATTTCCGGATCCGGATCCTCCTGTAACAGGCGGCGCGCCTGCTCCCAGGGGGGCGAAGCGCTGGACTCGGCGAACGGTCGCTGGCCCGAGACCTGGATTTCAGTGACGACTTTGACTTCCAACCGCTGATGCACGTCCTGAATGGCGAAGTACAGCACCCGATTGCCGAAGAAATCCAGCCGCTCGGCGGACAACGCCGGCCGGGGTTGGATGACGACGCGGCTGGGCTGGCAGAGTTGCCAGGATGTTTCCCGAGGGAGCAACCGCGCCTCGTTATGGCACAGGGCGACCCCGCTGCGGTATTGGTAGGCCGTTCTGTGAGTGATGGTGTATTTCACGGCTGCATGGTGATCAGTTGCCGGGGGACTTCGGCGTGGCTGAAGTGGCTGTGGGTCAGCGCGTCGGATAATTGACTCAGCGGCGCATGGATGTCATCCAGCAACAGGGTCAGCTCGGCGCTGGAGGCGGTGCTGTCGTGGGACAACGTGGCCAGCGCTTCGATATCGGCCAACTGCAAGCGAGTGATGGCTTCCAGAATCAGCCGCTCCTCGGCGCTGCGGTAGGAAGAATTGCCGGGCTGGCGCAACCGACCGATATTCCGTTGCAATCGGCGCAACTGATAGCCGACGGCCCGGGGATTGCCCTCGTCGAACAGCAGTAAATCGATGATCGCGGTCGGATGCAGCGCGGACCGGTAGCGGCGCCGGTAAGCGGTCAGGTTGTCGGTGATGGTCAACACGACTTCCCACAGCGGCAGCCCGGGGTTGCGGGCGGTGATGAAAGCCAGCTTGAACAGATCCAGAGTGCGCAGCGCCCGTTCCAGATAGCGGCCGATGTCGAGGAACAGCCAGCCTTGATGGTGCGGCATGGTTTCGTTGTTCAGCCCGCAGAACGCCGCCGTGACCATCAAGTCTTCTTCCAGCAGTTCCCGCGCCTGACGCGCCCCCAGGCCCTGGGGCGGTTCCTGAATGCGTTGCTGCAATTGGTTGAGCAGGCGCCAACCGTCGTCGCCCAAATGGTTGCGCACCGCCCGGCCCGTGCGCAGCAAGTCGTTGAACATGCCTTGCAAGCCGTCGGGGTGGTCGGGGTCGGTGATCAGGTTGAGCAGTTCCTGCCGCAGGGCGAAGAAGCGGGCCCGCGGCGATTCCGCAACCGGTGGCACCGGAATTTCCAGGGCGTCGAGCAGATCGTCCAGACAGCGCTCGTCGGTGTTGTCCTGCTCCCATTCCAGCAGGCGGCCGAAGGCTTCCCGCAGCAGGCGCGCGGTGTTGTCGAGCCGTTCGACATAGCGGCCCATCCAGTACAGATTGTCGGCCACCCGACTGGGCAGATCGCTGCCGTCGCGGGTGACGACGACGGGTCCATAACTCTGACGCAGCAGGCTGACATGGCGCTGGGGGGTGGGTGCCAGCACCCACCAATCCTTGCTGATACCGCCCTTGCGCAAGGCGTCCTGCAGGGTATCCAGGCCCGTGGAGACTCGGGCCAGGCCACCAGGCATCACCCGATAGCCATCGTTTTCGGCCACCACGAAGCCGCGCAGCGTCACCGGCCGCGCGACCAACCGACCCTCTTCCAGCACGGGCGCGGCGGACGGTGACAGGGGTTCCTGGCCGATGAACAGATGGGGAGTGGCCTTGATGCGATCCGCCAAGCGCGCGCGGGCGGTTTGACTGATCTGGGTGCCTTCCCAGTGCGGACCGTTGGGCAGAATCGAGCGCACGATCAACCTCTCCAGGTTGGCCAGAACGTGGCTGCGACTGGTGGGGTCGCCACACCACCAAGTGGGCGGCGCGAGCAGTTGCAGGTCCTCACCCAACAGTTGCCGGCACAGCAACGGCAGGAAGGCGGCCAGCCCGGGATTTTCGATGATGCCGCAACCCAGGGCATTGGCGAGGGCGACGTGGCCGCCGCGCACCGCCTGCAGCAATCCGGGAACGCCCAGCAGGGAATTGCCGCGCAGTTCCAGCGGATCGCAGAGCGAGTCGGTGACCCGGCGCAGCATCACGTCCACCGGCCGCAGTCCGCCGAGCGTCTTCAGCCAGACCCGACCGTCGCGCACCACCAGATCCTCACCCTCGACCAGGCTGAGCGATAGATAGTTGGCCAGGTAGGCGTGTTCGAAATAGGCCGGGTTATTGGGGCCGGGCGTCAGCAACGCCACATGAGGGTTGTCGGGATTGTGGCGGGCGAGTCCGGCCAAGGTGGTCCGCTCGGTCTCCAGAAAGCTGGCCAGCCGCCGCAAGGGCGCGTCGCGGTAGAGCATCGGCATCGCCCGGGCCAGAATGATCCGGTTTTCCAGGGTGTAGCCCGCGCCGGAGGGCGACTGAGCGCGGTCGCCCTGAACCTGAATGACGCCGTCGGGTCCCCGAGCCAGATCCACGCCGTGAAAGATCAGCCAGCGACAACCCGCCGGCAACGACTGGTGGCAGGGCGGCAGGAATCCGGGATGGGCGTAGATCAGTTCCGGCGGCAGCCAGCCTTGCCGGATCGACAGGCGCTGGCTGTAGAGATCGGCCAACAATGCGTTCAGCAACCGCGAACGCTGCGCCAGCCCGGCCGCCAGCGTCTCCCATTCCTCGCCGGTCATCAGTAGGGGGATGGGGTCCACCAGCCAATGCCGATGCGAGCCGCGTGGGTCGTCGAAGGTCGTATAGGTGACGCCGTCCGCTTGCAGCAGGCGTTGGACTTCGGTGTGGCGACGCTCCAGTTCCCGACCCCCGAGTTCCTCCAGGGATTGCATCAGATCCCGCCAATGCGGCCGTAGAACGCCGGGAGCCGAGCACATCTCGTCGTAGCCGGAATCAGCCCGCAGGTAGCCGTCGAGCAACGTTTCGCCAGTCGGCTTCGCGGGGGGTTGGCAGGCAACCGAGGCTTCGATCATGCGGGTCTCCAGAAAAGCGGCCATCGCGACGCGGAGGACCGGGTGGCCTCATGCTCCCCGGAACCGCTTTCAAGTCCTGTCGAATCGGGAGTCGCGAACGGATTCAATATCGATTTACGTTGCAAGAAACGTGCTCGTGCTCTGTGGCGATGGTTCGATTCCGGGGATCGGACCTCATATGGGTCGAGAGTGGCGCTAACTCTGGATCTGGCGGTTGGCCCGGCGCAGCCGGTCGGCCATGACCCGCATGACCTGGATCGCGAACAGGGGGGTATGCTGGATCAGGGAGAGGAAATGCGGCTGGTCGATCGGGGCGAGCCGGCAGGTGGTGCGGGCGATGGCCGTGGCGCTGCGCGGTTTGTTGTCGATCAGCGCCAGTTCTCCCAGGATGCCGCCCGATTCCACCGTTTCGAGGAGTTGCCCGCCCAACAGAATATCCACCCGCCCCTCGGCGATCAGGTACATCCGGTCGCCGGATTCACCTTCCTGGAAGATGGTCTGACCGGGGGCGAAAGATTGGTACTTTTCAATGGCGTTGAAAAGAGTGCGATCTTGCATGAAACGGTCTTGCATGAAACGGTTTCTCCTCGCGCGCACGGGTCGCCGGGCGCGTTGCCTGACGCGTGGCGCGCCAGCCGCCGCAGTGACTGGAGTGCAGTTTAGCCGACTTTGCGGAGGGGTGATAGGGCAGCGACCGGACCGGACCGGACCGCCGCCGAACGGTGGGGTGGGATCGAGGTCGGCCACCGTGCGTCCCGTCGGTCGCCTTACGGCGCCAGCGGATACAAAAAGACGTGCATTTATAGCGCGGTTCCCTATGATGCCGGAGGCAAATTCGGCTTTCGGTCCAAACTCATGACCCAAAACACCCCCGAAGTGCGCCGCGCGCGCGGTGTTTACCTGTTACCCAACCTGTTCACCACCGCCGCGCTGTTCTGCGGTTTCTACGCGATCATCGCCGCGTTGCACGGTCATTTCGAACCGGCCGCCATTGCGGTGTTCATCGCCATGGTATTGGACGGCCTGGACGGTCGAGTCGCCCGGATGACCCATACCGAGAGCGAGTTCGGCGCCCAGTACGACAGCATGGCGGACCTGGTGTCGTTCGGCCTGGCACCGGCCCTGATCATGTACGAATGGGCGTTGGGCGCGATGGTGGACATGGGGCCGTTCCTGTCCAAGCTCGGCTGGCTGGTGGCGTTTTTTTACACGGTGATGGCGGCGTTGCGGCTGGCTCGCTTCAACGTGCAGGTCGGCAGCACCGACAAACGCTATTTCATCGGCCTGCCCAGCCCCTCGGCCGCCGCCATCGTGGCCGGCTTGGTCTGGTTCAGCGAGGACTTGGGGCTGAGCGGCGCGGATATGCTGTGGCCGGCCCTGTTCGTCACCATCGGCGTCGGTGCGCTGATGTTCAGCAACGTGCTCTACTTCAGTTTCAAACAGGTCGATCTGCGCGGACGGAAGCCCTTTATGACCGCCATCCTGGTAGTCCTGCTGTTCGTGCTGACCTCGATCGATCCGCCCAAGGTGTTGTTCGTCGGCTTCCTGTTGTATGGTCTGTCGGGACCGGTGCTGTTTCTGGTTCGGGCGCGCCAGCGCGCGCGCCGCCGGGCGCAGACGCCGGGCGAGCCGCCCGAACCCAAGTCGGGGTGATGTCCGTAAATAATGTCGCCCGAGCCGCTTTTAACCTTGACCCAACTCGTTGACCAGTAGCGCCATCGGGAACTGCTGGAGCACCTCTCGCAGCCACAGCGCCTCCTCACCCTGTACGGTCTGACCGCTGATGGCATCATGCCAACGCAAGCGGGAACCGGTGGGCGGCAACACCCGGGTTTCGTGCCAGACCGCTTCACCCAGCGGATACTCGCCATCTTTGACCAGACTGCTCGGGAAGCGCGGCACCACCACCAGCGCCCGGCGCTCGCCCAGTTCCCGGGCGAACGCCACCACATGGCTTTTGAGGCTGCCGATGACGGTCAGCTTCTGGTAGGCGCCATGCTGGAACAGATCCCGTTCCGCCCGCCGCGCCTGAAGCGCCCGATGGATCAGGAACAGCTTGATCCGGCCATCCTCCGGCGCCGCCAGCAATTCCTTGAGCAGTTGGGGCAGGTTACCGCTGGCGCGGGCTTGCAGTTCCTTGAGCAAAGCGCCGCGCCGCTCGAAGTCCACCGGCCGGCGGTTATCGGGGTCCACCAGGCTCAGATCCCACAGTTCCGTGCCCTGGTAAAAGTCCGGCAGGCCGGGGGTGGTGAGTTTGAGCAGGGTCTGCGCCAGGGAGTTGAGGATGCCGTGGTGCTGGATCTTGCGCTGGAACGGCAGGAAGGCCTGGAGAAAGGGGTTGTCCTTGCCGGGTTGCAGCACTCGATCGGCGAACGCGAGCAGGGCGTCCTCGTACCGGCTGTCCGGTTCCAGCCAGTTGGTGTGGACCTTGGCCTCGCGGGTCGCCTTGATCAGATAGGCTTTGATCCGCTCGATGAAGGGCGGGTAGTCGGCCAGATCGAACGGGTACGCGCCCAACAGGGTTTGGTACAGCAGGTATTCATCATCGTTCTCGGGGGCCAGACGCTCGCCGATGCGCACCTTGCGCTCCAGATTGATTTCGTGCCACTGCCGCACATGCTGCTCCCACTCGGCCGGCAGTTCCGACAGCACGTTCAACCGAGCGCGCACATCCTCACCCCGCTTGGTGTCGTGGGTCGCGCTGGCGTTCATCGCGTGCGGCCAACAGGCGACCCGGTGTTGGTTGAAGGCGTGAAACTCATCGAGATCGATGCCGAACTGGAGCGGACCCGCTCCCACTTCGTTGAGCGACAGCAGGCGGTTGTAGACGTAGAACACCGTGTCTTCCACGCCCTTGGCCATCAGGGGTCCGGTGAATTGTTGCAAGCGCATGATGAAATGCAGCCACTGATCCTTGTCCTCGGCCGCCATGTGCTCGTCGAACTCCAGGCGCAGGAACCGTTCGATGAAATCCAGCTCGTTGCGGAAGTTGGGAATATTCAAGCGGGCCTGGGCGATCACCTGCCGGATGAACTCCTGGTCGGCCCGACTGGAGCCGTTCCGGTCGATGTAGGTGCGATAGATGGGGAACAACACCAGAATCTCGACCAGCGCCACCTTGAGCCCGTACAAGGTGAAGTCGCTGGCGTAGCGGTAGCGTTCGGAGATGCTCTTGAGCAGGTGCGCCAGATTGTCGATGTCACCGGCCAGATGCTTGGCGACGATCATCCGCTTGTTGCGGTCGATCAGGGTCTCGCAGGCGGTGGCGTCGCCGGTGAAAGAGCGATAAAGGGCGGTAAAGTCCTGTTCGGCCGCCGGATCGCAGAACAAACCGTTGATCATGCCGAGAAAATCGTAACCGCTGGTGCCCTGGCACGGCCAGCTCACCGGCAACTCCTCGCCGTGTTCCAGAATCTTCTCCACCACCAGATAGACATAGGGCGCCTGTTCGCGCAGGCGATTGAGGTATTGCGCCGGATCGTAGAGGCCGTCGATGTGATCGATCCGCAGGCCGGTGATTTTTTCCTCGGCGACCAGTTTGAGGATCAGTTCGTGGGTGAAGTCGAACACCTTGGGGTCTTCGATCCGCAGCGAAACCAGGTCGTTGATGGTGAAAAACCGCCGATAGTTGAGTTCTTCGTTGCCGACTTTCCAGTAGGACAAGCGGAAAAACTGCTCGCCGAGCAAGCTGTCCAGCAAATCGAAGCTCTCGGGCTTGCCGGCCTCGCCATTGAAGACCCGGATATTTTCCTCGACGAACTCATGCACCTCGGGACTGCCGTTCCACAACTCCCACAGCATCTGCTTGATGAAGGAAATCTGGTCGTAGCGCTCCTGACCCTCCTCGCCGGACGGGATGTACTTGAGCAGGTAGAGTACGCCCAGGAACTTGACGAAGTGCGGATGGCTGCGCTCGAGCCGGGCGCGCAGCCGGCCGAGATCGTAGGTGAGCAGCCGGTAGTAGGATTCGATGCGGATCGGAAAGCGGAAATCGTAGTAGTGAACGGCGAGCCCCTGCTCGCTGTAGCGCAACTGCAATTCGCCGCTTTCCAGACAGTTGCCGTAAAACTTGCCGAGAAACGGGGCCAGCACCCGGCCGCGGATGCCCTCGTAGAGGTGGTTCCAGTTGATATCGAAAAATTCGTGGTAGGGCGAGTCCGGACCGTTCTCCAGCACGTCCACCAGCACCCGGTTCTGGCTGTCGAACGCCATGTGGTTGGGCACGATGTCCTGCACCCAGCCGATGCCCAGTTTTTTCAGATGCTGCACCAGCATCTCGAACCGTTCCGCGCCACCCAGTTCGGGATTGATGGCGTGGGCGTCCACCACGTCGTAGCCGTGCTGGCTGCCGCGGCGGGGGGTGAGAATCGGCGAAGCGTAAATGTCGGACACCCCCAACTCGGCCAGATAAGGCGCGATGGCGACGGTGGCTTCAAAGTCGAAGTCGGGATTCAATTGCAACCGATAGGTCGCGGTGGGAACACGCGTCATAACTAAGATCCTGGTCGGTGGAGCGGTCAAGCGGAAAGGCGGGCGGCGTAGACCACCACGGCGTAAGGCGGGAGCGCCAGCGTGGCTTCAGCGGCGTCGAGCGTCGCCGGCAGGGTCGAACCGTCGCCGCCCCAGGCGGGATCGGCGGCGTCGAGGAGCCGCTGCCACGACCCCACGCCCGGCTCGACCGTCACGGTCGTCGGGTCGGCGGCGAAATGGAGCCAGGCGATGATGCGGCTGTCGTCGCGCCAGCGCCGTAATTCCAGTACGCCCGGCGCGACGAGCGCGGCGGTCAGGCTGGCGTTATCCAGCCCGGCCAGGGCCGGCAGCTCGCGCCGCAGCCGCAGCAGCTCGCGGTAAAAGGCGCGCAACTGACCGTGGTGGCCGGTTCGAGCGAGTTCCCATTGCAGCTTGGAGCCCTGAAAGCTCGCCTCGGACTGCGGATCGGGGGCCTCGCCCGCGGCGTGGAAGGCGGCGAATTCTTTCTTCCGGCCCGCGCGCACCCCTTCGATCAGGTCCGGGTCGCCGTGGCTGATGAAATACAGAAACGGCCGGGGTTCGCCATACTCCTCGCCCATGAACAGCAGCGGAAGGTAGGGCGACAGCAGCACCGCCGCCGCCGCCAGTTTCAGCGCCGGGAACGGCAACAGCGCGGAGAATCGCTCGCCCAGCGCCCGGTTGCCGACCTGGTCGTGATTCTGGCCGCACACCACGAAGCGGGAGGCCGGGCAATCGCTGGGATCGTCGCCGTGGAAGCGCTGGCGGTGCCCGGAATAGTCCCAGGCGTAGACGTAGGGCCGGCGGTAGGCTTGCGCCAGTTGTTCGAGCGTGCCGAAATCCTCGTAGTAGCCGTGCCGCTCCCCGGTCAGCACCGTGTGCAGGGCATGGTGGAAATCGTCGCTCCATTGCGCGTCGAGGCCATAACCGCCGCTGGCCGGCGGGCGCACGATGCGGGGATCGTTGAGATCGCTTTCGGCGATGAGGTGAAAGGGCCGGCCCCAATGCCGTCCGCAGGCGGCGGCGGCTTCCGCCAGCTCCGCCAGGATGTGGCGGGCGCCGAAGTCGTAAATGGCATGGACCGCGTCCAGCCGCAGGGCGTCGCAGTGGCAGGTTTCGAACCAGTAGAGCGCATTGCCGATCACGTACTCGCGCACGCCGGGGCTGTGCGGACCGTCGTAATTGACGGCGTCGCCCCAGGGGGTGCGGTACTGGTGGGTGAAATAGGTGCCCAGCCCCCACAGGTAGTTACCCTCGGGACCCAGGTGGTTGTAGACCACGTCCACGATCACCGCCAGACCTTCGCGATGGCAGGCGTCCACCAGCCGCTTCAGCCCCTCGATCCCACCGTAGGAGTCTTGCGCGGCGTAGGGATAAACGCCGTCGTAGCCCCAGTTGCGGTCGCCGGGGAACTGGGCGACCGGCAACAGTTCCAGCGCGGTGACGCCCAGTTCGCGCAGTTCCGGCAGGCGGGGAATGATGGCGTCGAAGGTGCCTTCGGGGGTGAACGTGCCGACATGCAGTTCGTACATCACCCATTGCTCCAGCGGCGGCGGTCGCCAGCCGGCGTCGCTCCAGGCGAAGGTGTGATCCACCACCCGCGACGGGCCATGCACGCCTTGCGGCTGACTGTGGGACGCCGGATCGGGCCGGTCGGTTTCGCCGTCCCACTGGTAGAAATATAATGCGCCGGGGTCGATACCAGTCACCGTGGCGCGCCAGTAGCCCCGCTCGTCCCGGACCATCGGCATCAGGCGCTCTTCGGGCGCGACCAGATGCACGGCCGCCTGCTTCAACAGCGGCGCCCACAGAGTGAAGGCGCACTGACGGTCGCCGAAAACGTGGGAACCAAGTGGATAAGTGCTCATGGGATGGAGGTCTCCTCGCGCGGTATCGTCAGGGTCGTTGCGGACAGCATAGCATCTTGCCCCTCATGACCTGTACCCGCCGGATCGTTTGATCCTGGATGCGGGTTGGGCTCATCATCAATCAGGAGTCATCCTTATTTATGGGTAAAGTAACCGCAGGCACCAAAATTCCTGGTCGGGTATGCAGGACGCTCGATCGTGGGGACTTCTCGATCCTCCATCAACTCACCTGGTTTAATATGGCCGTTCACAGCAACGCCGAGTACGCCAAGGGAACCTGGTTCAAGGAACGCTCCCTGGCGGGGCCGGTCATCTTTGCCGTCGCCGACGGCCTGATCCACCACGCCGACACCATCGCCGAACTTCTGGCCCAAGACGGCTATGAAATTTATGCTTACCTCGGCGTGGACCAGATGAAGATCACGGCTCCGGTGCTGTTTGGGGATACCCTCAAAGCGGAGGCTGAAGTCGTCGATCTTCGCGCCACCAAAAACCCGGAGCGGTTCTTGTTGATCTACAAAAATAAAGCCTATAACCAGCGCGATCAGCAGGTGATCGAATACCAGACGACCCTGATGGTCGCCAGGAAGGACCGAGCAGAGGGGTGATCGGGTAGCGCTCCGGACGTGGATGCCGAACTGATCGATTAAGAAGCTTGACGTCGCGGTCGCACTTGCGCGCGCGGGCCAACAAGTGCAGCGGGGCCATAGAAACAGCGGGACGTTCGGTCATGGCGGCGGTCTCCAGCCGGGAACCGGTGTCAACCAGGGGCGAACTGACCCAAACTACCCCGCGCGGGCTATACTGCAAGCGCTACGAGCGTGTCTTAAGCCGTTTTCAAGCGGATTTCCAGCCGCCAGCGCCGGGTTGGCGCGCTGCGGGACGGGAAAACATTGAGAGCAAGGCGCCCTGCCGACCACGAACGCCGGGGCGGCGTCCTGCTGCACAACACCACCATTGTGGTGTTAGGCTTCACAACAAGGTCTTTCAGTGCTCCACCCGAATCCATGTCAAGTCAACGAAGCCTGGATCGTCTTCAAACTGAACGACGAACTCATTCATCCGGTGAGGGACGGTGATTTCGACTTCATCGCGCTCATGGACGCGACCAGTTGCTCCAGTGCTCGTCAGTAACCTTTCCGCTCTAGGCTTTCCTGCGGCCTCCCCCGCATTGGAGGCATTCGGCCTCAAGTTCTCGTCCGGTGGTGCCCACATCAGCCGGACCATGATGCTCGCCGAGCTTGATGCCGTCCTGGCGGCGGTTCCAGTCGGCTCCAGCGCTGTCGATTACCGTGATTCGATCCTTCAGAGAAACGCGCTAAGTAAGACCACGGACAGCACGCGGCAAAAGTCTCTTCGCCATTTGCGAGAACTCTATGCACTGGACGAAGCCCGGCCGATCTTCGGACTGCTGCGCAAGCTCCATGCCATCGATCCGGTGAGCCTGCCCTTGCTGGCCCTCCAAGTCGCCTGGGCGCGCGATCCACTGTTCAGAGCCACCACCCAGCCGGTCATGGAGGCCTCGGAAGGCGACAGGGTGGAAACGTCCAGTCTCGCGCAGTCGTTCGAAGCCGCATTTCCTAATCATTATTCACAAGTGAGCCGCAACACAGCCACGCGGAATGCCGCCTCTTCCTGGACCCAGTCCGGCCACCTCATCGGCCGCGCCAACAAAACCCGCCAGCGCATCAAACCCAGTGCCGTGGCCGTCACCCTGGCCTTGTTCCTGGGCGACAGCGCCGGCTATCACGGCGCGGCGGTCTTTGCCAACCCGTGGTGCCGCCTGCTCGATCTGAGTGCCGACCGCGCCCGGGCGATGGGCCAGGAAGCCCACCGGGCCGGCTTGCTCGACCTGCGGGCCGTCGGTGAAGTCGTTGAACTGAGCTTCCCGTTGTTCGCTGAATTTCAAGGCCAACCCGCATGAGCGCCATCGACCGTCTTCTCGCCAACTACGCCCGTCAGGTGCGCCTGCCCTGGGCGGCGCACACCTCGGGCAAGCAGCGCATCTGGTTCGCGGTGTATCCCCCCGCTGAAGAACGCCGAGTGCGGGCGCGACTGCCGCAGTTTGAAGCGCTCACGCTGGAAGCGAACCACGGCTGGAGCACCGTGGATCTCACCGGTCTGCTGCCGGAATGGATTGCCGGCCATGAATACCGCGAAGCCCTCTTCGCCGAACCGGAGCACTTCAGCGCCAACAGCGAGCTCGAGGACCGGGCCGTCGACCGGGTGCGCAAGGCCTGCGCGGGCGAAGACGTCGATGCCGCCAGCGTCGTGGCCATCACCGGCCTGGCGACGCTGTTCGACTTCGTGCGCGTGTCCAGCCTGATCGAGCGGGTGGAAGACTCCGTTCGCGGACGCCTGCTGGTGCTCTTCCCCGGCGAATTCGCCGGCCATGTCTATCGCTTCATGGACGCGCGCGACGGCTTCAACTACATGGCCGTCCCCATCACCTCAACGGAGAGCTTCATCACCCCATGAGCCTGCCCACCAGCAACCGCGACCTCTACTTCCGCGACCCCACGACGCTTGAACTGCTCAACAACGGCGTCTCCAAGGTTTCCGAAATCGGCCGCGACGAAGGCCAGATCAAGACGCTCCGGTTCGAGCTGCAAAACTTTGTCTGCGACGGCGAATACGCGCGCGGCATGGAACGCATTCTCAAAGCCTACCTGGGCGGGCTGGGCAAAGCCGAACAGAGCGCCGTCTGGGTCAGCGGCTTCTTCGGCAGCGGCAAATCCCACCTGGTCAAAGTGCTGCGCTACCTGTGGGAGGACACCCGCTTTGCCGACGGCGCCACCGCCCGCTCGCTGGTCACGCTGCCGTCCGAGATCACCGATCTACTGACCGAACTCAGCACCCGCGGCAAGCCGCTGGGCGGATTGCGCGCCGCCGCCGGCACGCTCGGCGCCGGTTCCATGGACAACGTCCGCCTCGCCTTCATTCAACTGGTGCTGCGCGCCGCCGGTCTGCCGGAGAATCTGGCCCAGGCCAAATTCATTCTCTGGCTGCGCTCATCCGGGCTGGAGGCCCAGGTCGCGGCCGCGCTCGAGCAGCAAAACCGCCAGTTGGCCCGCGAAGTCCTCAGCCTGAAACTCTCGGTCCCCCTCGCCGAGGCGCTGGTCAGTGCCGAGCCCAAATACGCCACGGCCGCCAACGCCCAGGCCGCCATTCGCGATCAGTTCAAGGACAACAACTCGCCCACCGTTGACGATGCCCTCGCCGTGGTGAAGCAGATTTTCGGCCATGAAGGCCAGCTCCCCTGCACCTTGCTGGTAGTAGACGAAATCCAGCAATTCATCGGCGACAAGATCCAGCGCGCCAACGACGTGCAGGAAATCGCCGAGCACGTCTGCACCGATCTGGGCAGCCGCCTGCTGCTCATCGGCACCGGCCAGTCCGCGTTGAACACCATGCCCAGCCTGCAACGCCTGCAGGCCCGTTTCGCCGTCAAGGTCCAGCTCTCCGACACCGATGTTGAAAGCGTCATCCGCAAGACCGTCCTGCGCAAAAAGCCCGAACAGGAGTCAACCATCACGGCGTGCATGGACGCCAACCACGGCGAACTGGCCCGCCACTTGCCAAATTCCCGCCTCGCTGCCACGCACGAAGACGATAAGTTCTTCGTCGCCGATTACCCGCTGTTACCCACCCGTCGCCGCTTCTGGGAAAAGGTCCTGCGCAACACCGACCACTCCGGCACCAAGGCCCAGTTGCGCTCGCAGTTGCAGATCGTCTTCGAGGCCACGCGCCAAACTGCGGCGGCGGCCGTTGGCACCGTGGTGCCGGCCGACTTCATCTACGACCCGATTTCCACCGACCTGCTTAACTCCGGCGAGCTGGAGCGCGAATACGACGAGATCATCCGCAAGCAGCGCGACGGGACCCCCGAGGGCGATCTGCGCTCCAGCCTGTGCGCGCTGATCTTCCTGATCGGCAAGCTGCCGCGCGCGCCGGGCGCCGACGATGGCGTGCGCGCCAACGCCGAAACGCTGGTCGATCTGCTGGTCTGCGACCTGAAAGCCGACCGGCCCCGGCTGGAACAGCAAATCCCCCAACAGCTCAAGCAACTGGTCGACACCGGCCAGATCATGGCGGTGGACACCGAATACCGCCTGCAAACCCGCGAGGGCGCGGTTTGGACCCACGACTTTAACCGCCGTCGCACCGCCGCGCTCAATGACGACCCGCGCATCAATGCCAAACGGGCGGAACTGCTGCAAGGCGGCGCCAGGCAGGCGCTCAAGCCGGTGTCGTTGCAGCAGGGCAGTTCGGGCACCCCGCGCAAATTGGCCTTCGAGCTGTCCTCCAAGCGGCCGACCACCACCGGCGACGAGGTCACCCTGTGGCTGCGCGATGGCTGGAGCGACGATGAAAAATCGGTGCTGAACGACGCCCGCGCCGCCGGGGTCGATAGCCCCCTGCTGTTCGGCTACCTGCCGCGCCTGCATCACGAAGAATTGAAACAGGCTATGGCCTCCGCGCTGGCCGCACAGGAAACGCTCGACGCCCACGGCATGACCGGCGGGCCCGAAGCGATCGAACCGCGCAAGGCCGTCGAGACCCATCTGGCGGTGGCCCAGCACCGCATTCAGGAACTGCTCGGCCACATCATCGGCGGCGCCAAGGTGTTTCTCGGCGGCGGGCAGGAAGCCCACGGCATCGAGCTGGCCGACAAGGTGCAGGATTCGGCCGACAGCGCGCTGGTGCGGCTGTTCCCGCGGTTTGGCGAGGCCGACCATGGCCACTGGGGGCAGGTGGTCACCCGTGCCCGGGGCGGCGATGTCGGCGCGCTCGCGCAAGTCGGCTACCCCGGCAACCCCACCCAGCACCCGGTCTGCCGCCGGGTGCTGGAAGCCATCGGCGCCGGCAAGAAGGGCAGAGATCTGCACGAACAGTTCAAGGGCGCGCCCTTCGGCTGGCCGAAAGACGCCATCGACGGCGCGCTGTTCGTCATGCTGGTGGCCGGCAATCTGCGCGCCACGCTCAATCATCAGCCGGTGACCGCATCGCTGCCGCAGAACCAGGTCGGCGTGGCCAGTTTCTATGTCGATGTGCCGCCGCTCGATGTCGGGCAGCGGCTGGCGCTGAAGGCGCTGTTCCAGAAAGCCGGCATCACCACCCAGAACGGCAAGGAATCCGAAGCCGCCGCCGAGTTCCTGAAGAAGCTGCTGGCGCTGGCCGAATCCGCCGGTGGCCCTGCGCCCCGGCCGGAAACACCGGATACCAAGGACGTGCAAGCCCTGCAAATGCTCAGCGGCAACGCCCAACTGCTCGAGATTCACCAGCAAAAAGACGAACTCGCCGCCCAGCTCGCCGCCTGGAAAAAGAGCTTTGAGGCCATCCGCAAGCGCTGGCCGGCGTGGGAACGTCTGTTGGAGTTGCAAAACTTTGCCATCGGCCTGCCCGAAGCCGATGCCTGCGCCCCATCCATCGCCGCCCTCACCGCCGGCCGCGGCCTGCTGGCCGAGCCGGACCCGGTGCCCGAGTTGAGCAAGCAACTCACCACCGCGCTGCGTCTCGCGCTCGGCAAGCTCCAGGACGACCTCACCGCCGCTTTCCAAGCCGGCGCCGCCCAGCTCGCCGCCTCGCCCGTCTGGAACGGTCGCACCGACGAACAGCGCGGCGCCATCGCCGCCACCTGCCATCTCACTCCGCCCCCCAAAGCGCCGATCGGCACCGACGACGAAATCCTCGCCGCCCTGCGCGCCCGCACCCTGACCGACCGGCGCAACCTGCTCGACGCCGTGCCGCAACGGTTTGCCCGCGCGCTGGAAGAAGCCGGCAAACTCGCCACTCCTGAAGCCGTGCGCGTCACGCTGCCGGGCGCCATTATCAAAAGCCAGGCCGAACTCGACCAGTGGCTGGCCGGCGTGCGCCGGCAGGTGGAAGAAAAACTTAAAGACGGGCCGGTGATTTTATGATCCGCCGCGTGCTCGCCGATCTCAAGAAGGCAGGTTCGGTGGATTGTCTGAGCCGTGGACGCTGGGCCAGATGGCGAAATAAGGGTAATGCATCCGGTTAATGATGTAATAACTGCCAGCTTATTACATTATTAAAGTCATCCATTACCTCATTAGGTGATTTCTCATAAAGACTATACCGAGTGTCGATCATCATTCCAGAGATTAGCCACGGATAAACACGGATAAACACGGAAAATTCTTTCTTTTTCCGTGTCATTCTGTGTCATTCCGTGGCTAAAATTCTTACCGCTGCCCACTCACTCCACGTCAATCATCGGAAAATCTCTCCCCATGACCAGCCTGCCCACCCCCTTGCGCCGCCAGTTGGAAAAAGCCGTCCAGCAAG
>REEE01000012.1 GCA_007695245.1 Candidatus Competibacteraceae bacterium | reverse complement strand
AAGCTGCCGCACCTGGGACTACCACGTACCAAGCCACCCTCACCGGCAACGGCGCGATTGCCCAAGGGCGTGGTGCGATGGCGGCTGGCGCCGGGGGCGTGGTGGTCGGCGGCCGGAACACCGGCACCATCAACACCGGCACGCGGCGGAATCAGCGAAGGCCTCGCCCATGAACGACACGCCACCGTCGCCGAAAAAGCGACCGCGCAGCAGCAAAAAGGCCCAAGTCGAGGGCGATGGCGCCGTCGCACAGGGCAAGCAGGCCAAGGCGGCCGGCCAGCGCGGAGTCGTTGTCGATGGTCCGGTTACCGGAACTATCACGACCGGCGACACCTACCAGACCATCATCCAGCAGGCGGCCCGGTCGGGCGCCAGCGCGGGCGACCTGCGACGCGCCTATCTCGCGTGGCTCAGCGCGCGCGCCAACGAGCTGCCCTTGCTCGCCGGCGAGAGCGGCAAGTCGGTGCAACTGTCGTCGGTCTACACCGCGTTGCTGACCCAAAGCCGCGACGCGGGCGAGACGCATCCGCCTGCGGCGGGCGATCCCGCGCGCGTTCGGGCCGACCGCGCCGCCGCCCGGCAGTCGGCCCTGGAAGCGCTGGACCAGGAACAGTATTTGGTGCTGCTGGGCGGACCGGGCAGCGGCAAGACCACCTTCCTGAATTTCGTCGCCTTGTGTCTGGCCGGCAAACGGCTCCGCCTCGCGACCGCCAACCTCAAGCTGCTGCGCACCCCCATCCCGCCCGAGCCGGACGACTACGACTCAAAGAAACCCCAGCTCCAGCGTTGGAGGCATAAAGCGCCGTTGCCGGTGCGGGTGGTGTTGCGCGATTTCGCCGCTGATCTCCCGCCGGCCGGTGCGCTCATCACCGCCGACACCCTGTGGGCTTTCATCGTCAAGCAGTTGCCCGATTCCCTGCGGCGTCATGCCGACGACCTGCAAGCCGAGTTGTTCAGCGAGAAGGGCGGGTTGATCCTGCTGGACGGGCTGGACGAAGTGCCCGACGCGTTGCGGCGGCGCGAACAGGTCAAGCAGGCCGTGCAAGAGTTCGCGGGCCTGTATCGGAGCTGCCGCTTCCTGGTCACCAGCCGCACCTACGCCTACCAACGGCAGGACTGGAAGCTGGACGGCTTCGCCGAGCGGGAGCTGCTGCCGTTCACGCGCGGCCAGATCGAACGCTTCATCGAGACCTGGTACGCGCACATGGCGCAATTGTTCCGCTTGACGGAGGCCGAGGCCCAGGCCCGCGCCGAAGTGCTCAAGCACGCCACCCGGCGCGACGAGTTGCGCGAGCTGGCGGAACGGCCGCTCTTGCTCACCCTGATGGCGCGGCTGCAAACCAAGGGCGGCGGTTCGTTGCCGGAGAACCGCGAAGAACTCTACGCCCAATCGGTGGACATGCTGCTCGACGAGTGGGAAGGCTTGAAGCTGCGGCGCGACGCGAGCGGCCAACCGATCGTCGCCGAACCCAGCCTGAGCGAATGGCTGAGCGCCAGCCGCGAGCATATCCGCCGCGAACTGGACAAACTGGCCTACGCCGCCCACCGCGACCAGCCCAGGCTGGTCGGCACCGCCGACATCCGCCAAAGCGCGCTGATCGCGGCGCTGGTCGCCGCATCCAAGGATTTGCCCGACACGAAGGTCATTCGGCTGGAGGAATACTTGCGCGACCGCGCCGGTTTGCTGGCTTCGCACGGCGAGGGGCTGTACCAGTTTCCCCACCGCTCGTTTCAGGAATATCTGGCCGCTTGTCACCTGGCGCGCTTCGACTTCCCCGACACGCTCAGCCGACTGGTCAAGACCGAGCCCAACCGCTGGCGCGAGGTCGCCTTGCTGGCCGCGGCGCGCTCGAAAGGGGCACCCAGCGCGATCTGGGAGTTGGTCGAGGAGCTATGCGCCAAGGACGAGGTGCCGGCCGAGGGCGCGCCCGAGCCGGACGATGCGGCACAATGGGGCGCGCTGCTGGCCGCGCAAGTGCTGCACGAGACCGGGCTAGCGGCCCCCGATCCCGCGCTGCAAGCGCGGCACGAACGCAAGCGCCAGCGGGTCCGCGACTGGCAAGTTCGCCTGCTGCGCAGTTCGAGGTTGCCCGCCCGCGAGCGGGCCTTGGCCGGCGACTTGCTGGCACGGTTGGGCGACCCCCGCCCGCACCTGCTGGACGTCGACCACCTGCGCTTCGCCGCCGTGCTGCGCGGACCGTTCTGGATGGGCGAACCCGGCGATGAAAGTGCGGAACTGCATGGCAATGCGGGGCTGGATTACGATTACTGGATCGCCCAGACGCCGGTGACGGTGGCGCAATTCCGGCAGTTCGTCGCCGCGAGCGGCTACGACGCGCACGATCCGGACTGCTTGCGTGCTTCAGAAAATCGGCCGGTGGTTTCGGTGACGTGGCACGACGCGCGAGCCTTCTGCGCTTGGCTCGGCCGCCGTTGGCGCGAGCGGCTTCCGGAGGGCTGGGGCGTGGGGCTACCGTCGGAGGCGGAGTGGGAGAAAGCGGCCCGAGGCGGTACGAGCCTCCCGGTCCCGGTGCAGGTCACCACGGTCGCGCGAGGCTTTTCGTTCGCGACGGCGGAACGGCGCGACAATCCCTTGCCACAACGCGCTTACCCGTGGGGCGACGAGTTCGTACCCGACCACGCCAATTGCGAGAGGGATGTGGGTGCCGCCAGCACGCCCGGTTGCTTCGAACGGGGGCGCAGCCCCTACGGCTGCGAAGACCTGAGCGGCAACGTCTGGGAGTGGACCCGCAGCCTGTGGAGCCAGGACTGGAAGGAACCCGAGTTCGGGTATCCCTACGGCCCGGACGACGCGAACCGCGAGAATCTAGCCGCCGGGGACGAAGTCTGGCGGGTCCTGCGCGGCGGCTCGTGGGACCGCAGACGCGCTTTCGCGCGCTGCGCCGCCCGCTTCTGGTTTCGCCCCGACATCTGCTACGACTTCGGGTGTCGGGTGGTGTTGCGATCGGCCCCTGTTTTGTAACTCGGACTTCTGGCCACTCGGGACTCTGGGACTCTGAGTCCCGGTCTCTGGAGGGGGTGCGGGGGAAACTTCCCCCGCCGCGTGCGGTGCGGTTTTGCCTCCCGTCCCGCCGCCGATTAAAATCCCGGTGACCCTGCGGAGCCCGCTCATGACCCCCGATCGCATCCGGCAATGG
>REEE01000013.1 GCA_007695245.1 Candidatus Competibacteraceae bacterium | reverse complement strand
GGGACTGCTCGACGCGGCTCCAGTACTTGTGCTCGCACTTGAGCACCGCCTCCAGTGATGGGCCGGGTAAATCCAGTGGCCTGCGCAGCAGCGGAAGCACGGTACTCACCGGGAAGTCCCAGTAGCCGACCACCGCATCCACTCGGCCTGAGAATTCACGCATTCGCCGGGGTCCGTCCTCGAGCATCTCGCGCACCGGAAAGTGGTTCCCACACTTGAGCTCTTCCCGTGTAAACAGGGGATGAAACGCGTATTGCGCCGCACCCGGCAGCTCTTGCAGCTGCGCCAGGTGGAAATCATCCAGCCCGACCACGAAGATATTGTATGGTCCTGCGGATTTGGAAACGGCCATGTGCTCGGAACCTCGGTGAGCCGGTCCGGCGCGGCACGAGGCAATCCCGGGTCTCCATCTGCCCGGAATGTCGCCTGCCGGCCCGGGTATCGTCATGTGAGTGTTCATGTGCTTAGCCCAGGGCTAGACCTTAACTGAAAACAGTCCCGCGTATGAAGATCTTTGTAATTACGGCATAATTAATCCTATCCCCACCTGAAAACCGTCCGAACTATTTACTGTTAAGGAGAAAATGATGCAACGACTATCTCGTAAACTGCTGGTAACCGGTTTGGCCACGGCCGGGCTGATAACGGCGATTGCAAATGCCGAGCCCCCCCAGCAGCATCTGCTGATTGTGACCAGTGCTTCCGTGCAGACCCAGGGTATGGCCATGGTGCTGGGTAATGCCATAGCTGGCCAGGGGCACCAGGTAGATGTGCTGCTGTGCGATACGGCGGGTGATCTGGCGCTGAAGAATGCCCCCGATGAGCGGCTGAAACCCAATGATGTCAGCCCGGCGCAGTTGCTTGGACGCTTGCAGCAGCAAGGTGCCAAAGTCAGTGTGTGCGCGCTCTATCTGCCCAACAGTGAGTACAGTCAGGCCGATCTGCGCGAAGGCATAGAGGTGGCCACACCCCCGGCCATGGCCGCACAAATGACTCAGGAAAACATACGGGTGCACAGTTTCTGAGTGCGTTATCAGTGAAAGGGGAAGAGCATGCGCTTACGTTATTGGCTGCTGGTTGCGTTGAGTTGCTGGACATTGAGCCTCAGTGCTGACGAGCTGGGTCTGACCCCGGCGGAAACTGCCGCCCTGCTGCAGCAACAGGGCGAACAGATGTTGTTTGTCGATGTGCGTGATCCGGTCGAGATCATGTTTGTTGGCACCCCGCTGGGGATTGATGCCAATATTCCTTTCATGACGGTTGACCGACATGATTTCGATGCCGATAACAATCGTTTCCGTCTGCACCAGAACCCCGAGTTTGCCGCTCAGGTCGCTGCGGCGCTGGAGGCCAAGGGGCTGGATAGCGATGCCCTGGTCGTTACCATGTGCCGCTCCGGTAGCGAGCGCGGTGAGCCGAGCGCCAGGTATCTGCTCGAACAGGGCTTCAGCAATGTGCGCTTTGTTATCAAGGGTTTTCAGGGGGATGCGCGTAAAGATGGCCCGCAACAGGGCTTGCGTACCTTGAATGGCTGGCAGAATGAAGGCCAACCCTGGCAGCCACGGATCGATCCGCAAACCATCTACCGTCCTTGAGCTTGCTAAAGCTGGCAATACGCTTTGTAACACCTGGTCTTGTGCCGGGTGTTGTTTTTTCCCCGTCAAAGCGATATGAGGGGCCTTTCAGTCCGTGGCGCTGACGTCTGAATTGAGGCCGGGCGATCCACTGGCGCAGCCAGAACCGGAGGTCGAGTTCGATCCAACTCGAGGGCGGCGCGAATAAAAAACCCCGGCTCCGCGAGTGCGAAGCCGGGGTTGTGCTGTTTACGCCCTGTGCGGGCGAGCGATGTCAGGCCTTCAGATCGAAGCGATCGGCGTTCATCACCTTGTTCCAGGCGGCCACAAAGTCCTTGACGAACTTCTCCTTGGCGTCGTCCTGGGCGTAGACCTCCGACAGGGCCCGCAGTTGCGAGTTGGCGCCGAAGACCAGATCCACTCGGGTGCCGGTCCACTTGACCTCGCCGCTGGCCCGATCGCGGCCCTCAAACACGTCGCCGTCAGCCCCGACCGACTGCCACTCGGTACCCATGTCGACCAGATTGACGAAGAAGTCGTTGGTCAGGGTGCCGGGCTGGTCGGTGAACGCGCCGTGCTGGCGGCCGCCGTGATTGGCGCCGAGCACCCGCAGGCCGCCGACCAGCACGGTCATCTCCGGCGCGGTCAGGGCCAGCAGGTGGGCGCGGTCCAGCAGCAGATCCTCGTCGGAGACGGTGAACTGGGTCCGGCGATAGTTGCGGAACCCGTCGGCCTCCGGCTTCATCGGCTCGAACGAGTCGGCATCGGTCTGCTCTTCGGTCGCATCGGTGCGGCCCGGATGGAACGGCACGGTGATGTCGTGGCCGGCATCCTTGGCCGCCTTCTCCACCGCCGCATTGCCGCCGAGGACGATCAGGTCGGCCAGCGAGACCTTCTTGTTGCCGGTCTGGGCGTCGTTGAACGCCTTCCGCACGCCTTCCAGCGCACTCAGGACCCTGGACAGACGCTCCGGCTCGTTGGCTTCCCAGTCCTTCTGCGGCGCCAGGCGGATCCGGGCGCCGTTGGCCCCACCGCGCTTGTCGGAGTTGCGGAAAGTGGCGGCCGAGGCCCAGGCGACGAAGACCAGGTCGGACACCGACAGGCCGGTGTCGAGGATCTGGCCCTTGAGCTCGGCGATG
The DNA here is from genome assembly GCA_007695245.1 of Candidatus Competibacteraceae bacterium. Lineage (GTDB taxonomy): Bacteria > Pseudomonadota > Gammaproteobacteria > Competibacterales > Competibacteraceae > REEE01. The sequence continues at coordinate 449 of REEE01000013.1, read as the reverse complement.
TCGGCGTCGCTGACCAGGTCATGGTCGACCGGCGGTACCGGGTCCTGCCAGATCAGGTCTTCGGCCGGGACTTCGGGACCGAGGTAGCGAGCCTTCGGGCCCATGTCGCGGTGGGTCAGCTTGAACCAGGCGCGGGCGTAGGCATCGGCGAACTCATCGGGGTTCTTATGGAAGTGTTCGGAGATCTTGCGGTACTCCGGGTCCTCGCGCATGGCCATGTCGGCGGTGGTCATCATGATGCCCACTTTCTTCGACGGGTCCTCGGCATCCGGCGCGTGGTCTTTCTCGGCCAGATTCTTCGGCGCCCACTGGTAGGCGCCGGCCGGGCTCTTGGTCAGCTCCCAGTCGTAGCCGAGCAGGACGTCGAAGTAGTCCATGTTCCACTGGGTCGGATTCGGGGTCCAGGCGCCTTCGATGCCGCTGGTGATGGTGTCGCGGCCCTTGCCGCT
>REEE01000368.1 GCA_007695245.1 Candidatus Competibacteraceae bacterium | reverse complement strand
CCGAGCAGAACCTGCGATTCGCGGTCTCCAGCGACGTGGCCGAAGCTTCGTCGATCCAGATGGGCATTCACTGCATGGGGCTCGGGCGAGCGGATCACACAGATCCTGGAAACCTCGGCGAGGGCGCGGCGGTGCGTGTGGTCCGCGTGGCCCGGCGTCAGGCATTGCAGGGTTTCGAGTGGAAAGTTGGCGGCGTAGGGAAGCACCAACCGCATGGCGGCGACCCAGGCTCCCGAGTCTCTCTGTCGGACGATGAATTGGGCGGCGTGGGCATCCCAGCGGTCGTATTCTTCGCCAAATGGGAAAAAGGCGGGATTTTCGAATTGTTGCTCCAGGCAGTACACCTGGTAGCGGATTTGTCGATGAATGGCGCGGCTGGTTTCGGTGTCGGCCAGAATGACCTCGTAGGCTTCATCGAAGAATCGATGGGCGCTAGGTTTTGGCTTTAGATGCAATGGCAAGGTGAATCCCCCGAAATGTTGGTTTTGGCGCGGGTGTTTAGGGGTTTGTTGTTATGCCGCAACCCATTATTGTCAAATTACAACCTCAGCTCACAGGCGCGCGCATTCTCGCAGACAAACCTTGCCCTTGGCTAGCGGCAAAAGATGAATTTGCTGCGAGCGGGCGGTCGGTCGAGCAACTCGCCGGCACCGCCGTCGCGCGCGCCGCCTTACAACCGCCGCATCTTGATGTCGAGGATTTGAATCCGATAGGCGATCTGGCGCGGGGTCATGCCCAGCAGTCGGGCGGCCTTGGCCTGCACCCAGCCGGCCTGTTCCAGGGCGGCGATGACCCGCTCCCGCTCGTCCAACTCGACGGCGTCCAAGTCGATGCGCTCCGGTGTGGACGGCGGCGACGGCGTCATGCCGATGCCGCGGGGATTCAAACCGTTCACTTCGACCACATCCTGGGCGATGACGCCGTTGGCGCTCATGATCGCGCTGCGCTCCAGGCAGTTTTCCAGCTCGCGGACGTTGCCGGGCCAGGCGTGCCGCATCAGCAACCGGATGGCGCCGTCGGTGATCGCCAGCGTTCGCCCCTGCTGTTTGGCGATCTTGTCCACCAGAAACCGCGCCAGATCGGGGATGTCTTCCTGGCGCTCGCGCAACGGCGGCATGAAAATCGGCATTACATTGAGCCGATAATACAGGTCCTCGCGAAAGTCGCCGCTCTCCACCGCCGTTTCCAGATCGCGGTTGGTGGCGGCGATGATCCGCACGTCCACCCGCAGGGTCTGGCTGCTGCCGACCCGCTCCAGCTCACCTTCCTGCAAGACCCGCAGCAGCTTGGCCTGAAAGGTCGGGGAGATATCGCCGATCTCATCCAGAAACAGGGTGCCGCCGTGCGCCTGCTCGAAGCGGCCCTTGCGCTGGTTGACCGCGCCGGTGAACGCGCCCTTTTCGTGACCGAACAACTCGGATTCCAGCAGATTGTCCGGCAGCGCCGCGCAGTTCAGTTTCAGCAGCGGCCCGGCGGCGCGCGGCGAATTGTAATGAATGGCGCAGGCGATCAGCTCCTTGCCGGTGCCCGACTCGCCGCGGATCAACACCGTGGTGTTCCATTTCGCCACCTGGCGCACCTGCTCGAACACCCGTTGCATGGCCTGGCTGTGGCCGACCATGCTGTCGAAACCGTGCTGGCCGCGCACCGCCCGCCGCAGGCTGTCGCGCTCGGCGGTCAACACCCCCCGCTCGCGCTCCACGGCCCAGGCGGTGCGCACCCCGCGGGCGATCAGATTGGCGACCATCTCCAGAAAGCGGGCGCGTTCCGGCAGCCATTGGTCGCGGCAGGGCGGTTGCGCCGCCAGCACCCCGACGTACTGTGCGGGACCGACCCGAATCGGCACCCCGATGAAGGGCAGTTCCCGGTCGTACAGCCGCAGGCGGTTGAGAAAGCGCGGTTCGTCGGCGATGCGCTCCAGCACCACCTGCTCGCCGCGCTCCAGCACCATCCCCAGCAAGCCCTCGCCCGGCAGATAGCGGACCGGTTCGCCCTCTTGCGGATTTTGGCCATGCACGGCGCTGACCAGCAGGGCACCGCTGTCGGGGTCCACCAGCGACACCGTGCCGCGCTGCAATTCCCCGTGGTCGTGCAGGACCTGCAACACCCGATCGAGGGTTTCCCACAGCGGGCAGGGATGGCTGAGCACCTGGCTGACCCGGAACAGGGTGGCCAGTTGAATTTCCAGCAAGGTCGACCGGTCCACGGCGACGCTTCCCCCGGGCGCGATCGTCAAGAGAGATCGTCACCCTTGACGGGCAGCGACACCCGCCAGCGACAGCCCGCGGGGTGGTCGGGATCGAGGCTGATCACCCCGCGCTGTTCGTTGACGACCTCCTGCACCATCGCCAGGCCCAGACCGACGTGGGTCGTGGAACGCTTGGTGGTGAAGAACGGTTCGAAAATCCGCCAGTGCAGTTCCGGGGGGATGCCGGGTCCGCTGTCCTCGATCACCACGGACACGCTCTGGTCCTCAACCGCGGTGGCGATGCGCAGTTCGCGAGGTTGCTGGCGGTTGCCCTCCATGGCGTCCAGGGCGTTGTCGATCAACTGTTTGAACATGCCGCGCAAACGGCTGGCCCGCGCGGTGACGGCGGGCAGCATCGGCGCCGGCTTCCAGTCGACGATCATGCCGCCGGCCAGCAGACGCTGCTTGCACAGTTCCAGCGCCTCGCGCAGCAATTGGTTGATGTTGACCGGGGCCGCGGCTTCCGGAGGCATCTGCGGGACCAGATCCCGCAGCCGCTCCAGCGCCGCCTGACCGGTGGTCGTCGCCTGGCGCAGGGCGTGGCGCAAGGCCGGATCGGCCTGCGCGCCGCGCCGCTCCAGCAGCTCATGGGCGGCGGTGATCAAATTCAGGGGTCCCTGCATCTGGAAAATCGCCGCCTGCAGGGCCTCGCGCATGCTGCGCACCCGCTCCTGTTCGGCCAGCAGGGCGCGCATGGCGTTCATCCCCACCGCTTCCTGCTGGCGCTTGAGGGCGGTGATTTCGTTAGCCATCAGCAGCAGGTAGGTCTGCCGCACCGGCTTGAAGAAACTGGCGGCGCTGCTGTCCCGTTCGCGGAACCAGACTCCGGAACAGGAAAACCAGCGCGGCTGGCCCTTGCCGCCCGGATCGAAGCTGACTTCCTTATCGCGAAAGCCGTGCTCCTCATGGCCGCCCCAGGGGAAGCTCTCGCCCAGGGTCTCGCGCAGGGCGCGGAGAAACTCCGCCGCCGGCTCCCGCACCCGCAGGTCGCCGACCAGCTTCTTGTACTCGTGGTTGTCGAGAATCACCCGGCCGTTTTCGTCGAGCAGGGCGATGATGGCCGGAGCGGCGTCCACCATCGATTCGATCAGCGCCTTCTGATAGTGCACCTGTTGTTCGAGATGGTGCATGGCGGTCACGTCGCGATGGATGCCGAGGAAATAGGCGGTCTCCGTCCGCTCGTCACGCACCGGGATCACGGTGAGTTCCGCCAGATAGACCATCTCCCGCCGGCGGCGGTTGACCAGCAGCCCGGTCCAGGGGTGGCCGTGCTTGAGCTGCCGCCACATCTGCTCGTAGACCTTGGCCGGCGTGCAGCGATCCGACAGCATGGCGGTGTTTCTGCCGATGACTTCGGCGGCGGGATAACCCGTCACGTCGGTGAAAGCCTGGTTGACGTACAGAATGTTGGCGGCGGTATCGGTCAGGCAGACCGCGGTGGTCAGTTGCTCCACCACCTTGGCGAACAGCCAGGGCGGCAGGGCGTCGGTGGCGGAGGACTCCGGTTTGACACTGGTTTTGGCGGTGGAGTAACCGACTGTCTTTTGCTCGTTATGGGCCATGGGCGTGCTCGGCGTTGCGCGACAGTGGAGGGATGCAGGCGACATGCAAGATTCATGACGGGCCAAGGGTTGCAGGGATGCCGGGCGGGGTTAGCGCGGCATAACCCACCGGAATCGAGATGCGGCCAGCGGTGAAGCGTGCGGGATTCGCCACAACCGACCCCCGCCGCCGCACGAAATGTCGCAAACCCAACAAATCCTCCGCTCCCAGGCTTGACGGCTGATCCGGTAAGCGGTTGATTGTGAGCGGAATGCACTCAGGGTAGACCTTGGCACGATAGATGCCGTGCCTGGAGCGTAACCCGGAGACCCTCATGCACGAATACCTGCTCATCCTGCTGGGCGCGACGTTGGTCAACAACGTGGTGCTGATCCGCTTTCTGGGATTGTGCCCCTTCATGGGGGTTTCCAACAAGATCGATTCCGCGCTGGGCATGGGGATGGCCACCACCTTCGTATTGACTCTGGCGGTTTCGGCCAGTTGGCTGCTGGAGCATTACGTGCTGATCCCGCTGGATATCCAGTTCATGCGCATTCTGGCGTTCATTCTGGTGATCGCCGCTCTGGTGCAGTTCACCGAGATGTTCGTCCGCAAGGCCAGTCCGGCGCTCTATCAGGTGTTGGGTATTTTTCTACCGTTGATCACCACCAACTGCGCGGTGTTCGGCATCGCGCTGCTCAACGTGCAGCAGCAATACAGCTTCATCGACAGCCTGTTGTACGGCATCGGCTCGGCGCTGGGTTTCACGCTGGTGATGGTGTTGTTCGCCGGCTTGCGCGAGCGGCTGGCGCTGGCCAACGTCCCGGCGGCCTTCGCCGGCGTACCGATCGCTTTTATCGTCGCCGGCCTGCTGGCGCTGGCGTTCATGGGGTTCGCGGGTTTGCCGGTCCGCTAGCGGCTCCGGCGGCGCGACATCTAAGGAGACAGCACATGATTTTCGCCATTTTGGTTTTGACTTCGTTGGGTTCGTTTCTGGGACTGCTGTTGAGTCTGGCGTCCCGTTTTCTCCGCGTGCCGGGCAACGCCCTGCGCGAGGAAGTTCTGGAATTGTTGCCGGGCGTGAATTGCGGGCAATGCGGCTATCCCGGCTGCGGCGGCGCGGCGGACGCGCTGGTGGACGGCAAGGCGTCGCTGGCGCTGTGCCCGCCGGGCGGCGCGGTCCTGATCCGGACGCTGGCGGCGAAGCTGGGGCGCGCTCCGGAAGGCGGCGACGCGGGGCCGCCGCTGCTGGCCACCATCGACGAGAGCCGCTGCATCGGCTGCGCCCATTGCGGCAAGCTGTGCCCCACCGACGCCATCATCGGCGCGCCCAAGCAGATTCACGCCGTGTTTCAGGACGCCTGCATGGGCTGCGGCGCGTGCGTCGAGGTGTGCCCGACCGAATGCCTGCAAATGCGGCCGCAGACCCCCACGCTGACGACTTGGTACTGGCCGAAGCCGGTGCTGCAAGGAGCGTGAGCGATGCGTCTCCATCACTTCCGGGGCGGCGTGCATCCGCCCGGCCGCAAGCAATTCAGCGCCGACCAGCCGATTCAATCCCTGCCCCTGCCGGCGCGCCTGTACCTGCCCTTGCAGCAACACGCCGGGGGGCCGGCGCTGCCGGTGGTGAGCGTCGGCCAGCAGGTCGCCAAGGGCGAGTTACTGGCGCGCGCCCAGAGCGCGATTTCCGCGCCGCTGCACGCGCCCAGTTCCGGGATCGTCGTCGATATCGGCCAGTTCACGGCCCCACACGTCTCCGGCCTGCCGATTCCGACCCTGGTGCTCGATACGGACGGCGAGGAGCGCTGGCCGGAGCGCGAGCCGCCGCCCGATCCATTCGGTCTCGATCCGGAGGAGGTCGCCACCCGCATCGGAGACGCCGGCATCGTCGGCATGGGTGGGGCCAGTTTTCCGGCGGCGGTCAAGCTGAGCAAGGCGCGTCAGGCCGGGGTGCATACCCTGGTGGTCAACGGCTCGGAATGCGAGCCGTATGTGACCTGCGACGACCGACTGATGCGCGAGCGGGCGGCGGAGATCGTGGATGGGGCCACGATCATGCTGCATGCCTTGCAAGCGTCGCGCGCCCTGGTCGCGGTCGAGGACAACAAACCGGAAGCCATTCAGGCCCTGCGGGAAGCCTGCGCGCACGATCCGCGCTTTCAGGTATTGAGCCTGCCGACCCGCTATCCCACCGGTTCGGCCAAGCATTTGATTCAGTTGCTGACGGGTCTGGAATGCCCGGCGGGCGAGCCCGGCACCGAAGTCACGGGGATTCTGGTGCATAACGTGGGGACCGCCTACGCGGTGCAGCGGGCGCTGCGCCACGGTCGGCCGTTGATCTCGCGCATCGTCACCGTCAGCGGCGGAGCGGTGGCGGAGCCGCGCAATCTGGAAGTCCCGCTCGGCGCGCTGGCGGCCGATCTGCTGGCCTACTGTGGCGGCGTCAGCGACGATCTGGTCCGGGTGCTGTCGGGCGGGCCGATGATGGGCCAGCCGCTGCCCAGTCTCCAGACCCCGATCGTCAAGGGGTCCAACGGCATTCTGGCCCTGACCGCCGCCGAACTCGGTCCGGAGCAGCTCCCGGATCCTTGCGTGCGTTGCGGTCGTTGCACGGAGGCGTGTCCGATGGGGCTGTTGCCGGGGGAAATGGCCCGGCGGGTCCAGCACGATGACTGGGCGGGAACGCTGGCGTTCGGTCTGAACGACTGCATGGCCTGCGGCTCCTGCGCCTACGCCTGTCCGTCGCGCGTGCCGTTGTCGCAAAGCCTCGCTCATGCGCGGGGCGCCTTGGCGGAACAGCGGCGGGCCGAACAGAAAGCGAACTACACCCGTCAGCTCATGGAGCAGCGGCAAGCCCGGCTGGCGCGTCAGGAACAGGCCAAGGCGGACGCCGCGGCCCAGCGCCGGGCCGCGAAGGACAAGAAGCAGCGCGCGGCCGTGACGGAGGAGGATGACGAATGAGCGCCAGCCCGCTGCTGGCCGGCGCGCCGCACGCCCACGGCGGCGACAGCCTCCAGCAGTTGATGGGAACGGTGCTGCTGGCGCTCGCGCCGGCGACCCTGTACGGCGTTTTCCTGTTTGGCTGGCCGGCGTTGAATCTGCTGCTGGTGATCGTGCTGACCTGCCTGGTCGGCGAGGCGCTCTGTCTGTGGCTGGCCGGCCGGTCGTTGCGCCCGGCGCTGCTGGACGGTTCCACGCTGCTGACCGGGGTGTTGCTGGCGCTGTCGCTGCCGCCCTGGGCGCCGTGGTGGATCGGGGTGATCGGCGGCGCGTTCGCCGTGGTGGTCGGCAAGCATATCTTCGGCGGCGTCGGCCAGAATCTGTTCAATCCGGCGATGCTGGCGCGGATCATGCTGCTGGTGTCGTTCCCGGTGGAGATGACGACCTGGCTGGAGCCGCGCCCCTGGTTTTCGGGGACGACCCCCTCGTTTCTGGAAGGCTTGCACATCACGTTCGGCGGCGGGTTGCCGATGGCCGATGGGATGACCGGCGCCACCCTCCTGGGCCACGTTCGGACCGGACTGGGGCTGTCCCAACCCCTCGGCGAGATTCTGCCGGGACATTACCAGCCCGGCCTGGCCGCGCTGGGCTGGACCGGCGGCAGTCTGGGCGAAACCTCGGCGCTGTTGCTGTTGCTCGGCGGGCTGTGGCTGCTGTGGAAGCGGGCGATCGCCTGGACGATTCCGGTGGCGATGCTCGGCACGGTGCTGGTGCTGGCCAGCGTCTTTCACTGGAGCGATCCCGAGCGCTTCGTCGATCCGCTCTTGCACCTGGTGTCGGGCAGCTTGCTCATGGGGGCGTTTTTCATCGCCACCGATCCAGTGACTTCGCCGTTGAGTCGGATGGGACAAATCGTGTTCGGCGCGGGGTGCGGCGCGCTGGTGTACGTCATTCGCACCTGGGGGGGTTATCCGGAGGGCGTGGCGTTCGCGGTGGTGCTGATGAACGCGGCGACGCCGTTGATCGATCACTACCTGCGCCCGCGCGTGTACGGACGGACCTGGCTGGGCCAGCCGAAGCCGGTTTCCGAACGCGCCCGGCGCGCGGCCGCGGGCCGGGATTCGGGGAGCGGGCCGGCATGATCGGCGACTGGTTGAATAAACCGGAAATCCGGCAAAGCGTGGGTTATCCCGTGGCGCTGCTGGGCGGGGTCGCGCTGCTGGTCAGCGCCGTGATCGGGATTGCGGATGCGTTGACCCGCGCCGACATCGCGCAGCGGCAGTTGGAGGATTTGCAAGCGACCTTGCAGCAGGTGGTGCCGACCGCGTATTTCGACAACGATCTGGTGCGCGATGTCGTGGTCGTTCGGGACGGCGAGCGGGCGCTGCGCGTCTACCGGGCGCGGCGCGATGGCGAGGTGCGGGCAGTGAGCTTTCAGGTCAGCGAACCGGGGTATGGCAACACCGCGATGCGGATCGTGCTGGGGATCGATCGCGCCGGAGAGCTATTGGGGGTCCGGGTGGTCAGCCATTCCGAAACACCGGGGCTGGGCGACAAGATCGAAATCCAGCGTTCCGACTGGATTCGGAGTTTCGACGGTCGGTCGCTGACCGATCCGCCGCCGGCCGGTTGGGCGGTCAAGCGGGATGGCGGGGTGTTCGATCAGTTCACCGGCGCCACGATCACCCCCCGCGCGGTGGTCAACGCGGTCAGGGGCGGGCTGGAGTTTTTCGTCGCCCATCGCGCGGAACTGCTGGATGAATCCCCCACGCAACCCGCGCCGCGCGCAGAGGTGGGAATGAGAGAGAGCCAACCATGAACGACTATCGCGGCATTTTCGCCGACGGCCTGTGGCGCAACAATGCGGTGTTCGCCCAGATGCTGGCCTTGTGCCCGTTGATGGCGGTGACGTCTTCGGCCACCAACGGTCTCGGCATGGGCCTGGCGACCACCGCCGTACTCCTGGCCGCCAACGTCATCATCTCCAGCCTGCGCCACCTCATCGCCCAGGAAGTGCGGATTCCGGTCTTCATTCTCCTGATCGCGGCGCTGGTGACCCTGGCCGATATGGTGATCAACGCCTGGCTGCACGAGTTGTACAAGGTGCTGGGCTTGTTCATTCCGCTGATCGTGGCCAACTGCGCCGTGCTGGGCCGCGCCGAAGCCTTCGCGTCCCGGCAGCCGGTGCTCGCCTCGGCGGCGGATGGTCTGGCGATGGGGCTGGGCCTGACCCTGGCCATGGTGGTGATCGGCGCTTGCCGCGAGATTCTGGGCAGCGCCACGCTGTTTTCTCAGGCGTCGCTGTTGCTGGGCGATGGATTCGCGTTTTTGGAAACTACCCTGATTCAGGACTATAAGGGGTTTCTGCTGATGGTCTTGCCGCCGGGCGGGTTTCTGGTGCTGGGGTTCCTGTTGGCCGGCAAGCGGGTGCTGGAGCAGCGCCGGGAGCGGGTCAAGAGCGCGGCGGCAGGGCCAGTCGATAGTCCCGCCCACTGAAATTTGAACCGAGAGAGGTCCTCATGCAAGTCAGTGTCGCTTATGTCGAGCCGGGGCAACCGCTCTGGCTGAACGTCGAGGTGCCGGAAGGGAGTACGGTGCAGCAGGCGATCGATCTATCCGGGATTCTGACGCGGTGCCCGCAGGTGAATCTCAAGAAACAGAAGATCGGGATTTACGGCAAGCTCACCAAACTGACCGCGCCGCTCGAAGCGGGCGATCGGGTGGAAATCTACCGGCCGATCGCCGTCGATCCGAAGAAGATCCCGCAACGGAAGATCGCGGCGCGGGATGAGGAGGATGACGATGATGATTGATCGGGGCATTAGAAGAACGAGCGGGCGAACTCCGCGGCGGGGATCGGGCGACTGAAGAGATAGCCCTGCCAGGCGTGGCAGCCCTGGCGTTTCAGGAAATCCAGTTGTTCCTGGGTTTCCACCCCCTCCGCCACCACCCGCAACTTGAGGTTGCGGGCGATGGCGATGATGGTGGCGGTGATCTCCATGTCGTTGGAGTCTTCCGGAATGTCGCGCACGAAACTCCGATCGATCTTCAGTTCGTCGATAGGCAACAGCTTGAGGTAGGCGAGGGAGGAATAACCCGTACCGAAGTCGTCGATGGATAGCTTAAGGTTCAAGTCCTGGAGGGCTTGCAACTGGGCCAGGGCTTGGTCGCCCTGCTCCATGAGCATGCTCTCGGTGAGTTCCAGCCTGAGATAATCAGGCGGCAGCCCCGTATCCTGGAGAATGGCGGCAACCCGATCGACTAAATCGGTTTGCCGCAGTTGGCGGGCGGAAAGATTGACCGCCAGCACGAGCGGCGGAAAGCCGGCATCCAGCCAAGCCTTGATCTGGATGCACGCATGGCGCAGCACCCATTCGCCGAGGGGCAGGATCAGGCCGGTTTCTTCCGCCAGCGGAATGAACCGATCCGGCGGCACTAGGCCGTCCTCCGGCGACAGCCAGCGCAACAAAGCCTCGCAACCGATCAGATCATGGGTATTCGTGTCGATCTGGGGTTGGTAGTAAAGGACGAATTCATCGTTGGCGAGCGCCCGGCGCAGGCGGGCTTCCAACGCCAGCCGATGGTTGGCCGCCGCCGACAGACTGGCGGTGTAGAACCGGTAGGTGTTTCGACCCTGACCCTTGGCCTGATACATGGCGGTATCGGCGTTCTTGATCAGTTCGGTGACGGTTCCGCCGTCGTCGGGGTAAAGACTGATACCGATGCTGGCGCCGATGTGGATCTCTTCCCCAGAGGGCAGAACAAACGACTGCTCCAGCAGGCCGATCAGGACCTCGGCGACGGTGGTGGCGTCCTCCACCCGTTCCAGATCCTCCAGAACCACCAGAAACTCATCGCCGCCCAAACGGCCCAGGGTATCCTCGTCGCGCAACCGATCGCGCAGACGCCGCGCCAAAGCGGACAACAGCGCGTCGCCCACCGGATGGCCCAGACTGTCGTTGATCACCTTGAAGTTATCCACGTCGATGAACAGCACGGCGGCTTTATGGCGATACCGCTCCGCCCGTTCCAATACATGTTCCAGGCGCGATAGCAGCAGGAGACGGTTGGGCAGATCGGTGAGCGGGTCGTAGTGAGCCAGGCGCTCCAGGCGTTCTTCCGACTGTTTTAACTGGCTGATGTCGGTCATCACCCCGACGTAATGGGTGGGCCGCCCGTCACCGTCGCGGACGGTGCTGACGGTCAGCAATTGAGGATAGATCTCGCCGCTCCTGTGTCGATTCCAGATTTCCCCCTGCCAGTGTCCGGTCTCGTGGATGCTTTGCCACATGGCCTGGTAGAACATCGGATCCTGGTGACCGGATTTGAGCAGGCTGGGGTTGCATCCCAGTACTTCCTCCTCCGGGTAGCCGGTGATCTCGGTATAAGCCCGATTGACGCCGAGGATGCGCGGGGTGAGATCGGTGATGATCACCCCCTCGCGGGTGTTCTCGAACACCGCCGCCATCTGGCGCAACCGGGTGTCGGCGCGCACCCTTTGCACCGCCAGGCTGGACAGGCGGGCGAATTCGCCGATCAGATCCAGCTCCGCCCGGGTGGGTTCGCTGGGCTCGTTGTGGTAGATGGCGAACGTGCCCAGCACTCGGCCGTTGGAATCCTTGAAGGGGATGGACCAGCAGGCGCGCAACCCCGCCCGTTCGCCGAGTTCGCGGAAGGCGTCCCAATAGGGATGGTCGCGGATGTCGCGCACGATGACTGTTTCGCCGGTGGCCGCCGCGGCGCCGCAGGAGCCATTGCCCGCGGCGGGAACCAGGCCGTCCATGGCGCTGTTGTAGAAATCGGGCAGGCTGGGGGCGGCCCCGGTGTACAGACGGCCGTCGCGAGGATCGCATACCAGGATGGAAACCCGCATCTCCGGCCGGACCTTCTCCAGACGGCGGGCGATTTCGTCCAGGAGGGCGTTCAGCCCGCAATCGGCGTTGAGTCCATCGAGCACGGCGATCCGGGTTTCGCGCAACTGCTCGGTTTCCTTGGCGTCGGTGATGTCGCGCCAGGCACCGATGACCACGGTTTCCTGCCCCTCGCCTTCGTTCGAGAGTCGCAGCTCATCCTGGATCCAGTGCATCCGGCCCGAGCGGTCGAGCAAGCGGTACTCATGCGCCAGATGCCCGGTCTCGCGCAGGACCGCCTGGTTGGCCAGGATCCAATCCCGATCGTCGGGATGCACCTGGTTGAGCCACCACTCCGGGCGTAAGGCTTCGGCTTCGCTGAAGCCCAGCAGGCGGTGGATGTTGCTGCTGACCCAGGTGGGAAAGGCGCCGTCCTCCGTCAGGCGCAGGGTGTAGAGGATGACCGGGCTGGTGTCCAGCGCCTCGGCCAGGCGTTGCGCGATGCGCCGCAAATTGCCGCGCTCCCGGGTCAGCTCCGCCTGGCGGTGGACCTTTTCCAGGGTCGGCGGCAACTCGAACAGATAACCGGCGTGCTTGGTGATGTAATCGTCCACCCCCAGGCGGATCGCGTGGGCCGCCACCTCCTCGCTGCCCTGGCCGGTGACGATGACGATGGGGAGGTCCAACCCGCGCTCGGCGCGCAGCGCCTTGACCGCGTCCAGGGCGTCCAGGCCCGGCAGGCGGTAGTCCAGCAGCACCACGTCATAGTCGGGCGGGGTATGGGCATCCATCGGCAGCCGGGCCAGCGCCTGTTCGGCGTCGGATGCCACGGTCAGGCGAATATGAGGGGCATGGCGGGCCAGATGGCGGCGGGTGAGATCGACGTCGGCGGCGCTGTGCTCCGCATACAGCACGCGCAGGGGATGAGCGCGACGGGCCTGACCGTCCTCGAACCGATGGACCGCATCCCGCAGGATCGTCGCCAACCGGCTCCGCGCCGCTTCATCCTTGGCAAGGTAATCGTCGGCGCCCGCTTGCAGGGCGGCCACCGCGGCCGAGTGGTCCCCCGAGCCGGTGAGCATCACCACCGCCAGGGACAGGCGCTGCTCTCGAATCCAGGCGAGCAGCTCTAGTCCGGATCCATCCGGCAGCTTGATGTCCAGCAGGGCGGCGTCCGGCGTTGGCGCGCCGTTCAGACAGGCCTTGGCCGCGGCGAGGGTGGCGACCTGGGAGAGTTCGAGGTCCGGCGCCTGGCGCAGCAATGCGCGCCGCACCAGGTCGGCGTCCATCGCGTTATCTTCCACGTGCAGGACGCGCATGGAGGCTAGCGGGGTGGGTGGTTGATCAGGCACCAGTAAAGCTCGATCTGGGCGGCGACTTCCATGAATTTGTTGAAGTCCACCGGCTTGACGATATAGGAGTTGGCGTGGTGTTGATAGGCGGTCTGTACGTCCCGGTCCTCGCTGGAGGAGGTCAGCACCACCACCGGCAGGGTGGCGCTCACCGGCGTCGCGCGCAGTTGCCGCAAGACCTCCAGGCCGTCCACCCGCGGCAGTTTCAGGTCGAGCAGGACCACCAGCGGCGGGGTCTCGCCCGCCTCCCAACGGGGAATGAAGTCCAGCGCTTCCTGGCCGTCGCGGGCCACCTGGATGGGATTGGCCAGGTTACGCCGCTTGAAGGCGCGCAAGGTCAGGTCCAGATCCTGGGGATTGTCTTCCACCAGCAAGATGGGGCGGGGGGAGGATTCGCTGATCATCGTGGTAGTTCCAGGTAAAAGGTGGCGCCCTGGCCCGGCGCGCTTTCCGCCCACACCCGGCCGCCCATCCGCCGCGCGGCCTTGCGCACGATGGCCAGGCCTACCCCGGTGCCGGGGTAATCCTCGGCCCGTTGCAGGCGTTGGAAGATTTCAAAGATTCGGTCGTGGAAGCGCATGTCGAAGCCGATGCCGTTGTCCTTAACGCTTAGAATAACAGTCGATTGATCGGAAAGCCTACCAAAAATCCGTAGCACCGCCGGCTGTCGGTCGCGGGTGAATTTGAGAGCGTTGTCGATCAGGTTGCGCAGCACCAGGGCCAGGCCATCCGGGTCGGCCTGGGCGGTGAGCCCTCGCACCGCCACTTCGACTTGCGCCTGGCGGTCTTCGAGATCGGACTTGCGCTCGGCCAGGATTCTGGCGACCGCCTCTTCCAGAGCCAAGGAGACTGGCTCCAGGCTGCGTCGCTCCATGCGCGAGTAGGCCAGCAGGTCCTCGATGAGTTGACTCATCTGCGCGACGCCCTGACGCACGTTCTTGAGAAAGAAGCGGCCCTCCTCATCCAGCCGGTCGCCGTAGTCGGTCAGCAGCAACTGGCTGTAGCCGTCGATCCCGCGCAGGGGAGCCTTGAGGTCGTGGGAGACGGAGTAGGTGAAGGTTTCCAGCTCCTGGTTGGCGGTGGCCAGTTCGGCGGTGCGCTGGCGCACCCGTTCCTCCAGTTCGGCGTTGGCCCGGCGAATCTCGGTTTCCAGACGCTTGCGCTCGGTGACGTCGCTGACGACGGACAGGAAGCCGCGCGGCGACCCATCCGCGTTGCGGAGGTAGGTCCAGTCCACCTGGACGTCGATGAGTTGGCCATCGCCGCGCCGATTGACCGCATAGTACGTCGTCGGCGACGGTTGTTCGGCGACGAGATAGCGTAAATAGTCGCGCAGCGACTCACGTTCCGACTCATCGCCCGCGAAATCCCAAATCATCGCGCCGATCGATTGCTCCGGCGCGCCATGCTGCAAGCGCCCGAGGGCGGGATTGGCGAACACGATGCGCCCGGTCGTATCGCTTTCCTGCACGCCGTAGGGAAGCAGTTCGACCAGCGTCCGATAGCGGGTCTCGCTTTCCCGCACTTGTTCTTCCGCCAACACCTGCTCGGTGACGTCCTGCACCGTGCCGAGCGAACGCAGCGGGCGGCCGTCGTCGGCGTATTCGGTTTCGCCGCGTTCGCGCACGTACTTGACCCGCCCGTCCGCGAACAGCAGACGATGAACGATCTGATAGGGCTCATGGTTCGCGACCGAAGTTTGATAGGCCTCGTCCACGCGGTTCCGATCCTCGGGATGAACCAGTGCGAGAAACGCCTCATAAGAGGCCTCGAAACGCTCGGGGTCGATCTCGAAGATGCGAAAAATCTCCTCCGACCACCAGAGTTGGTTATCGAGCAGATTCAACTCCCAACCGCCGACCTTGGCCACCCGTTCCGCTTCGCGATAGCGCGCCTCGCTGGCGACCAGCGCCTCCTCGACCCGCTTGCGTTCGTCGATGTCGGTGTGCGTGCCCAACATGCGTAACGGATGATCATCGGCGTCCCATAACACGACTTTGCCGAGGGAAAGGATCCATTTCCAGTCGCCGGCGGCGGTGCGTTGGCGGAATTCCACCTGATAATCAGGGATGCGATGAGCGACATAATCGCGGAAGGTTTGCACTACTCGCGCAGTGTCGTCTGGGTGCAGGCGGTCGATCCAGGCCGGATGCGTCTCGCGGAACGTGGCCGGGTCGTAACCCAGCATGGTGGCGTACTCGGCGTTGACCACGGCCACGCCGGTGGCGATGTCGAGATCGTAAAGCCCCTGGTTGGCCGCGCGCAAAGCGAGCTGGAGACGCTCCTCGCTCTGCCGCTCGACGTCCCGCAAACGGCGGCGTTCGCTCACGTCGAGGAGCACTCCCTCGCCATGCACGACCGTACCGTCCGCCGCGCGAGTCAGCCAGGTGCGGTCCTCGATCCACAGCCACTGGCCATCGGCGCGGCGCAGGCGGTATTCCTGGAGGTAGTCGTCCGGTCCGCGGGCGAAATGTTCGGCCACCTTGGCCTCGACGCGCGGACGGTCTTCCGGGTGGATGAGGTCGGCATAGATCAGGCTTCCGGATCGGAATTCCTCGGGCGCATAACCCCATTCCGCAACATTGTCGCTGACGAAGCTGACCGGCCAGCCGGGCTCGTTGCGCCAGGCGATGGCGATCACCGGGGAATGGTCGATCAGGCTGGCCAACTGCCGCAACTGCGCCTGGCGCTGTTGCAGTTCCTCGGCCATGCGGTCGATGGCCGCGCCGATGGCCGCCAGTTCGTCGCGGCCGGCGAGTCCGGCGCGGGCCTCCATCCGCCCGGCGCCCAGGGCGGCGGCGGTGGCGGTGAGCTGGGCGACGCGGTGAAACCACAGCAGGTGCAACAGAATGGCCAGGAGAACGGCGGACAGCAGGAGGATGCCCGCTTCGCGCCAGATTGCCCACCGACCGGCATACAGACGCTCGGCCAAAGGTTGAGTCAAATCCACCCGCAGAAACAGGTGATAATCGTCGATCATGGCGACATGGCCCAGCAGGGCTTCCTCATCCGGCATGGGATGCAGGTGAGCGGCCATCTCCTGATGGTCCAAGGTATGGTGGATGGCTTGCCGGAGGGCCGGGGATTCACCGTCCAGGACCTCCGCCAGCGGGCGCCCCACCTGCAAGCGCGAGAGGGCGGCCTCAATGCGCCCCTCTCCATCCGTCAGCCAGGCATGGGTGACGCCCGAATACAGACCTAGGCCGGACACCAGGCGCCGCGCCTGCAGGCGGTTGCCCTGGCCCAGTTGCACCTCCAGGCGCGTCTGTTCCACGGCCATGCGTTCCAGCAGGCGCCGCTGCTCCCGTAGACTCACATCCTCGCGGTATTCATGCACTTGAAAAAGGTAGATGACCACCGCCCC
>REEE01000251.1 GCA_007695245.1 Candidatus Competibacteraceae bacterium | reverse complement strand
CCGTAGCTGCTCTTCCAGCCCAGGCCCATCTGCTCGATCGGCGCGGCTTCCGGCTCGGGGCCGACGTGCGCGGCATCACCCGCACCGTGACACTTGCCGAAGGTGTGACCGCCGGCGGTCAGGGCCACCGTTTCGTAGTCGTTCATCGCCATCCGGGCGAAAGTTTCACGGATGTCCTTGGCCGAGGCCAGCGGGTCCGGTTTGCCGTCCGGGCCTTCCGGGTTGACGTAGATCAGGCCCATCTGCACCGCGGCCAGCGGGTTGGCCAGCTCGCGATCGCCGCTGTAGCGCTTGTTGTCCAGCCATTCGCTCTCGCCGCCCCAGTAGACGTCTTCTTCCGGCGCCCAGATATCGATGCGACCGCCGCCGAAGCCGAAGGTCTTGAAGCCCATGGTTTCCATGGCCACATTACCGGCCAGGATGAACAGGTCGGCCCAGGAAATCTGGTTGCCGTACTTTTGCTTGACCGGCCACAGCAGGCGGCGGGCCTTGTCCAGGTTGGCGTTGTCGGGCCAGCTGTTGATCGGCGCGAAGCGCTGGTTGCCGGACGAGGCACCGCCGCGACCGTCGGCCGTCCGGTAGGTGCCGGCGGCGTGCCAGGCCATGCGGACCATGAACGGGCCGTAATGGCCGTAGTCGGCCGGCCACCAGTCCTTGGAATCGGTCATTACATCGGCCAGGTCTTTCTTCAGCGCCTGCAGGTCGAGCTTCTTGAATTCTTCGGCGTAGTTGAAATCGCGCCCCAGCGGATTGGATTCCGGGGTGTGCTGATGCAGGATGCGCAGGTTGAGCTGGTCCGGCCACCAGTCGCTGGGACCGCCGCCGCCGCCGCCGATTCGCGTGCGGCTACCGTGCATGATGGGACATTGGGTTACCTGATTCATGAGCCCTCCTGAGGTTTTTGGACAGTCGAGTGAAAAACAGTGCTCGGCCGGAATTCGGCAAACCGGCCCAACAAGGGTCCTTCTACTATAGGTCGGGCACCCCATAAATCAAATTGATTGTTTTTATATATTCAATAGAATTTATTGATTGAATGGATGGGCGATGATGCATCGGAGTCCGCGGCGGATGAAGGACGCGCTGAGTATAGCCGCTGGCCACGGTCTCGCGGGAGGGTTGATGCCGTGGGGACACAGCCCGGCCGACCGTGATAAATTTCCGCCCGTTTTCCAACCAGGTGGTTTGCAGCGAACTCCTCGCGGGGTTCGCCGCGCCGGCCGCCGTTACGGAGTTTGCCATGCTCGTCCATCCCGATTTCGACCCGATCGCCTTCAGCCTGGGGCCGCTCCACATCCGATGGTACGGCCTGATGTATCTGCTCGGGTTCCTGGCGGGCTGGGCCTTGGGTCGCTACCGCGCCAAACAGCCCGGTTCCGGCTGGACCGCCGCGCAGGTGGACGATCTGGTGTTTTATATCGCCCTGGGCGTCATTCTGGGCGGCCGAATCGGCTACGTGCTGTTTTACGGATTCGAAGGGTTCCTGAACGATCCGCTGTTGCTGTTGCGGGTCTGGGAAGGCGGCATGTCCTTCCACGGCGGGTTGCTCGGCGTGGTGCTGGCCATGCTGGTTTTCGCCCGCCGGCATCACCAAGGCTTCTGGGTCACCACCGATTTCATCGCGCCGCTGATCGCGCCGGGGATTTTCTTCGGGCGCATCGGCAATTTCATCAACGGCGAACTGTGGGGCCGGGTGACCGACCTGCCGTGGGGGATGGTGTTCCGCCAGGCCGGCGATCATCTGCCGCGTCATCCTTCGCAGTTGTACCAGGCGGCGTTGGAAGGTCTGGCGTTGTTCGTCATCGTCTGGCTGTTTTCCGCCAAGCCGCGCCCGACCATGGCGGTGTCGGGGGTGTTCGCGCTCGCCTACGGCGTGTTCCGGCTGCTGGCGGAGTTCGTGCGCCAGCCGGACGCGCATCTGGGGTATCTGGCGTTCGGCTGGCTGACCATGGGACAACTGCTATCGTTGCCGATGATCGGGGTGGGCGCGGCGCTGCTGGCGCTGGCGTATCGCCGGCGGCCGTCGTGAAGTTCATGCCCCCTCTCGCAACAGCCGCCGCAGGATCTTGCCGACGTTGGTCTTGGGCAGTTCGGTGCGGAACTCGACGTGGCGCGGGACCTTGTAGGAGGTCAGGTGCTGGCGACAATGCGCGATCAGCGCCTCGGCGGTCAGCGCGGGATCTTTCTTGACCACCACGATCTTGACCGCCTCGCCTGATTTCTCGTCGGGTATGCCGACCGCCGCGGCCTCTCGCACGCCGGGATGCAGCGCCACCACATCCTCGATCTCGTTGGGGTAGACGTTGAAACCGGATACCAGAATGATGTCCTTCTTGCGATCCACAATGCGCGTATAACCGCGTTCGTCCATGATCCCGATGTCGCCGGTGCGCAGGTAGCCATCCGAGGTCATGACCTTGGCGGTTTCCTCGGGCCGATTCCAGTAACCCTGCATCACCTGCGGCCCGCGAATGCAGAGTTCGCCCTTCTCGCCGATGCCCAGTTCCCGGTCCTCATCATCGCGGATGGACAGTTCGGTGGAAGGAATCGGCAGGCCGATGCTGCCGTTATGGTCCGATAGATCCAACGGATTGATACAAGCCGCAGGCGAGGTTTCGGTCAGGCCGTAGGCTTCGATCAGCGGCTTTCCCGTCACCTTCCGCCAGTTTTCCGCCACCGCCCGCTGCACCGCCATGCCACCGCCCATGGTGATTTTGAGGGTGCTGAAATCCAGACGATCGAAACCCGGTGCGTGCAGCAAACCGTTGAACAGCGTGTTGACCCCGGTGATCGCGGTGAACTTGACCTTACCCAGCTCCTTGACGAAGCCCGTCATATCGCGGGGATTGGTGATCAGGATATTGTGTCCGCCCAACTTCATGAAGGTCAGACAATTGGCGGTCAGCGAAAAAATATGATAGAGCGGCAGCGCGGTGATGACGGTTTCCTCGGTCGGTTTGGAAATCGCGCTCAACCAGGCCGAAGCCTGCTGCAAATTCGCCACCAGGTTACCGTGGGTCAACATCGCGCCCTTGGCGAGGCCGGTGGTGCCGCCGGTGTATTGCAGGAAAGCCAGATCGCCATGGCCTAGCGGCACATCCATCAGGGTGCGCGCCGCGCCCTCGCCCAACGCCCGCCGGAACGGCACCGCGCCCGGAATGTTCCAGGCTGGAACCATCTTCTTGACATACTTGACCACCACATTGACCAGCCAGCGCTTGGGAATCGGGAACAGATCGCCCAACTGGGTGGTGATCACGGTTTTCACCGCGGTCTTGTCCAGCACTTTCTGCAGGGTATGGGCGAAATTTTCGATGATGACGATGGCGGCCGCGCCGGAGTCGACCAACTGATGCTCCAGTTCGCGGGGCGTGTACAGGGGGTTGACGTTGGCCACCGTCAAGCCGGCCCGCAGCGCGCCGAACAGCGCGACCGGATATTGCAGGGTGTTGGGCAGCATGATGGCGACTCGGTCGCCCTTGCCCAGTCCCAGTCCTTGCAGGTAAGCGCCGAAATCGCGGCTCAATCGGTCGATATCCCGGTAGCGCAGGGTCACGCCCATATTGGAATAGGCCGGCAACTCGGCGAACTGGCGGCAACTTTTTTCCAGAATGTCCTTCAGCGAGGCGAACTCGCTCAGGTCGATTTCGGCCGGTATCCCCGGCGGATATTCTTTCAACCAGATCTTTTCCATCTTCAGCTTTCCTCATGTTGGTCGATATGTCCGGTCGTCCGGGCCAGTGTCGCTCGGCGCGGCGCTCCGACGGGCGATTGCCATCTCCCCGCGCGAAAAATGGAGAGGCGCGGCAATCCGCCGCTCGGCAAGACTCCTTTTCCCGGCCCGTCGCGCTCGCGGGCGACCGAAAACGTCAAGGATTTTCGAGTGGGCCAATTCTATAATGACTGTTGTCATCTCGCAGTCATCAGCACGATTTTGCAGTCCAAGCCACTGTCGGGCGTTCCGCGCGTCCGACCGGCGAAACCGGGCGTGGAGACCTGCCACTGCTTCGGGAATCCACCCGAAAGCGTGGCTCCGCTCGCATCGCCCCTAAAATAACCACCATCCGTGAGAATAGAACGATGAAATTGAAAATCGGCGATCCCGCCCCCCAGTTCACCGCCACCACCACCCAAGGCGACACGGTCAGGCTATCCGATTATTTCGGCAAGAACCTGATATTGTACTTCTATCCGATGGACGATACCCCGGGCTGCACCAAACAGGCCTGTTCCCTGCGCGACCACAACCAGGAAATTCAGGACAAGGATGCCGCCATTCTCGGTGTCTCCACCCAGGATGTCGCGTCCCATCAGCGCTTCACCGAAAAGCATCATCTGAACTTTCCCCTGGTGGCCGATACCGATGGCGCCGTGAGCCGGGCCTACGGTGCCATCGGCGAAAGCGGTGGACTGTTGGGGACAGCGATGAGCATGATGGGCGTCGCCAAGCGCATCACCTTTATCATCGACGAGAGCGGCCACATCGCCCACATCATCGATAAACCCGACTGCGCCCATCATGCCCTGGAGGTCCTCGAACTCTTGTAAGCGCGTCGTCGAACCGGGGCAGGGCGGAGACTGTGGCGGGCTGACGGGAAAACCGAGTTCAATCCTGGATTGTCTGGCGTCAGGCATCGGCTTCATAATGGCGCGCTCATACCCAGGGATTGATTGCGGCTCGCCGCCGGCCCGCGCGCAATGCAGTCCCACGGTTAATGCCCCCCCTACCCAGAGTGTTGCCGAGGAGATCCGCATGCCCGGGCAATCTGTTTGCCATGTCTATCGCTCCACCGACCGGATGCCTGCCCGGGTGGTCCACCTTCTTTCCTCCACCGCGCGCGCCGTTCTTCGGGTGGCGCGCGCGCCGCTGGAGGAGGAAGCATCGTGACCTCTGAAGAACCGGGGCCATTCGGCTCCTGGGACCAGGGAGCCGCCAGCCAACAAGGCGGACGCCACGAGCAGCAGGACTGTTGGGGTATTTTTCAATCCCCGGACCGGCGGGGCTTACTGGCCACGGTGGCTGATGGCATGGGCGGTCATCTGGATGGCGCCCTGGGCGCGCGGACGATCATCGAGACCGCCCGGGAGTTCGTTCGCAACCCCCCACCCCTGCTGCACGCCGATCCGTCCGCCGCCTTGGATCAGTTGTGCCAGCAGATGCACGATGCGGTTAACGACCGGTCGGAAGCCGCCCGCAGCACGATCATCATGGTCTGGCTCCAGCACGATCGCGCCTATTGGTTGAACGTCGGCGACAGTCGGTTGTATCACTTCCGCAACGGTCGCCGCTTGATGCGCACCCGCGACCACTCCGCCGTACAGTTGTTGATGGACCTCGGCGAAATCAACGAGGCGCAGATGGCGACCCATCCCGCGCAAAATCGGCTTTATCGCAGCCTGGGCGGGGAAGATCGGCCCAAACCCGACCACGGTCAGTTCACGGTTCAACCCGGCGATCTGCTGGCGCTCTGTTCCGACGGAATCTGGGAACATGTCCCCGAACTCGAAGTGTGGAACGTCGCGCACGCCCGAGGATCCGCCGTGGCCGCCCGGCTGCTGGCCGAGCAGGCGGTGCGCCGCGGCGGCGCGGCGGCCGACAACGCGACTTTAGTCCTGCTGCGCGCCGGAGCGAGCGCCGCCGCCGATTCGGCACACTGGTTGCGGCGACTGTCGACGGGATTCGCCGCGCTGTTCAACCGCAACCGCCACTAACGCGGCTAGCGCTCGTCCTCCCCGCCGTTCGCCGCTTGAAAACAGGAAGCTTGATGGCCGAAGAAACCAACGCGCTGCCCAACGGCTACAGCTTGCATCGCTATCAGGTCGATGGCGTTCTGGGCGCGGGCGGTTTCGGGATCACCTACCGGGCGATCCACGAAGCGCTGGAGAATCAGGTGGCCATCAAGGAATATTTTCCCGCGGAATGGGCCTACCGCGACCACAACGGCACGACCGTGCGCGCCAACGCGCAGGGTCAAATTCCCGCGCGCAACGGCGAACCTCCCTGCTATGAGTGGGGCTTGCAACGGTTTCTCGACGAAGCCAAGATTCTGGTGCAGATCAACCACCCTGGCGTGGTGCGGGTCCGGGACTATTTCACGGCCAACGGCAGCGCCTACATCGTCATGGAATACGAAGAGGGCGAATCGCTCAGCGCCGCGCTGCAGCGCGGCGGCATTCTGCCCGAACCGGAATTGCGCCGCTTGCTGAACGATGTCATGCCGGCGTTGGAAGCCGTCCACGGCGAAGGGTATTTGCACCGCGATATCAAACCCAGCAACCTGTATGTTCGCAGCCACGACAACCACATCATTCTCATCGACTTCGGCGCCGCCCGCCAGGCCCTGGGCCGCCGCACCCGCAGCGTCACCAGCGTAGTCACGCCGGGCTATTCCCCCATCGAACAGTATGTAACGGTCGGTGAAGACTACGGACCCTGGACCGACCTTTACGCGCTCGGCGCCGTCTTATATCGCTGCATCTGCGGGGCGCCGCCGATCGAGGCGCCCGGCCGGGTGCTCAAGGATCCGATGCAACCCGCCGTCGAGGTGGGGGCCGGGTTATATTCGCGCGGAATATTGCAGGTGGTCGATCGCGCGCTGGCCGTTCGTCCCGAAGATCGCTTTCAGAGCGTGGTCGCCATGCGGGAGGCGCTTCATGTCGCCGATCGGACGAGTAACGATTCCGAATTTGCTTCAGTGCCGCGCATCCGGCCCGAGCTTCTGGAGCTGTCGCCGCTGACCCGGAGTATCCCCGGCTTCAACCCCCTCATCTCGTCGGGGCCGGTGTCGTCACCCAGCCAGCGCGATGTCTGGAGCGACACCGTCCCGTCGAAAAGCCGTGCGCGGGATGCGCAACCTCGGGATGCACAACCCCAACCGCCGGAACGGGATGCGCCTCCATCCCATCCCTCGCAACGCACGGACGCGGCGTCCTCTCCCTCGCAACGCGCGGCGGCGTCCTCTCCCAGTCCTCCCCAAGCTCGCGACTGGAGTCTCTCCGAACCCCGGGCGGAGCAACCGTTCGATGTCAATTCCACGCCCCCCGGCTCGGGATCGCCGGTCGGCTTAAACGCCGATCTGTCCCTGCCGTTGCTGGAAAACATTTGGGAAAATCTGGACGATGTAACGCCTCAAGCCCCTCACTCTCCCTTCGAGCCCATTTTTCCCACCGCATCGCAACCACGATCCGAGCCTTCTTCGAACTCTCTACTCAAACGTACACCGCAGTCGGTCTTGGAGCATCTAAAAAAAGCCTCAACATCCCGTCGGGGAGAGCGCAAGAGCGAACGTCTCATACCACCGGAACCGCCATCGTTGCCCCAGACCCTCACGGTCGGCGAGGTTCCCAGCAGCACTGCTCCCCACGACTCCGCGGTCATCGTTTCCAGCGAAACCGGCCACCGGGCTCCAGCAATCCACTGGACGCGAATCCTAACAATTGTATTTGCCATTTCGGGCTTATCGGGAATGGGGCTGTTGGCTTTCGAGTACTACAACACACTGCGGAATCAGAGCCAGCGGGAAGCAACGGCGCGGCAGCAGAGGATGGAGCAGGAAGAAGCGGCTCGCCGCGCTCAGGTGATGGCCCAACGCCAAGAGGCGGAAATCACCCGCTATGTCGAGCAGGCGCGCCGGGCGATCATCAGCAGAAACTGGCCGCTCGCCGCCGGTTTTCTGGAGCAGGCCGCCACCGTCGCCCCCGACCATCCGGCGGTCGCCGCCGCTCGCGCCGAACTGCTCGCCCAACAATCCAATGCCACCAGAACTCGAACTGATACCGTGACCGGTCTGGAGTTGAACTGGGTCGAGGGTGCCTGCTTCATGATGGGCAGCCCAATCGCCGAGCGGGATCGCCGGCGCGACGAACCGCAACGCGAAATCTGCGTAAAAGGATTTTGGATCGGCAAGACCACGATCACCAACGACCAGTACCGGCGGTTCAAACCCGACCATGACAGCGGCTCTGTTGCCGGACATTCTTTGAACGGCGCCGTCCAACCGGCGGTCGATCTGAACTGGAGCGACGCCAAAGCCTTCGCCGAATGGCTCTCCTGGGAGGCGGGCGCGGACCAGCGTTTCCGGCTACCGACCGAGGCCGAGTGGGAATACGCCGCCCGCGCCGGCACGACGACCCGCTACTACTGGGGCGACGACATCGATCCCCGCTACGCCAATTTTTCCGACCGTAACGATCCGACCGGCGCGGCCGTCGGCAATCTGGACGACGGCCACGCCGTCACCGCTCCAGTCGGCAGCTACCGGCCGAACGCTCTGGGTTTGCACGACATGGCCGGCAACACCTGGGAATGGACCTGTTCGGAGTACGACCCGGACTACGGCGGTCAGGAGCAACGCTGCTCCAACCGGCGCGCCGATGACGGTCAGCGGGTGATCCGGGGCGGCTCTTGGAACAACGGTCCCGGCGATCTGCGCTCCGCCAAACGCCTGCCCCGCAACCCCGGTCATCGCGATGCGATGACCGGGTTCCGGGTGGTGATGGAAGCCGAGTGACCGGGGCCGACCGACGGAACCCCGGCCGCGCGGAGGGTGCCCCGACGCTCAGGCCGGACGGCGCTCCACCAGGAAGGTCGCGCTACCCTCGACCACGACTTTGCCCTTGACGGTGCAGGCGGTGTCCATGATCACCCGGGAGCGCTCGAGATTGATCTCCCGAATGGTGCAAACGGCGGTGACGGTATCGCCGATCCGCACCGGTGCCTTGAAGCGCAGGCTCTGATCGACGTAGACCGCGCCGGGACCGGGCAGTCGGGTTCCAGCCACGCAGGAGATCAACCCGGCGCTGAAGATCCCATGCACGATACGGCCCTTGAAGCGGGTTTGCGTGGCGAACTCTTCGTTGACATGCACCGGATTGTTGTCGCCGCTGATACCGGCGAACAGGATCACATCGGTCTCGGTGACGGTTTTGGCGTAGGATGCGGTCATCCCGACCTTCAGTTCTTCCAGAAAATAGCGATGCAAATTATCGCCCATCAGAGTCTCCAATTAAAAACTTTCCAACGTTCAGTCCCGCAGATCCACCACGACCCGCCCCCGCACCTGACCGGCGAGAATCGTCTCCGCCCAGCGCGGCACGTCCGCCAAGGGAATCACTTGCGTGATGCGGTCCAGCACCGCCGTCGGCAGGTCGCGAGCCAGCCGCGCCCAAGCCAGCCGGCGCGGCTCCGCGGGACAGGTCGCCGAATCCACGCCCAACAGTTTCACGCCGCGCAGGATGAAGGGCATAACCGTGGTCGGCAGTTCGACCCCGCCGGCCAGCCCGCAGGCGGCCACCGCGCCATGCAGATCGGTTTCCGCCAGCGCCCGCGCCAGCACCTGGCCGCCCACGGTATCGACCACGCCCGACCAGCGCTGCGCTTCCAATGGCCGGCAGGGCTGACTCAACGTCTCACGATCGACGAATTCCACCGCGCCCAGTTCCCGAAGATAGGGTTCGTTCTCCGGGCGGCCGGTCCCAGCGGTGACTCGATATCCCAACTGAGCCAGCAACGCCACGGCGAGGCTGCCCACGCCCCCGCTGGCGCCGGTCACCAGCACCGGCTTGGCCGCGTCGGGTCGGACGCCGGCCTGCTCCAGCGCCAGCACGCTCAGCATGGCGGTAAAGCCGGCGGTGCCGACCGCCATGGCCCAGCGGCTGTCGCGCGCGTCCGGCATCGGCACCAGCCAGTCGGCCCTGACCCGCGCCTGCTGCGCGTAGCCGCCCCAGTAGCGCTCGCCGACGCCCCAACCGGTCAGCACGACCCGGTCGCCGGGCGCGTAGTCCGGCGCGGTCGAGGCCAGCACCGTCCCCGCCAGATCGATGCCGGGCACCATCGGAAACTGGCGGACGATTTTGCCCTTGCCAGTCACCGCCAGCCCATCCTTGTAGTTGAGTGAGGAGTATTCCACCGCCACCAGCACGTCCCCGGCCGGCAGATCGGCTTCGGTGAGCGTGGTCACGGCGGAGACGGTTCGGCCGTCTTGCTGGTTCAGCACCAGCGCCTTGAAAGTCGCGGTCTCGGTCATGGTATTTTCCTTGATCGGAACGAGGGGGTTGAGGTTACCAACGGCGCGCCGGCACCGGTCGACCCGGGCGGCGCGTGGCCAATAAAGGCATTGCATCACCGGGGGTGACTAAATACCATAGTTCGTTAGGGTTTAGCGTATACGATCAAAACGCAAGCAAACCGGAGCAAAGGTAAACGATGAAAATTCTAGTCGCCGTAAAACGGGTTGTTGACTACAACGTCAAGGTGCGGGCCAAGGCGGACGGTTCCGGCGTGGAAACCGCCAATGTCAAGATGTCGATGAACCCGTTCGACGAAATCGCCGTGGAGGAAGCGGTTCGCCTGCAGGAAGCCGGCAAGGCTAAGGAAATCGTGGCGGTCTCCCTGGGCATCGCCGCCTGTCAGGATACGATCCGCACCGCCTTGGCCATGGGCGCCGACCGGGGCATTCTGGTGGAAACCGACGTCGAACTGCAACCGCTGGCGGTCGCCAAGTTGCTCAAGGCGGTGGTCGATAAGGAGCAACCCGAGCTGATCATCCTCGGCAAACAGGCGATCGACGACGACGCCAACCAGACCGGTCAGATGCTGGCGGCGCTGCTCGGCTGGCCGCAGGGCACCTTCGCCTCCAAGGTCGAAGTGAGCGACGGCGCGGTCAACGTCACCCGCGAGATCGACGGGGGTCTGGAAACCGTGGCCCTGAAACTGCCGGCGGTCGTCACCTCCGACCTGCGTCTGAACGAGCCGCGCTTCGTCAAACTGCCCAACATCATGAAGGCCAAAAAGAAACCGCTGGACGTGCTCAAACCCGCCGATCTGGGGGTGGACGTCGCGCCGCGGATCGCCACGCTGAAGGTACAGGAACCACCCAAACGGCAGGCCGGCATCAAGGTCGGCAGCGTCGCCGAACTGATGGACAAGCTACACAACGAAGCGCACGTCATCTAACGCCCACGGGGTCCAAACATGAGCATTCTGGTCATTGCCGAACACGATAACGCCACCCTGAAGGCGGCCACCCTGAACACCGTGACCGCCGCCGCTCAGTTGGGCGACGACCTCCACATTCTGGTCGCCGGCCACGACTGCGGCGCGGTCGCCGAGGCTGCCGCCCAAGTCGCGGGGGTGAAGAAAGTCCTGGTGGCCGACGCCGCCCACTACGCCCACCAGCTCGCCGAAAACGTGGCGGCGCTGGTGGTCGGCCTCGCCGGTGGCTACACCCACATCCTGGCCCCGGCTACCGCCGCCGGCAAGAACACGCTGCCGAGAGTGGCGGCGCTGCTGGATGTGGCGCAAATTTCCGATGTCATCCAGATCGACAGCGCCGATACCTTCGTGCGGCCGATCTACGCCGGCAACGTGTTGGCCACCGTCCAATCCAAGGACTCGATCAAGGTCATGACCGTGCGCGGCACCGCCTTTCCGGCGGCGGCGGGCGGCGGTTCCGCCAGCGTTGAAACCGTCGCTCCGGTCGCCGACGCCGGGGTATCCAGCTTCGTCGGCCAACAGTTGACTCAATCCGATCGGCCGGAATTGACCGCCGCCCGCATCATCATCTCGGGCGGACGCGGCATGGGCAACGGCGAAAACTTCAAGCTGCTGGAGGATGTGGCCGACAAACTGGGCGCGGCGATGGGTGCGTCCCGCGCGGCGGTGGACGCCGGTTTCGTACCCAACGACTACCAGGTCGGTCAGACCGGCAAGGTGGTCGCCCCCGACCTGTACATCGCCGTCGGCATTTCCGGGGCCATCCAGCACCTGGCCGGCATGAAGGACAGTAAGGTGATCGTCGCCATCAACAAGGACGAGGAAGCGCCGATCTTTCAGGTCGCCGACTACGGTCTGGTGGCTGATCTGTTCGCCGCCGTGCCCGAAATGTCGGGGGAACTCGACAAGTTGAAGGCCGCTGGCTAGATCGCGCGCCCTACCGACCCCGCGCCACCGTTCTAGTGGCGCGGGGACTCCCGCCAGCCCCTCGCAACCCCGAATTCCCATTCCCAAGGAGGCGTCCATGACCGCCTATTGCGCCCCAACCCGCGACATGCAGTTTGTCATCAACGAACTGGCCGGCCTGGCTGAAGTCGCCGCCCTGCCCGCCTTCGCCGACCAGGAGGTGGGTCCGGAACTGGTGGAAGCCGTGCTGGAAGAAGCCGCCAAGCTGGCCACCGAGGCGCTGGCGCCGCTCAACAAATCGGGCGACCGACAGGGTGCCCGCATCGGCCCCGAGGGCGTCGTTCCCGCCGACGGCTTCACCGCGGCCTACCAACAATTCATCGAAGGCGGCTGGAACGGCCTCGGCTGCCCGGTCGAACACGGCGGGCAGGGCTTGCCGGAATTGCTGAATACCGCTACCCAGGAAATGTGGAATTCCGCCAACATGTCCTTCGCGCTGTGCCCGATGCTGAACGCCGGCGCCATCGAGGCGATCCGCCAGGCCGGCTCGGCCGAGCAGCGCGCGCTGTTCCTGCCGAAAATGATCGGCGGCGAATGGACCGGCACCATGAACCTGACCGAGTCGCCGGCCGGTTCCGACCTGTCCGCCGTGCGCACCCGCGCGGTGCCGGAAGGCGATCACTACCGGATTTTCGGCCAGAAGATCTTCATCACCTGGGGCGAGCACAACATGACCGAGAACACCATTCATCTGGTGCTCGCCCGCACCCCGGACGCCCCGGAAGGGGTCAAGGGCATCTCCTTGTTCATCGTTCCCAAGTTCCTGGTCAATCCGGACGGTTCGCTGGGCGCGCGCAACGACGTGCATGCCGTGTCCATCGAGCACAAGCTGGGCATCCATGCCAGCCCGACCTGCGTGATGGCCTTCGGCGACCGGGACGGCGCCATCGGCTATCGGGTCGGCGAGGAGAACAAGGGTCTGGCCTACATGTTCATCATGATGAACGAAGCCCGCTTCAAGGTCGGCCTGCAAGGGCTGGCGATCGGCGAACGCGCCTATCAGGCCG
Organism: Candidatus Competibacteraceae bacterium; assembly: GCA_007695245.1. Lineage (GTDB taxonomy): Bacteria > Pseudomonadota > Gammaproteobacteria > Competibacterales > Competibacteraceae > REEE01. The sequence continues at coordinate 3,337 of REEE01000251.1, read as the reverse complement.
CCCGGGAATACGCCAAGGACCGGGTCCAGGGCCGGCCGGTCGGAGCCAAGAGCGGCGACCGGGTCACCATCATCCATCATCCCGACGTGCGGCGGATGCTGATGACCATGAAGGCGCAGAACGAGGCCATGCGGGCGCTGGCCTATGTGGTCGCCATGCACATGGACCTGGCGCGCCATCATCCCGATCCCGCGACGCGCCAGACCCATCAGGCCCGGTTCGATCTGCTGATTCCCGTGGTCAAGGGCTGGTCGACCGAGATCAGCATCGAGATCGCTTCGCTGGGCGTCCAAGTGCATGGGGGTATGGGCTTCATCGAGGAGACCGGTGCCTGCCAGCACCTGCGCGATTCCCGGATCACCACGATTTACGAAGGCACCACCGGCATTCAGGCCGCCGATCTGGCCGGGCGCAAGCTGAGTCTGGATCGCGGCGCCGCCATGCGGGCGCTCATCGCCGAGATGGAGACGACCGCCGAGGATCTGGGTCGGTTGCCCGGCGATGATATCGCGACCATCCGCGCTGGACTGCGCGAAGGCGCGAGCGCGCTGGCTGCGGCGACTGAGTGGATTTTAGCGTCTCGTGACGCCAGCGCGGTCATGGCGATCTCAGTCGATTACCTGATGCTGGCCGGCACCGTCTGCGGCGGCTGGCAGATGGCCCGCGCGGCTGGGGTGGCCCAGAACAAGCTGGTGATCGGTGAAGAGTCGGTGTTCCATGAAGCCAAGCTGGTCACCGCTCGTTTTTACGCCGAACATTTGCTACCCAAGGCCGGATCTCTGTTGCGCTCGATCCAGAACGGCGGCGTTTCGATCATGGCGCTGACCGTGGAACAGTTTTAGCGCGAGTCCAGCAACCGGCTGTTCCACAAATGCCCCTCCCCTTGATGGGGGAGGTTCGAAATGGCGGTACGAGCTCTCTTAGGGCCGCCGACGCTGGAGAATCTTTTTGCGACGATGGTCGATAGCAACCGGAGCGGCTGTGACGCCGCCCCGGTTGTCTATTCAACCGTCAGCGGACGGGTGGCGAGCACGCGACGGTCGGTGCCGTTCCAGTAGCGCAGAAGGTTCGAGCCAACGTGAGCGCGCAAGAGTTGGCCGCGTTGCAGGCTCTCGCGACGGATCTATTGAGGCTTTCTTCGACCGAACTCGACCATCAAGTCGAGCGCAACGCTTTATCGGAGATGGGCGATGACCCGACAGACTGAAGCGACCAGCTCCATTCTGGCGGCGGTCCACGAGACCGCAGCCGACCTCCACGCGTCGCGTCGGGCGGCGTCATGAGGTGATGATTTGCCCAACCAGACCCTGCCAACCTTGCCGGCAACCATCCTGATCCCGTCCCTGCGCCGGTTCTTCGCGCGCCTCCCCGAGGCGCTGGTCTGCGTGTATCTCCATGGCAGCCAGGCGCGCGGCACGGCCGGTCCGGCCAGCGATGTCGATCTCGCCGTGCTATACGCCGTCGATCCGCCGGACACGCTGGAAGGATGGGGTCTGGATTGGGCCGCCGACCTGGAACGGCGGTTGGGCCGAACGGTGGATGCCGTCGCGCTCAACCGGGCACCGGTGGACCTGATCCATCGGGTGCTGCGCGATGGCGTGCTGGTGTGCGAACGGGATCGCGCGGCGCGCATTCGGTTCGAGGTCCGGGCGCGCAATGCGTATTTCGATCTGCTGCCCTATCTGCGCCAGTATCGGCGGGCGGCGCGGGAGCCGGTGCGATGACCGATGTGGAGCTGATTGAAAAGAAGCTGGCGTTCATTGAGACCTGCGTGCGGCAGTTGCGCGATCTGGGCCAGCCCGAACGCATCCCCGTGGATGTTCGCGAGGAGCGGTTCGCGGCGCACACACTGCAAATCGCGATTCAAGCCGCGCAGGACGTCGCGTCTCATATCGTTTCCGAGGGCCGGCTGGGTGAGCCGGAAACGAATCGTGAGTTATTCGAACTCTTGCGCCGCAACGGCTGGCTCGATCCGGAGTTGTCCGTGGTGATCCAGCGGATGGTCGAGTTTCGCAATCTCGTGGTGCATGGTTATCAATCCCTGAATCCAGCCATCCAAGACCTCGTCGTGCATCGCCTGGACGACTTGCTGGCGTTTGTGGGCGCGATTCGATCCCGTTTGCCCGATTCGTAAAGGTGAATCGCGACTACCTGGCTGCCGCCCTGCTCAGGCCAGGACGGAACTCCCGTCCCGCCCGGCCAGCGACGAACCCGCCGCACAAGCCCGATCCGTCCGCCAGGGCGATTTCCCGGTCGCCAGTTCGTAGAGCATCTCCGGAGCTACATCGAAACCGCAGGGCCACGCCAGCGTCGGCCATTCGTCCAGATAAAAACTGCGGAACCGTTCCGGATCGAGCAACGGTTGCGCGGCTGGATAACGCCGCAAGAGATCGGATAGATCGACCTCGCCGACTTCGCCGGTGTTGAACCGCAGACCGATTCGGTAGCCGTCGATGTGATGCGCTTCCTGGATGTTGACAATCACGAATGCCCTCCTACGCGGCGCGGTCGAGCGGCGCGATGGCGTCCAGCCGTTCGCCCAGTTTCAAGCGGGCCGCTTCCAGAGCGAAATCAGCTTGCAGGCCGAGCCAGAATCCTTCGCGGGTGTTGAAGAAACGCGCCAGCCGCAGCGCGGTGTCGGCGGTGATCGCGCGCTGGCCGGCGCGGATTTGACTGATCCGCAGCGCGGGCACGCCGATGGCTTTGGCCAGCGCGTACTGGGAAAGGCCCAGCGGGGTCAGGAATTCTTCGCGCAGCACCTCGCCGGGGTGAATGTTGGGGAGTCGTTCTTCGGGGTTCATGGCGCACCCCTCCTCCATGTCGCAACCGCCGCCCGACCGTGCTCAAGAGTCGCGCAGCAGGGCCCTGAGACGCGCGATCTCGGCCAGCGCGGCGTCTTTCTCGCGCAGCGCGGCCTCCTTGGCGGCGCGCTCCTGCTCCTGGGCTTGCAGCGCGGTCTCCTTGGCGGCGCGCTCCTGCTCCTTGGCGGCGCGCTCCTGCTCCTTGGCGGCGCGCTCTTGTTCGGCCTGCGCTTGCAGCGTTTCCGTCTGCGCTTGCAGCGTTTCCGTCTGCGCTTGCAGCGTCTCCATATACCGCTGGATGCTGCGTTGCTCGCGCAGGTAGTTCTGCCGCGCCTGATACACATGATAGTCGCGTTCTTTCTCGGAAAAGGCTTTCAGGGTGTTCATGGCTTGCCTCATTTCGTCGGTCTGCATCCAGTCGGGGAGCCGGGTCTCGTCGAGATCCTCCCCCTCGGTGAAAAATTTCAGCCAGCGTTCCTGCTCGGTTTCGACCCGGTCGGCGGCGAACTTGTTCAGCTCCAGCAGCCAGAGGCCGC
>REEE01000135.1 GCA_007695245.1 Candidatus Competibacteraceae bacterium | reverse complement strand
TGGGTATCCTGCCGGACTGGGCCATTTTCATCTGACTGATCGGAGTCGGTCGCATTGACCGACCCCGCCAACCCACCGACCCACGGAGGACGCATGTACAAGAATATCGGTGACTACGGCCTCATCGGCAATCTGCTGTCGGTGGCGCTGGTCGGGCGCGATGGCGCGATCGACTGGCTGTGCCTGCCGCATATCGATTCGCCCAGCGTGTTCGCCGCCCTGCTCGATGACGAGAAAGGCGGCACGTTCGTGGTGCATCCGACCGATGAATGGGACTCGATCACCGAATACGTTCCCGATACCAACGTCCTGCAAACCCGCTTTCGCACCCGTACCGGCGTACTGGAACTGACCGACTTCATGCCGATTCATTATTGCGGGGCGGGCGAGTGGGATACGGAATGCCACACGCTGTATCGCCGGGTCGAAGTCGCGCGCGGCGAGGTCGAGGTCGATGCGCGGTTCCAGCCGCGCTTCGATTACGCCCGCGCGGCGACGGCGCTGGTGGAAGAATCGGGCGCGATCGTGGCCCGCGCCAACGGCGAGGAACTCTGCCTCGCCGCGACCCAGCCGCTCGCCGTCCACGGCGACACAGCGCGGGCGCGTTGGCGGTTGCGCGCCGGCGAGCGGATCTGGTTGCGCCTGGTTTACGGCGACCGAACGTTGCCGCCGCTCGATCCGGATCGCGCCGCCCAAGCCCAACAGGCGACCGAGGCATACTGGCGGCGCTGGCTGAGCGCCAGCGAGACCGGAAGATGTGTGGAGTTGGGTCCCTACAAGAGCCGGGTCGATCGCTCCGCCCTGGCGCTCAAGCTGCTCTATTACGAACCGACCGGGGCCATCGCCGCGGCCGCGACCACCTCGCTGCCCGAGGAGATCGGCGGCGAGCGCAACTGGGACTACCGCTTCACCTGGATTCGCGATACCGCCTTCACCCTCCAGGCGCTGTTCGGCCTCGGCCATCTCTCGGAAACCCACGGCTACCTGCGCTGGATCGAGAGTTTGCTGGCCCAGCACGGCGCGGCGACGTTGCAGATCATGTACGGCGTGCATGGCGAGACCGATCTTCCGGAAGAGACGCTCGATCATCTGGACGGCTACAAGGGCTCGCGACCGGTGCGCGCCGGCAACGGCGCCGCCCACCAGCGCCAGCTCGACATCTACGGCGAGATCATGGACGCCGCGCTCAAGCTGGCCGATTACGTCGGTAAAATCGATAACCAGTTGTGGCCACTGCTGCGCGGGCTCTGCGACCATGTGGTCGCGTACTGGCGGGAACCGGACTCGGGTATCTGGGAAGTCCGCAACGGTCCCTACCACTTCGTCTATTCGAAAGTGATGTGCTGGGTGGCGCTCGACCGGGGCCTGATCATCGCCAAGCGTTACGGTTTCGCGGCGGATCTAGCGGCCTGGGAGACCACGCGCGCCGCGATCCATCACGAGGTTTGCGCGCGGGGATGGCGCGAGGAACGCCGGGCGTTCGTCCAGCACTACGATACCGACGCGCTCGATGCCGTAAACCTGCTGATTCCACTGGTCGGATTCCTACCGTTCGCGGATGCTCGCGTCGTGGCGACTATTGAGGCGATCCAACAGGAATTGACCGAAGACGGCTTTGTCCATCGCTATCGCGCCGCGGACGGTTTGGCGGGCGGCGAAGGAACCTTTCTCCTGTGCTCGTTCTGGTTGGTGGACTGCCTGGTCGGCCTCGGGCGATTGGAGGAAGCCGAGCGGTGGCTGGCGCGGCTCGAGACCACCGCCAGTCCGTTGGGATTGTTCGCCGAAGAGTACGATCCGCACTGGCGCGAACTGTTGGGCAATTTCCCGCAAGCTTTCACCCACATCGGTTACATCAACAGCGTGCTGGCTCTGCGTCAAGCGCGGAGCGCGCGCCCGTCGACGCCGGCGCTCGCGCGGCCGGCCTGGTGGGGTTGGTTCGGCGGTCCCATGACTCTCAATGCAGGCCCGCCTCCGCCCGACGCGCCATCCGGCGACATCGCCGGTTTGTTGAAGGATCAAATGAACGTCCTGCGCGGCGCGTTTTTCGATGCCCAGCGCGGACGAGTCGCCTACGAAGCCATGAGCGATTCAGGGGCTTATCGCGACTATGTCACGCTGAGCCGGTTGCTGGCCCGCCTGGATCTGGCGCGCTTGCAGACCCGCGAGGAACGGCTGGCATTCTGGATCAACCTGTACAATGTGATCGTGATTCACGCGGTTATCGAACTCGGCATCCGCGACTCGATCAAGGAAGTGTGGGGCTTTTTCCGACGAGTTCGGTATCAAATCGGGGAATGCTGCTTCAGCCCCGACGACATCGAGCATGGGATTCTGCGCGCCAATCGCCGCCCGCCGAACGCATTGACCCGCCCGTTCGCGGCCGACGATCCGCGCCTGCATCACATCGTGCGGCCGCTCGATCCGCGCCTGCATTTCACGCTGGTGTGCGCTTCCTCGTCTTGTCCGCCGATCTCGGTCTATACGGCGGAGAAATTGGAAGAGCAACTCGCCATCGCGGCGGAGACGTTCCTGAACGCGGGCGGTGCGGTCATCGACCGGGCGCGCGACCAAGTGTTGCTGTCGCGCATTTTCCACTGGTACGGTGCCGATTTTGGCGCTGATCCGCCCGCGGTTCTGCGCTTCATCGCCCCCTACCTGCATCGCGCCGAAGACCGGCGCTACCTGACGGATCACGCCGACCGGCTGACGGTCGTTTATCAAGACTACGACTGGCGGCTCAACCGCTCCTGACGCGAGACTCGCCGCCGGTCGCCGCGTCGCGCAATCGCCCGAGAGATTCTCGGGAAAGACTGAGGTTCTTATGAAAGACCACGGATTATGGGTAATTCGCCATCCCTTGGCGCGCTGGCTGATCTGGATCGGCTTTGCCGCGCTGTTTTATCGAGCGGGCGAGACTTTCACAATCTGGCTGCTGGAACCGGAAAACTTCGCCGGAGGCGGCGACTGGCTCTGGCTGGCGTTGTTCCCGATCCTGTTGCCCCTGTTCTTCATCGTCAACCGTTACTGCGGTTGCGCCAGCGGCGCCTGCCGAACAAACAACAGGAGCCGGTCGATCGCGATGCCGCCAGGGTACTGAGTGGCTGGTCTCGATTGCAATATGCACGTCGGGGGCTACGACGACCTGGCCGCGCTGGATCGCGCCGGCCGGTTGGACGCGC
>REEE01000358.1 GCA_007695245.1 Candidatus Competibacteraceae bacterium | reverse complement strand
CGACCACGGTGGCGTGGGCCGGCACTTCCTTGACCACCACCGAATTCGAGCCGATCCGGGCGTGGTCGCCGACCGTGAACGGACCGAGCACCTTGGCGCCGGCGCCGATCACCACGTGGTGGCCGAGGGTCGGGTGACGCTTGCCCTTCTGCCAGCTGGTGCCGCCGAGGGTGACACCCTGATACAGGGTGCAGTCATCGCCGATCTCGGCGGTTTCGCCGATGACCACGCCCATGCCGTGATCGATGAAGAAACGCCGGCCGATTTTCGCCCCAGGGTGAATTTCCACCCCGGTCAGCCAGCGGGCGATGGCCGAGAAGAAGCGCGCCAGCCACTTCAGGCCCAGATTCCACAAGGCGTGGTTGGCCCGGTGGAATAACACGGCGTGGACGCCGGGATAGGAAGTCAGGATCTCGAAAAGGTTGCGCGCCGCCGGGTCGCGGTCGAACACGCAGGTCGTGTCTTCCCGCAGACGCTGCCAAAATGCCATGGTTCAGTGGATCCAGACCGTTTGAGGTAAGGGGGAGCCGCACGCGATGCGGCAAGAGCAGGATTATACCAGTCTGGCGTCCCGATGGGGTCTTGCCGATGGATATTCGTAGGGGCGACCGGCCGGCCGCCCCCACAAACCTGGAGCAAAGGGCCGGACCGGTCAGGCTCATTTCTGGCTATGCGCGCGAGCATCCTGATGGAAAAATCAGGTCTCCAGGCGCCGGCGCAGTTCCACCTCCTCCGCCAGAGCGGCCAGCAGGGACTCGGCATTCAGGGCTTGACCGAGCAGGGTGGCGCGTCGGCGGACCGTGGCGAAATCACCCAGGGTCAGCGCCCCCAGTCCCCAGAGCTGGGTCAGCAATTCGTCGGACAACTCCCCGGCCGGCAATGTTTCCGCCTCGCTCAGGGCGTGGCGAAAACACCGTTCGGTCTGTTCGGCGGCCAGCGGCCAGAACCGGGCCTTGACGTCGAAGCGCCGGCGCACCGCCGCATCGAGATCGTCCACCCGGTTGGTGGCGCACAGCAGGATGCCGTCGAACTGCTCCATCCGCACCAGCAGCTCGTTGACCTGGGTCACCTCCCAAGTCTGGTGCGCGTACTGACGGCCGCGCAGGAAGGAATCGGCTTCGTCGATCAGCAGCACCGCCTTGCTCTGGCGGGCTTCCTGGAACATGCGGGCGATCCGCTCCTCGGTGCCGCCCACCAGCGGATTCAACAGGTCGGAGGCGGTGCGCAGCAACAGCGGCCGGTCCAGGGTGCGAGCCAGCCAGGCAGCGAAGGCGCTCTTACCGGTTCCCGAGGGTCCGTACAGACAAATCCGCCCCTGCCCCTGTCGGGTCAAACCCCGCACCAAGCCGGGCAAGTCACAGTCGCAGTTGATCAGATTCGGGTCGTAATCGTCGGCCAGGCCGACCGCCGCCGACTGGAACGGCGGCTCGCCATGGCGGGAGGCGGTTAGCGCGTTGTCGAGCACCCGGCCCAGCAACGCTTCGCCGCGCTCGGTGAAGACGTCCGGCAGCAGGTGCGCCAGCCGCGCCGCTTTCTGCACCAGCGCCGGGCTGAGATGCGGGTTTTCCGCCCGCTCGCCGATCCAGCGGGGGGAAACCGCCAGTTCGCCCAGATGGTGACGGATGATCCGTTCGCGCACCGGGCGGGGGGGAATGTCCAGGGCGATGTGCAAATCGAAGCGGCGCAGGAAGGCTTCGTCGATGGTATCGATGCGGTTGACCACCCAGATCGTCGGGATCTGATTCTGCTCCAGCATGCCGTTCAACCAGCCCTTATTGACCCCGCTGTCGCGGTGGACCATGAAAAAAGGCAGTTCCAGTTCGCCGCCTTCCGCAAGGACGTCGCCGGCCTCGTCGAACAGCAGGGCGCACTCGCGGCGCCGGGCGAGCAGGTGCTGGGCCAGGCCGTAGCGGGACAGACGCTTGCGGGCGTTGAGTGGGTCTTCATCCTCGTCGCTGGCCTGCACCGCGTACAGGGCGACGCCGGCGGCCTGCCCCAAAGCCAGGGCCATTTCGGTTTTGCCGGTGCCGGGCGGGCCATAGAGCAGCAGGTTGACGCCCACGGCGCCGCCGAGCGTCGCTTGGGCCAGCAAGCGGCGGGCCAGGTCGAAATCCTCGGCCAAGTGCGGGAAATCGCTCGGGGCCAAGGTCGAGGCCCGCGCCGGCGTGATGTAATGCTGGAACAGCGTGGTGGGGTCGAGTTGTTCGCCCAGTAAGAGTTGCGGCAGATGGTCGAGAATATCCAGCTTGGCGCGCAAGTGATAGGTGCTGTTGTCGTCGATCCGGATCAGACCGGCGCGGGCCAGCAGTCCGCCGGGCAACAGGGCGCGATGTACGGCTTCGGCGCGTACCCCGAGCATCGCCGCCAGGGCCGCGCAAGCACCCCGACGGGTAAATTCACCCAGCGGCTTGAGGGCGGCGTGCAGGATGGGGTCGAGGTGGAGCATGGCGACCAACAGCAACAGTTCGCGCTCCAGGGGCGCCAGGCCTAGAGCGGTGGCGATGGCGGCGGCGTTGCCGAACGGCGGATGCGGGTCGTGGGGTCGGCGCTCGGTCTCCAGTTTTTCCAGTTGCCGTTGCAGGGTCGCCGCGATCGAACCGCGCAAGGTGATGCCGAGCGCCGGCAACAGGCGCCACCGGCGATTCTGGCGCAAGTGGCGCTCGCTCCGTTCCTGGCGGACCTTCAGCCAGGCGCGCAAGACCCACCGCCGCCGCGCGGCTGGATATTCCGGGCTGAGATAGGCCAGTTCGTCGAGGAGGGCTTCGATGTCGTTTTCACATTCCATGTCATAGCTGTCCAGGTCGTTATCCAGGCGCTCCCGCAGCCACAAGTCGGCGGGGTCGTCGCCGGTTTCGGCCAAACCCAGGGCTTCCTGTTCGTCCGGGCTCAGTTCTTCGAAATTGAATCCAGTATCGCGCTGTTGCTTGGCCATGTCCCATTCTCCGCTTCGCTGTCAACTGAGTTGCCGCGAGGCTATGATAAGGTTTACTTTACTGTCTTGCGAGATCGCCAGGTCGCTGGAAATGACGAGATTTGGCGCATGTATTTTGGGAGGTCAATTCCCTGAAAAATTCCAGCGTATCCGCATTATTGACCGTCGTTTTCCCGCGGTCGCGAGGGTTTGGAGCCAGCAACCCGGAGGCCGCATGGGAAAACGCTGGCTTCGAACGCCGCCTCCCTGGAACCTCCCGCGCCAAAGCCCATCGAGCTCGCTCGACCACGGGGAAAAAGTCCACATTAACATTACAGGACACAGTGGATGAAATATGATAGACCCATGTTCACGAATGCCGTTTGAGGATTGCGACGATGAAACCGTGGGTTCATGAGGATGTGATCAAGACTTGGACCGATGCGCAGAAACGCCTCTGGGAAAGTTTGTGCTCGGCCGTGCCGTTCCAGCCGCCGGCCGGAGTCGAGGCCTGGCGAGATACCTATCTCAAGAATCTGACGACGTGGGAATCGGCGGTCAAGCAAACTCTGAATCAGGAAGCCGCCTGGGTGGAGCAGTGGGTGCAAAAGGTGGCGCGCGAGAAGGGAACGCCGGAAATGATGGCGGCTTGGGTGCGGCAGATGGAAGAAGTTTTGCAACGCTGGATCCAGTCTCAAAATCAGTGGTGGGATGAATACTTTTCGGTGTTGCGTCGGGGGGGATTCGTCTATCCGGAGCCCACGAGCGCGCAACCCACAGCGCCCGTCGCCGTGGAACCGACTACCGAAAAACCGCCGCCGGTCGCCGAGGCCGGGGAACAAACGCCGGTCGCCGAGGCGCGAATCGGTGAGATTACCGCAATTCCCGACGGCGCGCCGGGTTCGCGGGACGATCTCAAGCTCATCACCGGTATCGGCCCGGTCTTGGAGAAAAAACTCAATGAATGTGGCGTCTTCACGTATCGACATCTGGCCATGCTGAACGATCGGGATGTCGAGCGCATCGAGACCGCGATCCGGTTCGCTGGCCGCGTGCGTCGTGAAGATTGGATCGGTCAGGCCCGGATGCGGCATTTTCAGAAGTACCAGGAGTCGCTTTAATCGTCTGGAAGGCCGGACTCATTGGGGTCCGGCGGCTGTTCCGCCAGGAGCGGACTGTTGGAGGTCCGGTTCCGTTGCGCGCGCGCGCCGGCCGAGTCTGGACGAACTGGAAATGAATAAGGCCCTCTATATATCACTGGCATCGCGTAATCTACGCTGCGGATACGGCAACGCGCCACATGCCGGATTGGGATTCGAGCGCACCGTCCGCTATGTGGCGGACATGACCAATGTCCGGGACGTGATTCCGTTCCCGCGCACCTCCCGCGGCGCGGGTTTCTAGCGGACCGTTCCGCGCCACCCTGGGTTTTTCTGTCATGATTACCGCACCCTCTCCGACGAATCCGCCATCCAGAAGCGGTTCCCGCCGCGCCAACGCGCTGCCATCCGGCCACCTGCTGGACGAGTATCGCGTCGAGGCCATTTTGGGCGCGGGTGGTTTCGGGGTGACCTACAAGGCCTTGGATACTCACCTGGAGGCCTGGGTCGCCATCAAGGAGTATTTTCCGGTCGAATGGTCGTTCCGTGATGCCGATGGGGTGACGGTCTATCCCAACACCCAAGGGCAAACCAGCGCCGTGGAAGGGCAGGAATCGGATTATTACTGGGGGTTGGAGCGCTTTCTCGACGAAGCGCGGGTGCTGGCCCGGATCCAACATCCTTTCGTGGTGCGGGTGAAGCGCTATTTTCGCGCCCACGGCACCGCTTACATCGTCATGGACTACGAGGAAGGCGAACCGCTGAGCGCGATCCTGCGGGATGGCGAGACCTTCGACGAGATTCAAATCCGCGGGCTGCTGGAAGATGTCCTGCCAGCGCTGCAAGCCGTTCACGAACAGGGTTACCTGCATCGCGACATCAAACCGGCCAATCTGTACCTGCGGTCGAGCGATCATCGGGTCATTCTGATCGATTTCGGCGCGGCGCGCGCGGCGGTCGGCCGCCATAGCCGGAGCGTGACCAGTCTGGTCACGCCGGGTTACTCGCCGCCGGAGCAATACACGACCCGCACCGACCGTTACGGGACTTGGACCGACCTCTACGCTCTCGGCGCCGTGCTGTATCGCTGTGTGACCGGACATATCCCGATGGAAGCCGCCGAGCGGTTGCTCGACGACCTCCTGGAACCGGCCCTCCAAGCCGGCGCGGGCCGTTACAGCACGAATTTGTTGCGCGTGATCGACCGGGCGCTGGCGGTGCGGCAGGAACGGCGGTTTCGCACCGTGGCCGAGATGCAGGTCGCGCTGGACGGCGCATGGGGCGAGAGCCACGACGAAACTCACGACGAGACGGTGATCTTGCCGCCGTTTCTGGCCAAATCGGGCACCCCGGCGCGGGAAACCGGTCCACCCTTGTTCGCGCCTCCGCCAACCGGACGCCCGGTGATGCCGGCGGCCGAGCAGGGTGTTGCCGCCAGCTTGCTGGAAATCACGCGACCGCCCGTCGATCGGCTCCCGCCGGTCGATTCGCCGCACCCCATCGCGCGGCCCGCGAAACCGGTCGGGATTGCCGGGCGTCGCCCGCCCCTGGGCCTGCTGGCCGGCGGCGCGGTCGTGGCCGTGCTGGCGGCCGCGACCGTCTGGTTCTGGCCCGACGCTTCCACTCCAAATCCCACGTCCCCGCCTCGCTATAGCCTGTATCCGTCAGGGGCATTGATGGAACGAATTTCCCAAGACGAAGCGGCGGCCGCCGGTGGCGAAGCCGACGACTCAGTTTCGTCTCCGGAACCTTCATCTCTGGAACCGTCGTCCCCGGACGCGGAACTGACGGAATCCACCGTCGCCTCGACCGAACCGGATACTCCGGAATCAGAATCGGAATCGGTTCAGGGCGATGGAACAGCCGAAACCTCGGCGGCGGCCGATGACGCAACCGCGCGGGTTCTCACGGAGTCGGCGGATGAGGAAGCCGCCGCCGCCGCCGAGGCGACGGAATCGGGCACCGCCGAAACCGCCGGCGGAACCCCGATACCGGCCGCCAAGCCGTCGGGCGAGGCGACCGCCCGGTCCCGACCACAACGACCCAGTCAGGGGAAGACCGAACTGCGACCGATCGTCATCACGCCGCCCGAATGGCTGGAACAATCCCGCGCTCGATCGTCGAGAGACCCCTGGCAACCTCCCACCGATACGGGTTTTAATCAAAAATGAACTTCACGTTTTGGCCTTTTTCGCGGCGGCGCGGCCGGCCGGAAACGGTGCTGGCCCGAGTGCGGTTCATTCGCACCGATGCCGTGGGCAAGGGCGATTTGCGCTTGCGTTCGCCGCTTTGTCGATTGGGGCGGCTGCCTGATAACGATCTCTGTTTCGATAACGATTCCGTTTCCGGCCACCACGCCGAGATTTATCATCTCCCCGATGGATCGTTCCAAATTTGCGATCTCGATTCCACCAACGGTACCTTGGTGAACGGCCAGCGAGTCCAAAACCAAATCTTGAAGAGCGGCGATATCGTGGAATTGGGCGAGGTTCGATTGCATTTTCGCAACGAAAACGGTTGACCGAGCCGATGATGACTTCACTCTTTTAGGGATACATGCGCTATGCCGTTCTATCGTGATTTGTTCGGAAAAGGGGCACCACCGCCGCCCGAGGATCCGACGCGACGGATCGTCCGGCCAGGAAGCGAACGGTCTTCCGATACGACATCGCCTCCAGCGACGGACTCGGCTCCGGGGCCGGAGGATCTTGAGAGCGCCGCCAGACCAGCGGTGCCGGCCGGCGGGGCGACCCGGCGCATCGTGCGCGCCGATCCGGCGCCGGCGCTCAAGCCATCCACCGAGTCCGCGGCAAAGCCCGCCGCGCCAAAGCCCGCGATCGTGCCGGCCAGGGCAGCGGTTCGCGATCCCCTGGCCAATCCGGTCGTGGGATGGCTGGCGGTCATCGCCGGTCCGGGGCTGGGCGAGATACTGTCGCTGGGATACGGCGTCAACGATATCGGTCGGGGTGCGGATGTTCGGGTCCAACTCGATTTCGGCGATGAGACGATCGCCGACGGCGATCGAACCGTCACGATTTACGCCGCCATCATTTATACCGCGCGCACCCGCCGTTTCTACCTGCAATCGGTCGCGGCCGAAACCCGGTTGAACGAACGATTGGTGAATGCTTCCATGGAGTTGACCGGCGGCGAAATTTTGCGCTTGGGGCAGACTCGCCTGCGGTTCGTGCCGTTATGCGGTCCGGATTTCGACTGGCGCGATAGCGGCTGAGGCCAGGAGGGCGCATGGGGGCTTGGGTTTATGATGCGGTGATCGGGCAGGGTCGCCGCGCCCGGCAGGAAGATGATTACGGCGTATTCGAATTGCCGCCAGAACTGGACGCGGGCGATCTGTTGCTGGTCCTGGCCGATGGCATGGGGGGCGCGCAGGCGGGCGCGCAGGCCAGCGCCCTGGCGGTGCGGAGTTTTATCGAAACGTACGACCGGGTGATCGCCGACGCGATTCCGGAGCGGCTCGAACGTACCTTGATGCACGTCAACGAACGGATGGCGTGGGAGGTGGCAACCGACCCGGACCAGTTGGGCGGAATGGGCTGCACGCTCCTGGCGGTGGTGCTGGCCGTTGAAGGGTTGTATTGGATCAGCGTGGGCGACTCGCCGCTGTGGTTGTGGCAGCGGGGGCGGCTACGGCGTTTGAACCAGGATCATGCCTATCGCAGCGTTTTGGCCCACCAGGTCAGCCATGGCGAAATCAGCGCCGCGGATGCCGCCCAGCATCCCGACCGCAATGCGTTGATCAGCGCCCTGACCGGCGACGAACTGGATCTGGTGGATTTGCCACGCCAGGCCCGCACGCTCGAACCCGGCGATCAAATCCTGCTGGCGAGTGATGGGGTGTTGACGCTCGACGAGCGCGAGATCGCCGCCGTGCTGGCCGGCGGCGTCTCCGGCGAAGCCGGACCTTGCCAGAGACTGCTGGCGGCGGTGACGGCCCGCCAGTGCGCCTATCAGGACAATATTACCGTGCTGTGGGTCCGGTCGGCGAGGGCGCCGGCGCCGGTCAAGGTCTCGCTGTGGCGTCGCTGGTGGCAGCGCCTGGAGAGAGGCCAGACTGGAGAACAGGTTTCCTAACCGCGGTGTTCGCCGCGCCCAGCCAATCCAATAGATCGACCGGTTGTTCCAGAAAACCGGCGGCGCCCCAGTGCTCGGGCCGGTCCTCGGTCCCCAGATAACCGAATCCGGCCACCAGGGTGGTCAATCCCGCCTGGTTGCCCGCGAGCACGTCCCGCTCGGCATCGCCGACATACAACGAGCGTTCGGGCGCCGCGCCCACCGCCGTACAGGCATGCCACAGCGGCTCCGGATCCGGCTTGCGCTTGGCCAGGGTATCGCCGCTGACCACGCAGGCCGCCCGCGCCCAGAGATCGAGCGCTTTCAGCAAAGGTTCGGTCAGCCAGCCCGGCTTGTTGGTGACGACGCCCCAATGAATGCCGTGGATTTCCAGATGGCGCAGCACCTCGCTCATGCCGGGGAACGGCGCGGTCTCGATGGCGATGGCTTCGCGATAGAGTTCCAGGAGCCGCTGGTCGAGTGCGGCGTAGCGCGGATCGTCGCGTTCCAGCCCGAAACCGAGCTTGAGCATCCCCGGCGAGCCGTGGGAAATCGTCGGGCGGACGGCGGCGACGCTCAGGGGAGCGAGAACGCCATGCGCGCGGCGTAGCCGGTTCAACGCCGCCGTCAGATCGGGCGCGGTATCCAGGAGGGTGCCGTCCAGGTCGAACAGCACGCAATCGGGCGCTGGCGTGGAGCGGGGTGGAAGATTCACGCCGCTTCCTCCGGCCGGCAGTGAACCATATAGTTGACCCTCACTCCAGGTCCCAGCCAGTAGCGCTGAGTCAAGGGGTTGTGATGCATCCCGGTGATGTGGCGCAAGGCCAGTCCGGCGGCGCGGGTCCAACCGTCCAGTTCCGAGGGACGGATGAACTTGCGATAGTCGTGGGTGCCCTGGGGCAGCATCCGCAACACGTATTCCGCGCCGATGATGGCGAATAGATAGGCTTGGGGATTGCGGTTGATGGTGGAGAAGAAAACGTGGCCACCGGGTTTGACCAGGTGGGCGCAGGCCCGGATCGTCGAGGCCGGATCGGGGACGTGCTCCAGCAATTCCATGCAGGTTACGACGTCAAAGCTCGCCGCTTCGCGCTCGGCCAGTTGCTCGGCGGTGATGCGCTGGTAGTCCAGCACCGCGCCGGATTCCAGTTGGTGGAGTTGCGCGACCGCCAGCGGGGCTTCGCCCATGTCGATGCCCAAGACCCGGGCGCCGCGCAGCGCCATGCTTTCGGCCAGAATGCCGCCGCCGCAGCCGATATCGAGCACCCGTTGGCCGGCCAGTCCGCCGGCCCGTTCGTCGATGTAATTCAGCCGCAACGGATTGATGTCGTGCAGCGGTTTGAATTCGCTGTCGGGATCCCACCAGCGGCTGGCGAGCGCCTCGAATTTGGCAAGTTCCTGTTCATCCACGTTGAGCTTCGCGGTCGTCATGGGCGTTTTTTACCTTGCTGGCGGATGGAGAGTTGGGAGGATCCACCGGTGGTTGGAGTGGCGGGCGGCGGATTTTACGCCCGACGCCCCGCGTGAATTTGGTCCCGCCAGCCGCGCGCGCGCCGAATGATGTCATCCAGATCCAGGGTCGTCAGGCGCCGGTCGGCGAGCAGGCGTTGGCCGGCGACCCAGACATCGGTGACCTGATGGCGACCGGCGGTGTAAACCAGCGCCGAGAGCGGATGGTAGAGCGGTTCGGTTTCCGCCTGACCTAGATCCACGGCGACCAGATCGGCGGCTTTACCGGGTTCCAGCGAACCGGTCTCGTCACCCAGGCCCAGCGCTCGGGCGCCGTTGAGCGTGGCCATGCGCAGCACCCGCGCCGCCGGTAACGCGGCGGCGTCGCCGGCCACCGCCTTGCCGAGCAGGGCGGCGGCGCGCAGTTCGCCGAACAAGTCGAGGTCGTTGTTGCTGGCGGCGCCATCGGTGCCGAGGGCCACGTTGACGCCCGCGGCATCGAGCCGGGCCACCGGGCAAAAACCACTGGCCAGTTTGAGGTTGGATTCCGGGCAGTGGGCGACGTGGACGCCGGTTTGCGCCAGTCGTTCGATCTCAGCGGCGGTCAGTTGGGTCATATGGACCGCCAGCAGCCGTGACGACAGCAGTCCCACCTGTGCCAGTCGCTCCAGCGGCCGACAACCGTGGCTGGCCTGAAATTCGGCGACTTCGGCGGCGGTTTCGTGGACGTGGATGTGAACCGGGATCGCCAGGTCTTCGGCCAGCCGGGCGATCCGTTCCAGCGCCGGCGCCGAGACGGTGTAGGGGGCATGAGGAGCGAAAGCGGTATGGACCCGCGGCATGGCGCGCGCGGCCTCGTGTAGTTCCAGCCCCTTGTCCAGATACTCGTCCAGGGTTTGCGCGTAGGTGGTCGGAAAATCCAGCGCGATCAGGCCGACGCAGGCGCGCATCCCGCAATCCCGCGCCACGGCGGCGGTGACTTCCGGGAAGAAATACATATCGTTGAAACAGGTGGTGCCACCGCGCAGCATCTCGGCGATGGCCAGACGGGTTCCGTCGCGGACAAAGTCGGGATTCACCCAGCGGGCTTCGGCCGGCCAGATATAGTCCCGCAACCAGTTCATCAGCGGCAGATCGTCGGCGAAGCCGCGCAGCAGGGTCATGCTGGCGTGGGTGTGGGCGTTGATCAACCCGGGAATCAGGACGTGCTGGTCGAGGTTGAGGCAAGCCGCGGGGGTGAAGCGGGCCGCCGCCGCGTCCTGGGGCAGGATGGCTAGAATGCGGCCGTCCTCAATCGCCAGGGCGTGATGCTCCAGAACCTGTCCTTCCGGCTCGACGGGGACGATCCAGCGGGCGTTGATCAGGGTGGCGACGGGCTGGGGCATTCAGCGATTCTCCAGGCGAACGAAATTGCCCGAATTATAGCGATGAACGCGGTGACGGCGCTCGAGAAAACGCCCCGGTGGACCGGGGCGTGGGGTCATGCGGGTTGCAAGCCGCGCCCGCCAAGGGCGGCGGGCGTCGGCCGTGGGGAACGTCGATCAGTAGGTGATCACTTTTTCCATGGCGGTGACGGTGATGACGACGCGACGATTCAGCGCGCGGCCTTCCGGATTGTCGCGACCGTCGGGGAAGGTGTTGGGCGCGACCGGTTCGAGGAAGCTGCGGCTATCGGTGCTGATGAGCTGGCTGGGTACGCCCCGGTTGACCAGGTAGCCGGCTACCGTGTCGGCGCGGCGTTGGCCCAGGCGCATGTTATATTCCAGGGTGCCTTTGCTGTCGGTATGGCCGACGATCGAGATCGAGGACACGGACGTGACCCGGCGCAGATCGTTGACCAGTTGGTCCAGCCGCGCGCGGCCTTCGGGCTTCAGATCGGCCCGGTCGAAGTCGAACAGGGTTTCGGCACCCAAGGTCAGGGTCTCGACGACCGGAGCAGGCGGCTCGACCGCGACGACCGCGCCGCATTCCGGGACGTCCCGCTCGGGCGTCCATTGCGGGGTGCGGATGCAATTGCCGAAAGGATCCCTAACGATCTCGCCAAAGGGGCTAACGGCGTAGATGCTGCCGTATTTGTTGGCGGCGTGAGCGGGCAGAGCGGCGAACAGCAACACAAAGGCAGCCGCGATCAGGCCGAATTGATACAATTTCACTTTCATCGATAGACTCTCCAGTAGACACAAAGAATTCTTGCAACGGCACTTCAGGGTTTTCGAATCGTGAGACCGACGTTCAGTTAAACCGCAGCCGTCCATGGGTTCACGGCGTATCCGGACAGCAACCACCGCAAGCGGCCAACTCACCGGCCATGGGTGCAATGATACAACGTTGTGTCAGAATTGCAAAAAATGTTGTGCCAGCAATAAATGTCGTCATTTTGCGCGCTACCTTGGGATGTTGGCAAGAAATTTTTTGTGATTTTCACCGGGTGACCGGGTCCGTCGCCAACGTGCGCCCGCTGTCGTTAATGGCGCATTTCGCGACTTCTTCATTCATTGTGGCTTTTTCGTCAGGGAGCAAATGCGCCATGCCTTATGCCCATGATCGTGTACGCGCCATCGTCTGGCACGAGGATGCCTTGGAGTTGCTGGATCAGCGGAGGCTGCCGGGCGAAACCGATTACCAGCGGCTGACGACCGCCGCCGAGGTGGCTCAGGCCATTCGCGACATGGTGGTGCGCGGCGCGCCGGCCATCGGCATCGCCGCTGCGTACGGCGTGGTGCTGGCGGCCAAGGCGCGCCACGCCGAAAACCCGAACTGTTGGCGAATCTTGATGGTCGCTGATCTCGCCCAACTGGCCGCCGCTCGCCCGACCGCCGTCAATCTGGTCTGGGCGCTGCGGCGGATGGAGCGGGTGATGGCCGAGGCGGGCGGCGCTCCGGTGGAACGATTTCTGGCCGAGGCGCGGGCGATTCACGCGGAGGACCTGGCCGCCAACCGGCGGATGGGCGAACTGGGCGCGGCGTTGCTGGGCGAGCGTGGCGCGGTGTTGACCCACTGCAATACCGGCTCGCTGGCGACCGGCGGTTACGGTACGGCGCTGGGCGTGATCCGTCGGGGTTACGAGCAAGGCTCGATCGAACGGGTCTACGCCGATGAAACCCGACCGTGGTTGCAGGGGGCGCGGTTGACCGCCTGGGAGCTGGTCCAGGATGAGATACCGGTGACGTTGCTGGCGGATGGCGCGGCGGCGGCTTTGCTGCGCCAGGGCGAGGTGCGCTGGGCCATCGTCGGCGCGGACCGGGTCGCCGCCAATGGTGATGTCGCCAACAAGATCGGTACCTACCATCTGGCGGTGGCCGCGCGGTATCACGGGGTGAAGTTCATGGTGGTGGCGCCGACCTCGACGATGGACATGAGCATCGCCAGCGGCGCGGAGATTCCTATCGAACAGCGCGCCGCCGAGGAATTGCTGACCTTGGGCGGGCAACCGGTCGCCGCCGTTGGGGCCGAGGTCTGGAATCCCTCATTCGATATAACTCCGGCGGTGCTGGTGGACGCGCTGGTGACCGAGCGTGGGGTGGTGCTGGCGCCGGACGCGGAAAAAATGGCGCGGCTGATGGCCGAGGCGGGATGAGGCGGTAGTCCGCGCGCGCTTCGCCAGTGGTCGGCGGTAACAAGCATCGTGCGCGCCGATAAGCGAGTTCGCTACGGGGGGCGACCATGGCCGAGCCGATTCACGACCAGATCAAACGATCCCTGCGGGCAGCCGAAAGCTTGTATCACCGCCTGGTGCTGCTGGTGGGTGAGACCGGCTCCGGCAAGACCGGCGTTCTTCGGGATGTTGCCGAGGAGTTCGGGACATCCGTCATCAATGTCAATCTGGCGCTTTCAGGCAAACTGCTTGAGCTGACGGCCAAGCAGCGGTCGCTGCGGCTGCCGGGCATCCTCGACCGGATCGCGGATCAAGCTCAGTCACCCGTGGTGCTGGATCATCTCGAGATCCTGTTCGACAAGGACCTCAAGCAGGACCCCTTGCGCCTGCTAAAGGGTATTTCAAGAAATCGAACCGTGCTGGCTTCATGGAATGGGGCCATGACCTCCGGGAGGCTTTTGTACGCCGAAACCGGCCATCCAGAGTACCGCGGCTATGACTCGGTCGATGCATTGATTTTAAGGATGGATAAAAATGATGAATAACCACGAAAAACACGAACGACACGAGAAAATACTATTTAAAGAGGAATGCTATGTTATTCAAGGAGCAATTTTTGAAGTTTACCGTGAAATGGGTTGCGGATTTCTGGAGGCTGTGTATCAAGAGTGTCTCGAGCGAGAGTTAATTACTCGGGGAGTTCCTTTTCAATCACAAGCTGAGCTTCGACTGAACTACAAAGGGTCGGTATTGAAGCAAATCTATAAGCCTGATTTCATCTGCTACGAAAAAATTATCCTTGAAATTAAAGCCGTCAGGGACGTTGCGCCAGAACATCAAGCGCAATTACTGAATTATTTGAAAGCCACAGGCATGAAACTGGGTCTGCTCGTTAATTTCGGCTCGCATCCAAGAGTTACAATTAAAAGATTTGTGCTATAAGATTTTTATCTTTTCGTGTTTTTCGTGTTTTTCGTGGTTCAATAAGGAGAAGAAGTGAAATACGGAGACCTGATCCGATTCGACCCGATTGAGTCGGTCGTGCAGTTGCGGGATGCGGACCGAGCGAGCGCCGCGCTCCACCTGGTGAATACCTATGTCATTTCCGATGAAATGGCCGAGCGGCTCACGCAGCTGGTCATTCCTCAGATGCAGTTCGACCAGCCGGTCGACAACAAAGGCCTGCTGGTTGTCGGTAACTACGGCACCGGTAAATCGCACTTGATGTCGGTGGTCTCCAGCCTTGCCGCAGACGCCTCCCTGCTGGAAGGGCTGAACCATGCCGGTGTCCGCGACGCAGCCGCTCAGATCGCCGGACGCTTCAAGGTTATCCGTACCGAAATCGGCGCCACCACCATGTCCCTGCGCGACATCCTGGTGTCCGAACTGGAAGAGCATCTCGAACAGCTCGGCGTGGAATACGTCTTTCCCGAGGCGGGCACCATCACCAGCCACAAACGGGCCTTCGAAGATATGATGGCCAAGTTCGGCGAGGTCTTTCCCGAACACGGCCTGCTGCTGGTGGTCGATGAGCTGCTCGACTACCTGCGCACCCGCAAGGACCAGGAACTGATCCTCGACCTTAACTTCCTCCGCGAGGTCGGCGAGGTCTGCAAGGACCTGCGCTTCCGCTTCATGGCCGGTGTCCAGGAAGCCATTTTCGACAGCCCGCGCTTCGCCTTTGTCGCCGACAGCATCCGCCGGGTGAAGGACCGCTTCGAGCAAATTTCCATCGCTCGCAATGACGTGAAATTCGTCGTGGCCGAGCGTCTGCTCAAGAAGACTGCCGAGCAACAGGCCAAGATCCGCGACTACCTGATGCCTTTCGCCAAATTCTATGGCGGCCTCAACGAGCGCATGGATGAATTCGTCCGGCTCTTCCCGGTGCATCCCGACTACATCGACACCTTCGAGCGGGTCACCGTGGTGGAAAAGCGCGAGGTGCTCAAGACCCTGTCCATGGGCATGAAAGGCATTCTCGGCAAGGATGTGCCGCAGGACGAGCCCGGCCTGATCGCCTTCGACAGCTACTGGAACACGCTCAAGCAGAACGCCTCCTTCCGCGCCATCCCCGAAATCAGGGCAGTCATCGATTGCAGCCAGGTGCTGGAATCCCGCATCGAAAATGCACTGACACCGAAACACTACAAACCGATGGCGCTGCGTCTGATTCATGCGCTGTCCGTTCACCGTCTGACCACCAGTGACATCTACTCCCCGATCGGAGCGTCCCCCGAGGAACTTCGTGACCGTCTCTGTCTTTTTGAACCGCTCATTGCAGAAATGGGAAGCGACGAACCGGACAAAGACCTACAAACCCATGTAGAAACTGTTCTGCGTAAGGTCCATAACGCTGTCAGTGGTCAATTCATCTCAGAAAATAAAGACAACCGCCAGTTCTATCTCGATCTGAAGAAGACCGACGATTTCGACGCCCTGATCGACAAACGGGCCGAAAGCCTGGGGCAGGCTCAGCTCGACCGCTTCTACTACGAGGCGCTCAAGCGGGTCATGGAATGCCAGGACGCCACCTACGTGACCGGCTACAAGATCTGGCAGCACGAACTGGTCTGGCAGGAGCACAAAGCCGCCCGCTCCGGCTACCTCTTTTTCGGCGCTCCCAACGAGCGCTCCACCGCCGTGCCGCAGCGGGACTTTTACCTCTACTTCATCCAGCCCAACGATCCACCGCGCTTCAAGGATGACAAGGTCAACGATGAAGTGTTTTTCAGGTTGGACCTGAAAAAAGTGCGGAGTGCGGAGTGCGGAGTGCGGGAAGAAAGCGCACCTCGCACTTCGGACCCCGCACAGGATTTCATGCACAGCTTGAAATCCTATGCGGCCGCCCTGGACCTTGCAGCCACCTCATCGGGCCACGCCAAGGCCACCTATGAAGCAAAGGCCAACGGTTTCCTGAAGAAGCTGGTCCAGTGGCTGCAGAAGCATATGACCGAGGCCTTCGAGGTCACCTATCAAGGCCGCGCCAAGTCCATGACCGAATGGGCCAAGGGCAAGTCCATCCGCGATCTGTCCGGGATCTTGCCCCACGAGACCATCAACTTCCGCGACCTGGTCAACACCATCGCCGGGGTCTGCCTGGCTCCGAACTTCGAGAACCAGGCCCCGGACTATCCGTTCTTCTCGGTGTTGATCACCGGCAACAACCGCGCCCAGGCCGCGCAGGACGCCCTGCGGGCCATCGCCGGGCAGAACCGCACCAAGCAGGC
>REEE01000357.1 GCA_007695245.1 Candidatus Competibacteraceae bacterium | reverse complement strand
GCGTAGCGTCGGGGTGGTGGGGTCGGCAGGGATGCCGGTTTCCGTAGAATTTAACGGCCCTGCTCCTGTCCAGGGAGGGGAATTTCCACAAATCGCACGGGACCGCCATATGCGCGGTCGAAAAGGTCCTTGATCTTCTGGTAACACTCGCAAGCGGAAGCTTCGAGACCTGCTCGATCCAGGACCGTGATGTTTCCGCGGCTGTATCGGATCAGCTTTTGTTGCTGCAGGGCGGTGGCCGCCACGGTGATGCCGACCCGGCGCACCCCCAGCAGGTCCGCCAGCCCTTCGTGGGTAAAACGGAGTGGGTTTGACTGGAGTCGGTCGCTCGCCATCAGCAGCCAACGGGCGAGGCGCGCCTCCACCTGATGAAAGCGGTTGCACGCGGCGGTTTGCGTGATCTGGGCGATCAAGGCATGGGTATAGCGGTGGAGCGTGCGTTGCAATACGGGGCTGGTTTCCAGGGCTTCGCGGAAGCGAGAGGATTCCATTCGCAGGGCCGTGCCCGCTCCCTGCACCACGGCGCGGACGGATGCCGTGTCGATCCCCTGCGCCACGGGAAGTCCGACCATGCCTTCACTGCCGACCAGTCCGATCTCGAAAGCCATGTGGTTCTGGACCGTGGTCAGCAAGGAAACCAGGAGGCCCGCGTTGGGAAAGTAGATCTGCTGAATCAACTCCCCCGGTTCGTGGAGGATGTCCCCCACCGCGAGCGTGACCGGTTCGAGACCGGCGGCCAGCAAGCGTTGATATTCCTCATGGGACAGGGTCGCCAGCATCTGGTTGCTGGGCGCCGCGCCCTGACGCAGCGCCTCCCGCGCTTCTGGCAGCAGGATGGCGCGGCCGCTCACCGGATCGATGATGGCGTCCACCTCGCCCGAGTCGATCGCTTGCAGCGTCGAGGCATCCTGGATCAGCCGCCGGATGAACGCCGCGAACGCGACCTCGGCTGCCGGTCGATCGGTCTCGGCTTGCGCCACGGGATATGCGGTGGTCATTGGGTTTTTCCTTACAGTCCGAGCGCGAGCAGCACTTTATGTTGATCGCTGAGGTTGCCGACGATGTGCGTGGCAGGCAGCGGAGCCAGTTTGATGAGACTGGGCGTGACGATCACGCCATCGGCCAGGGCGCGAAGCGGTTGTTCGAATACATCCACAATTTCCAACTGATAGTTGCCTTTCAAGTGCTGCTGGCAAATCCTCTCAAGATTGGCGAGCGCCTGAACCGAATTCGGCGCGCCGCCCACTATGTAAAGCCGCATCACCCTCACCGCCGCCACTGCGCTGGGGTCGGAGGACTTGGCGATCTGCTGACGGCGCATTTCATTCCTCCTGGCCGGCTTTATTGC
This sequence comes from Candidatus Competibacteraceae bacterium, assembly GCA_007695245.1. GTDB lineage: Bacteria > Pseudomonadota > Gammaproteobacteria > Competibacterales > Competibacteraceae > REEE01. The sequence goes on along the minus strand of REEE01000357.1, from coordinate 1,836 downwards.
GAGTTCCAGAACCGGAGGCGTCACGAGGCGTCACGGGACCGGGGGGGACGACTGCCGGTTCCGAGTCGATGGGCAGGTCCGCACCCCGCATCCGGCGCAACTCGTGCTCTCTTTCGCTCGAGGACAGCATCCGCGCTTCATCGTCCAGCGTGCATAACACCAGTTCGGCCTGCTGCCTCTGAAGATCCAACTCCAGGGCTTTGATCCGGGCCCGGGTATCCGCTTCGGCAAATTCCAGATCGCGTTGCCTGCGCTCGAACTCGGCCCGGCGTTGTTTCTGTTTGACAGTCTCCTCCGCCTCCTTTTCCCAGCGCAGCGTGCCCATCAGCACCTCGCCCCCGGCGGAATAGACGTCCGTCAGCATCGGGCCGGTTTCGCTCAGCACCAGTTCGCGCACCTGATTGGAGTGCCAGGTTCCCCGCGACTTGACGATGGTCAGCGCCCGGTTGCGTTCGCCGCCGCGCACCACATACGAGAGATGAATCCAGGTGTCGGCAATGGTCGAAATCTGGAGATCGGTCGCTTCCGCTTGAGGGTCGTTACCCTCGATGAGGGCGCTGATCACCACGGTGATTTTGCTATCTTTCATCAGGTGGATGAGCCGGTTGGCGACCGCGCGCGCCGCGCCGATCCCCCCGGCCTTGGCCATCGCGGACAGGGGATCGATCACCATGCAACGGGGTTGATGGTCGCGGATCAACGCGCGCAGCTTGATCAAATGCTCTTCCGCGCTGCGCGCTTCGGTCCGACCGGAATACATCCGCAGCAGGCCGGATTCGACGTGCGCGTGGAGATCGATGCCCACCGAAGACAAATTGCGCGTGATTTGATCGGCGCCTTCGTCGAAGCTCACGAACAGGGTGCGCTCGCCGCGCTGGCAGGCGGCCTCGGCAAACTTGCCGATCAACGTGGTCTTGGAGGTGCCGGGCGCTCCGGTGATCAGCGTGCTGCTGCCCCGGAACAGACCGCCCCCCAGCATGACGTCGAAACGCTCGAAGCCCGCGGACACCCGTTCGGTCGAGGCATCATGAATGATTTCGGGCGGTTCGGGGGCGGCCACTTCGATGCCGGAGCGTCCGAAGCTGAGCGGAAATTCACCCGACGAAAAATCCGAACCGCGATATTTGGTGATCTGGAGCCGGTGCGTCGGGATTCCGTCCTCCAGGCGCCGGTCGAAGCGGATCACGCAATCCACCATGAACTGCATGAAGCCGTAGTTCACTATCTCGGTGGTCTGGCGATCCGTCTTGGCCGTGACGATGGCGGTCAGATCGTTGTCCATCAGCCAGTCCCGGATCCGATAGATTTCCCGCATTTCCAACAGCGGATCCCGCAACAGCCTCAGCAGTACATCAATGCCGTCAAACACGATCCAACGGGCGTTTATTTGTTCTTTCTTGGCCTTGAGGATGGCCAGGATGCCGCTCAAGTCGAACTCGCCCGACTGGACGACGGTGGGCGACAGATGGGCGTCGAGGATATAGATCTGGTTTTCCAGCAGCGGGGGCAAACCCCAATCGAAGGTAAGGGCGTTCGCCACGACCTCACGGCCCCTCTCTTCAAAGGCGACGAAAATGCTGGATTCGGCGCGCTGGTGGGCTGCGTTGACCAGGGTTTGCAACGAGAAGACGGTTTTGCCTGATCCCGGACCGCCCATCACCAGCGTCGTGCGGTTCCGGGGCAACCCGCCGCCGCTCAGCTCGTCAAACCCCTCGATGCCGGTGGCCATCTTGGCTAGAGGTTGAGGGTCTGCTCGTTTCATCTCGTTCACGGTGACTCCTTAAGTCTCTGGGAACCCGCCGCCGACCATTTTACAGGGTACGCGAGATGATGGGG
>REEE01000042.1 GCA_007695245.1 Candidatus Competibacteraceae bacterium | reverse complement strand
TGTAATTACGGCATCATTCAGCCGGCCGCCGCCTGAAAACTGTCCGAACCATTGGAGAATGCGGGTTATTGAGTCCACAAGCGACCACTGATAGACTAGTTACCTGACTAGTCTTACTGGAGCGAAAATGAAGACTTGGCCGGTTCAGGACGCAAAAGCTCGTTTCAGCGAGTTCCTTGAGGCATGTATCGTCGATGGACCGCAGATGGTTAGCAAACGCGGCGTGGAAGCCGCAGTGCTGGTGCCTGTGGAAGAGTGGCGACGACTCCAAGCGGCGACACGCCCCTCGCTCAAGCAATTGCTGCTGTCGGAGGTCGGGCGCACTGAATCCTTGACTCCGCCAAGGCGAGCCGTCCGCAGGCGGAAAGTCGTTGTGCCGGGATAAGACGTATGTATTTACTCGACACCAACGTCGTCTCTGAATTGCGCAAGCCCCGACCCCACGGAGCGGTCGTGGCCTGGCTGCAATCCACCGCCGAGGCCGATCTGTACCTGTCGGCCATCACTTTGGGTGAAATTCAGGCCGGCATCGAACTGACTCGGGAGCAGGATGCCACCAAAGCCGCTGAGATCGAGGCATGGGCCGACCGGGTCGCCGCCTCGTACAGCATCCTGCCCATGGATGGTAAGACATTCCGCGCGTGGGCTCGTTTGATGCATCGGCGGTCGGATACGTTCTACGAAGACGCCATGATCGCGGCGACGGCCATCGTCCACCAGATGACGGTCGTGACTCGCAATGTCGCCGACTTCGCGGATTTTAACGTGAGTCTTTTGAACCCGTTCGAGACGACTCGAACCTAAAGAATCGCCCTGGCTTCGCCGCTCAATCGAGATACAGGTTATCGCGGGCGGTTTTCGCCCGCTCGAAGACGGTCAGAATGGCGGCGCGATCATCGGTGCGGATCGCGTCGGCCAACCGCGCCAGATCGGCGCTGAATAGCGCGATCATTTCCAGCAATTGTTCGCGGTTGGCGATACAGATATCGTGCCACATGCGCGGATCGCTGGAGGCGATGCGGGTAAAGTCGCGGAAGCCGCCGGCGGCGTAGCGGAAGATTTCCGCCCGATCATCCAGTCGCGCCAGGGTATCGACCAGGGTGTAAGCCAGCGCGTGCGGCAGATGGCTGGTGGCGGCCAGCACCGCATCGTGGTGACGCACCCCCATATCCACCACCTCGGCGCCGGTGAGTTCCCACATCCGCCGGATGAGGTGATGAGCGACCGCGGTGGTTTCCGCCAAAGGCGTCAGGATCACCCGGCGATGCTGGAACAGGGTCGCAAAAGAGGCATCCACCCCGCTTTTTTCGGTGCCGGCGATGGGATGGCCAGGGACGAAGCTGGGCGGGATATAGCCGTACACCCGCTCGACGTCCGCCACCACGCAGCCCTTGGCGCTGCCGACGTCGGTGACCACGCAGCCCGGCGCCAAATGCGGCGCGATGGCGCGCAGCACCGTTTCCATGGCACCCAAGGGCACGGCCACCACCACCACGTTCGCACCAGCGACCGCGTCGGCGGGATCGGTGTAGTAACGGTCCACTACGCCCAGGCGGATGGCGGCGCGCAGATTGTCCTCGTTGCGACCGCAGCCGATCACTTCACCGACTTGACCCGCCTCGCGCAGGGCGCGGGCCAGCGAGCCGCCGATCAAGCCGACGCCGATAATGCACAGGCGCGGAATGAGAATTTGCGCAGCCATGATTAACTCTTCAACACAGCGTTCAAGACTTCGATCAGCCGGGCATTTTCCGCTTGGGTACCGATGCTGATCCGCAGAAACCGGGGCAGGCCGTAATTATCCACCGGCCGGACGATAACACCCCGCTTCAGTAATTCCAGGAATATCTCCCGTCCCGGCCGGCCCACATCCACACAGAGGAAATTACCGATCGACGGCAGCCAGTTCAGTCCCAACGGGCGGCAAGCATCCTGCAATTGCCGCATCCCGGCGCGGTTGACCGCCCGACCTCGTTCCAAATGGCTCACGTCGTCCAGCGCCGCCGCCGCCGCGACCAGCGCCAGGCTGTTGACGTTGAACGGTTCGCGCACCCGGTTGAGCAGATCCGCGATTTGCGGATGCGAGACGGCGTAGCCGACCCGCAGACCCGCCAATCCGTAAGCCTTGGAGAAGGTGCGAGTGACGATCAGATTGGGAAATCGGTCATGCCAGCGCAGGGCGTTCGGGCAATCGGCCTCGGCCTCGACATATTCGCCATAGGCCTCATCCACCACCACGATGACCGATTCGGGAATCGATGACAGAAATTCTTCCAGTTCCGCCGTTTTCAACCAGGTGCCGGTGGGATTATTGGGATTGGCGATGAATACGATCCGGGTGCGGTCGGAGATGAGCGCGCGCATCGCCTCAAGATCGTGACCGTAAGGCATGGGATGTTCGGGCGGATGAGCCTTGGCCACGCGCGCCGTCGCGCCGATGGCCTGGGTGACGATGGGGTAGACGGCAAAGGCGTGCTCGGAGAATACCGCCTCGCGCTCCGGGGTCAAAAACGCCCGCGCCGCCAGTTCCAGCACATCGTTGGAACCGTTGCCCAAAGTCAACATCGCCATCGACAGGCCGAGTTTGGCGGACAGCGCCGCCTTGAGTTCGAAGCCGTTGCCGTCGGGATAGCGGGCCAGTTCGCCCAACGCCTCGCGCACGGCGGCCAGCGCCCGAGGACTGGGACCGAGCGGATTTTCGTTGGACGCCAGCTTGACGATGTGGCTCAGACCGTACTCCCGGCGTAGCTCGCTTTCCGGCTTGCCGGGCTGATAGGGTTGCAGAGTGCGGACGCCGGGCGCGGCCAGCGCGAGGTAATCACAGGTCATGGGTCACGGGGCTCCTTTGGGAAAATCTGGATTTTTGCTAACCCTATCAGAAAATTCGATGCGGGATGCAGTCGCGCGATTCAATAACGCTTGGGCCGGATGTGGCCGGAGACGCTAGCGCAAGCGGGTATGAGGCGTTTGGCCATTAAGAATTTCGATCAAATCCAATGGCCTCCCATTAGTTACTTCCTGGCTAATAACCGGGTTGTGTTCAACATCAAGGGCAACGACTACCGACTGGTGGTCGCCGTGCGCTATACCCTCACCACCCATCAGTTTGTCCCAAACCATGATTTCAGAGCCTTTCGGCAGAGTTCCCGCAACGGCGAATCAAGCATTTAATGCCGCTTTCCAAC
>REEE01000157.1 GCA_007695245.1 Candidatus Competibacteraceae bacterium | reverse complement strand
GACCGCGCGGGGTCGGCAATGCTTCACCGCCTGGCTGAATCAAGTCGGGCTGTAGAGCAGTTTCCCTCCAAATACTGATGACGACCGCGACGCTCGAACTGGCCGATGGTCGCCGGTTGCCGTATCAGGTCAAGGTCTCGTCGCGCGGTCTCACCGTCCAATTGATGGGGCTATGATTGACACATGACGCTTACCAAATAAATTCAAATTTGAATTTATTCAATATTGAATTTATATTCGCCGATCTGTTCAGTCATTGGAGGGCGAAACATGGTCATGCGTTTGGGAAACAAGGCGGAAGGGGCTGATTTCTTCAACCGCGCTACGGAGCGGGAAGATCTTTGGCGCTATGTGGAAGGTAACCACATCGTTTTGAGCGGACCGCGCCGGTTGGGGAAAACCTCTCTGTTGCAACGCCTTGCGGATGAAGCCGAGGAAAAAGGTCTGATGGCCCGGCTGGTGGATGTAGGAGGCATCAATAGCGCCGAGGCGTTCATCGACGCCGTGGAACGCGCTTTCCCCGATGAGAGCATCACCGGCTATCTGAAGGCAGCGGGCAAGAAGGCCTCTGATTGGCTGGCGCGCTTCCGCAAGGTGGACGTGAAGCTGCCGGGTGGCATTGGTGGCGGACTGGAAATGCATGTGCCCCAAGCTTCGTGGGCCGTGACCGCACCGAAATTGCAAGGCCGCTTGTCAGCGGCGCCCTTGCTGATTCTGATCGACGAATTCTCGGTTTTTCTGGAAAAGCTGATTGGGGGCGCTGGCCAGAGCAAACGAGGGGCTGACTCGCAAGCAGATTCTAGCCCGCTTGCAGCGCCGCGAACCGGACCCCGACCAACGCGCGGCCACGTTGAGCCGCCTGTTGCTCAAGCTGGAGGAAGACGGTTATCTGGATGCAACGGGCGAACGCATCGCGTTTCTTTCCTTCCTGCTGCGGGATTACTGGAGGCGTAACCATGCCTGACCCGGATCGCGGCCCGCTGCGAGGCATCGTCAAATACAACCCGCACCTGTGGGGTGACGACGAATTGCGCTCGATTTTCGTCGCGCGCAACCGCGAACTGGCCGAACTGCTCGACCGATTACGGCAAACCGCGACGGATATAGTGCCCCAGCATGTGCTGATCGTCGGTCAACGGGGCATGGGCAAAACCACCTTGCTGCGCCGGCTCGCCCTGGCGGTAAGGGATGACCCCGAACTTTCCCGCCGATGGATCGCCCTCGCCTTCCCCGAGGAACAATTCACCGTTTCCACTTTGGCCGAGTTGTGGAGCAACATCCTCGACGCGTTGACCGACACGTTGGAAAACGAAGGCACACCCCAAGCGGAACTCGACCGTCTGGATGGGGAAGTCCGCCGCATCGGCGCGCTGCCGCCCCTGGAACGGGAGGAGACCGCCATCGGCCTTCTCGGTGATTGGATCGATCAGCACCAGCGGCGCATTCTGCTGCTTATCGACAGCACCGATCTGTTGTTCGACAGTCTGGGCGGGCCGAAGGAAGGCAAGCGCGGCCTGAAAGCCGGCGCCGCCTCGCTGTGGCGTCTGCGCAAGACCCTCACCCACCACAGCGGTTTTTTCTGGCTGGGCGCGAGTTACCAGGCCCTGGAATCCGGCCACTTGTACAGCGACGCTTTCCACGACTTTTTCGAGCTGATCGAGCTGCGTTCCTTGAGCGTGGACGACATGCGCCAAGCCATGCTGGCTCTCGCACGCACCTTTGGCGCGGGTCAGGAAAAGCCCGGCGAAGCCGCCGCCCAAGTCATGGCCCGCATCCTGGACGCCAAACCGGAACGGCTGAAGGCGCTGCGCAACCTGACCGGCGGCAACCCGCGCACCACGGTCATGCTCTACGAGATGTTCGCCGCCGGCCGGCAAGACAACCTGCACGCCGATCTCAAGCTGCTGCTGGATTTGATGACGCCGCTGTACAAGACGCGCCTGGAAAACCTGGCCGACCAGCCGCGCAAGCTGTTGGCTCACGTGATGGAGCATTGGACGCCGGTGGCCACCGCTGAACTGGCGGAAGTGTCCGGCATTCCCGCCACCACCGTGAGCGGTCAACTCGCCCGTTTGGAAGCGGAAGGCCTGATCGAAAAAACCAAGTTGCCGGGACGCCGCCGCGCGGGCTATCAGGTCGCCGAGCGTTTTTTCAATGTCTGGTATTTGATGCGCTACACTCCGCGTCGTATCCGGCAGGGTCTCATTTGGCTGATCGAGTTCATGCGGCTGTGGTACGGCAGCGACGAACTCCGTGCCTTTGCTGGCGAACGCTCTGACTCGGAGAAAGCCTGTCCACGGACTCGGCGACTCAATTCAGATCATCCTTTTCCCATCACTAATCACGCCGCGTACCAAGCCCTCGAACATCTGGCGGACCTCGCCAGTAGCGGTGATACATGGGCACTTTACAAGCTACAAAAACAAGCCCGTGAATGTCACGACACCGGCTTGGGACCCGCCTTGGCCGAACTGATGGCGCAATCCGCGCACGCCAATTTCCTTAAACCCATCGCCTTGGCCCTGCGCGCCGCCGCGGGCGAGGCGGAAGCGCTGGACGGCATCCCGCCGGAACTGAAAATCATGGTGGAAGAGGTGATGCGCGATATCCTCACACGAGGTTCGAGCCAGCCGGAACCTGATTTTGGTAAGATAACCGAACCCGAAAACAACTCTTAAGGAGTGTCTGGTGGAACGCGAAAGTATGGAATATGACGTGGTGATCGTCGGTGCCGGTCCGTCCGGCCTGGCGGCGGCCATCCGTCTCAAGCAACTGGCGGCGGAGAACGACCAGGAAGTCAACGTCTGCGTCATCGAAAAAGGCTCCGAAGTCGGCGCGCACATCCTGTCCGGCGCGGTCATCGAGACCCGCGCCCTGGATGAGTTGATTCCGGACTGGAAGGAACGTGGCGCGCCGCTGCACACTCCAGCCACGGACGACCGCTTCCTGCTCCTGACCCGGGAAACCTCGTACCGGCTGCCCACCCCGCCGCAGATGCACAACCACGGTAACTACATCATCAGCCTGGGCAATCTGTGCCGTTGGCTGGCGACGCAGGCCGAGGAGCTGGGTGTGGAGATCTATCCCGGCTTCGCCGCCGCCGAGGTGCTCTACGACGATGACGGCGGGGTCGTGGGCGTCGCCACCGGCGACATGGGCGTCGGCCGGGACGGCCAGCCGACCGACCAGTTTGCGCCGGGCATGGAGTTGCGCGCCCGCTACACGCTGTTCGCCGAAGGCTGCCGCGGTTCGCTGACCAAGCTTCTGTTCGAGCGCTTCCAGTTGCGCGAGGGCGTGGACCCGCAGACCTACGGCATCGGCATCAAGGAATTGTGGGAGGTCGATCCCGCCCGGCATGAACCCGGCAAGATCGTTCACACCGTCGGCTGGCCGCTGGACGCCAGTACCTACGGCGGCTCCTTCCTGTATCATCTGGAAGGCAATCAGGTCTCGGTCGGGTTCGTGATCGGCTTGGGTTACGCTAACCCGCACCTGTCGCCCTTCGATGAGTTCCAGCGCTTCAAGACCCATCCCGACATCCGACCCACCTTCGAGGGCGGTCGGCGCGTCGCCTACGGCGCGCGCGCCATCTCGGCCGGCGGCTACCAGTCGATTCCCAAACTGACTTTCCCCGGCGGGTTGCTGATCGGCGACACCGCCGGGTTCCTGAACATGCCCAAGATCAAAGGCACCCACACGGCGATGAAATCGGGGACGGTGGCGGCCGAGGCGGTGTTCGCGGCGGTCGCGGCCGGACGCGGTGCCGACGAGGTAGCGGAGTATCCGGAGCAGTTACGTCAGAGCTGGCTGTGGGAGGAACTCTACCGGGTCCGCAACATCAAGCCGTCGTTCAGTTGGGGATTGTGGGCGGCGATCGCCTATTCGGCGCTCGATACCTACGTCCTCCGGGGTAAGGCCCCGTGGACCTTCCACCACAAGCCGGACCACGCCAAGCTGAAGAAAGCCAGCGAGTGCCCGAAGATCGAGTACCCCAAGCCGGACGGGGTGATCACCTTCGACAAGCTGTCCTCGGTGTTTATCTCCAATACCAACCACGAGGAGAATCAGCCCTGCCATCTGACGCTCAAGGACGCGAGCGTCCCCGTCCAGTTCAATCTGGCGCTGTACGACGCGCCCGAGCAGCTGTACTGCCCGGCGGGAGTGTACGAAATCGTCCGCAACGACGACGGGAGCAACCCACGCCTGCAGATCAACGCCCAGAACTGCGTCCACTGTAAGACCTGCGACATCAAGGACCCCACGCAGAACATTCACTGGATCACGCCGCAGGGCGGGGGTGGACCGAATTATCCGAATATGTAGCGGCCCGACCGCAACCGGGGTGGAGCCGGCGGTGCGCCGGCTCGACCGGTCCGAGCCGGCAACCGCGCCATGGTGTCCAACCTTTTTCAGGAGTCCGCATGACTTCCGTACCGAATCTGCCGCTGCTGATCGAACCGGAGCAGCTTCAGCCCATCCTCGCCGATCCCGCCGTGCTGATCGTCGATCTGAGCGATACCGCCAGTTACGGTGCCGGACACATTCCCGGCGCCGTTCATCTCGACTATTCGGACCTGGTCCGGGCCGAACCGCCGGCGATGGGGTTGATGCCGAGCGAGGCGCACCTCAGTGAGGTGTTCTCGCGGTTGGGGTTGAAGCCCGACCAGGCGGTGGTCGCCTACGACGAAGAAGGCAACGGTCGCGCCAGCCGGCTGCTGTGGACGCTGGCGGTGCTGGGTCACGACCGGGTGTCGCTGCTCAACGGCGGCATCCACGCCTGGGACGCCGCCGGCGGATCGCTGGAAGCGCCGTTCCGCCATCCGCCGCGCAGCGACTATCGGGCGCGCTTCGCCAATCCGGCGGCGGTCGCCGACCGGGATTACATTCTGGCGCGGCTCGGCCAGCCCGACCTGGCGCTGCTGGATACCCGCACGCCGGGCGAGTTCACCGGCCAGGACCAGCGCGCCGCTCGCGGCGGCCACATTCCCGGTGCGGTGAATTTGAACTGGACCGACGCCATGGACCCGCAACGGCAGTGGCGCTTGCAGCCCGACCCGGTGCTGCGCACGATGCTGGAAAAACGCGACGTCACGCCCGACCAGGAGGTCATCGTTTATTGCCAGACCCACCACCGTTCGGCGCATACTTACTGGGTGCTGCGCCATCTGGGTTATCCGCGGGTGCGCGGTTATCCGGGGGCCTGGTCGGAATGGGGTAACGATCCCCGTTTGCCGATCGAGACTTGAAACCGTCGTTTATCGCGCGGGTTCCGCCGGTATCAACAGCCGTTCGCGATAAAAGCACAACTCGTCGATGGAGTCGCGGATATCCTGCAACGCCAGATGGGTCGAGCTTTTTTTGAAGCCCTTGATCCGCTCTGGATACCAGCGGCGGCCCAGTTCCTTGAGCGTGCTCACGTCCAGATTGCGATAATGAAAGTACGCCTCCAGTTCCGGCATGAAGCGGGCCAGAAAGCGCCGGTCCTGGCAGATGCTGTTGCCGCACATCGGTGACTTTTCCTTGGGCACATATCGTTGCAGGAATTCCAGGGTGTGGCGTTCGGCGGTCCGCTCGTCCAGGTCGCTGGCGCGGACCCGCTCGACCAGCCCGGATTCCCCGTGCTGCTTGCGGTTCCAGTCGTCCATCGCCGCCAGCAACGCATCGCTTTGGTGGATGGCCAGCACCGGCCCCTCGGCCAGGATGTTCAAGTGGCTGTCGGTCACCACGGTGGCGATTTCGAGAATGTGGTCGGTTTGGGGCTCCAGACCGGTCATTTCCAGGTCGATCCAGATCAGATTTTCAGGGGACATGGATTCTTCACAATGCAAAGTCAGGGTGGAAGAAAGGGCGCGCTGGCCCATGATTGACCTTCAGTGTAAGTCGGTTCGACGGGTTCTGCCCGGCCGCGTGCGCGGGAATCCCCGACGAGTCGGCCCGATCTCATGACCCAGCGGAGACTGACCGAGCGCCAGCGGGAAAGGATCCAGCGGTTGCAGGAGCAGCGGCGGGAACGGGCCGGGCGCCGGCTGGACGCCCTGGATCGCGCCGGGCTGGGTCCGGAACAGATGGGCCTGATCATCGCCCACCACGGCCAGACGTCGATCGTCGAAACGGATGATCGTCGGTTATATCGCTGCGTCGCGCGGCAAAATCTGGGGCGACTGGCTTGCGGCGACCGGGTGATCTGGCAGGCGTCCGGCGCGGAGGAGGGGGTCATCGTGGCGCTGGGCGAACGTCGCTCGCTGCTGGCCCGTCCCGACGCCGGCGGCCAGGCGCGCCCGGTCGCCGCCAATCTCGATGCGGTCGTGGTCGTGCTGGCCCCGGAGCCGACCCACAGCGAAGATCTGATCGACCGCTACCTGGTCGCCATCGCCGCCATCGGCGTACCCGGGTTGCTGGTGTTGAATAAACTGGACTTGCTGGACGCCGCGGCGCTGGCGGTCCTGCACCAACAACTGGAGCCTTATCGCCGGATCGGCTATCCGCTGCTGCTGACCAGCAGTCATACCGCGCACGGGTTGGACGAACTACGGGCCGGATTGCGGGATCGCGTCAGTCTGCTGGTCGGACAGTCGGGCGTGGGCAAGTCGTCGCTGATCAAGGCGTTGTTGCCCGACCGTGAGATTCGCATCCAGGCGCTGTCCGCGCTCACCGGTCAAGGCGTCCACACCACCACGACCAGCATGCTCTACCACCTGCCGGACGGCGGCGACCTGATCGATACTCCCGGGGTGCGCGGTTTCGAACTGGGAGAGATCAGTCTGGACGATCTGGACCGGGGTTTCCCCGACCTCGCGCCCTATCTCGGACGCTGTCGGTTTTCCGATTGCCGCCACGAGGTCGAGCCGGGCTGCGCGGTGCGGGTCGCGGCGGCGCACGGTGCGATTGCCCCACGCCGGTTGGGCAGCTACCGGCGGCTGCGGGCGGCTTTGCAAGCCGCGCCGCGCGGCTGGAATTGAAACCTGGGTCCGCGCCGCGGGTCGGCTCTGCTGTTGGGAGCGAGCGGCGGCCTGACCTCGGGCGCGCCCGCCACGTTCCGCACGGCGGCGACTATAGTTATCCTATCCGTTCTCCCTCAGCCCAAGGTCGGTCCTGGTCCCCATGAGCGCTCCCGAACAACTCCGGCGCACGGTGCGCGCCTTGCTGGATTCCCAGATCCAGGCCGTGCTGGCGACCCAGCACCAGCAGCAGCCCTACACCAGCCTCATGGCATTCGCCGTCACGCCCGATCTGCGGCACATCGTCTTCGCCACCTTTCGGGCGACCCGGAAGTACGCCAACCTGCTCGACAACCCGCGCGCCTCGCTGTTGATCGACAACCGGTGCAACAACGCGGCCGATTACGGCAACGCCGTGGCGATTTCCGCCCAAGGCGCGATTTGCGAAACCGATGCGGCGCGCCGCGCGGAGTTGCTGCCACTCTATTTGGCCAAGCATCCGCGCCTGCGGGATTTCGTCACCGCCGCCGACTGCGCGCTGCTGCAAATGAACGTGGAGTGTTATTACGTGGTCAGCGAGTTTCAGAGCGTCGCTGAATTGCGGATCGAGTAACGGTCATCCGCGCGTGCGCTTAAAGACAACCCATTGACTGTCAAATTTTCATGCGATCGAGCCCACTCTCTAAAACCCGGACGCGGACGGGAAACCGGATGACGGACGGCGGGTTGCGCATCAGGCCCCGCCGCCGAATCTGGGTGGCGGTCTTCGCCGTGCTGGCGCTGGCGCTGCTGGCCGGGGGCTATGGGTATTATCACGGCGAAGCGGAACGCATCCATCAGGAGAAGTATCACGATATCGCCGCCATCGCCGAACTGAAGGCCGGCCAAATCCAGCAATGGCGGCGGGAGCGCTTGGCCGACGCTCGCCGGGCGAGCGGGAGTCCGTTCTTTCAACGGGCGTTGGAAGCGTGGCGAACCGCGCCCGAAAATCCCGACCTGCGGGCGGATTGGCGGCTGCGGCTGCGGCTCGAACAGCAAACCCATGGCTATCATGACGTCCTGTTGCTCGATCCGGATGGGAACCTGCTTCTCGCCGCCAACGACGATCCCGAGCCGATCGATGCCGCGACCCGGCAGACCCTCGCGGCGGCGCTCGCCCGGCGCGACGCGGCGATCTCCGATCTCTACCGTTCCCCCGAGGGTCGCATCTACCTGGACACGGTCGCTCCGGTGGGCGATGCCGGGGGCCTGCCGCTGGCGGTGCTGGTCCTGCGCAGCGCCGCGACGGACTATCTGTATCCCCTGATCCAGTCCTGGCCCACGCCCAGCCAGAGCGCCGAGACGTTGCTGGTGCGTCGGGAGGGCGACGAGGTCGTTTATCTGAATGAATTGCGCCATCAACCCGATACCGCGCTGTCCTTGCGGTTCCCGCTGGACCGGAGTTTATCGGGGACGCAGGCGGTGCTCGGCCAGCAGGGATGGTTCCAGGGCCAGGACTACCGCGGGGTGGAGGTGCTGGCCGACCTGCGTCCGGTGCCCGACTCGCCCTGGTTTCTGGTGGCCAAGGTGGATGCCGAGGAGATTTTGGCCGAGGCGCGCTACCGCGCCGGGATGGTCGCGCTGTTCGTCGGTCTGGCGATTTTGCTCGCAGGGGCGATGACATCCATCGCCTACCGGCGCCGGCAGATCGGTCTTTATCGCAATTTGTATCAGATGGAGCGACGCCAGCGGGAGGTTCAGGAAGAATTTCGCACCACGCTCTACAGCATCGGTGATGCGGTCATCACCACCGACCACGAAGGTCGGGTCCGGCAGATGAACCCGGTGGCGGAACAACTCACCGGCTGGCCGGAGGCCGAAGCCCAGGGTCAGCCCCTGCAGGACGTCTTTCGCATCATCCACGAAGAAACTCGCGTCGCGGCCGAAAGCCCCGTCCAGCACGTGCTGCGTGAGGGAACGGTGGTGGGGCTGGCCAACCATACCCTGCTCGTCGCCCGGGACGGGACCGAACGCCCGATCGCCGACAGCGGCGCGCCCATCCGCGACGAGAGCGGCGCCATCATCGGCGTGGTGTTGGTGTTCCGCGATCAGACCCGAGAGCAGGCGGTGGAGCGGGAAATCCGCCGCAATGAAGCGCGGCTGCGCAGCCTGGTCAGCATCCTGCAGTACCCGGCCGATTCGGTGCAGGATTTTCTGGATTACGCGCTGAATGAAGCCATCCAACTGACCGGCAGCAAGATCGGTTACCTCTATCGCTACTCTGAGGATCGCCAGGAATTCGTGCTGAACTCCTGGTCGCGGGAGGTGATGCGGGAATGCACCATCGTCAGTCCCCAGACTTGTTACGAGTTGGGCCAGACCGGTCTCTGGGGCGAGGCGGTCCGGCAGCGCCGCCCGATTCTGGTCAACGACTTTACCGCCGCGCATCCGCTCAAAAAGGGCTACCCGGAGGGCCACGCCCAACTGTTCAAGTATCTGACCGTGCCGGTTTTCAGCGGCGGCAAAATCGTCGGCGTGGTCGGGGTGGCCAACAAGGAGACCGACTATCACGAAACCGACATTCTTCAGCTCACCCTGTTGATGGAGGCGGTTTGGAAGGTCGTGGAGCAACGGCAGGCGCAGGACAAGGAACGGCAAGCCGTGCGTTCCTACCGCATGCTCAGCCACTGTAACAAGGTCATCGCCCTGGCGCGGGACGACCTCGAGCTGATGCAGGAGATTTGTAATATTTTTGTGGCGGAAGGCGGTTGGCGGTTGGCGTGGGTGGGCTTGGCCGAGCACGGACCCGACCAGCGGGTGCGGCCGGTGGCCCAGGCCGGGCTTGAGAAGGGTTATCTCGACGCCGTTAAAGTGACTTGGGACGAGTCGCCAACCGGGCGCGGTCCCGCCGGCACGACCATTCGCACCGGCCAACCGGTGGTTTGCCGGAACCTGCTGGCCGACCCCAACTTCGCGCCCTGGCGCGAAGCGGCGATTCGGTACGGCTACGCCGCCGCCGTCGCGCTGCCGCTGCGGAACGAAGCCGGCGTGTTCGGCGCGTTGATCCTGTACGCGGCGGAGTCGGAGGCCGTGGCGCCGCCCGAAGTCGAGTTGTTGTGCCGGCTGGCCGACAATTTGGCCTACGCCTTTCGGGTGCTGCGGATGAAAGCGGCCGGCGAGCAGGCGCTGCGCAAACAGGATGATCTGGAAGCCCAACTGTTTCAGGCGCAGAAGATGGAGGCGGTGGGCCGACTGGCGGGGGGTGTGGCGCACGACTTTAACAACATGCTGGCGGTGATCGTCGGGCACGCCGACCTGGCTTTAGAGCGGACGGCCCCCGACAGCACCCTGCACGCCGATCTGCTGGAGATTCAGAACGCCGCGCAACGCTCGGCCGATTTAACCCGTCAGTTGCTGGCTTTCGCCCGCAAACAGACCATCGCGCCCAAGGTGCTCGATCTCAACGACACCATCGCGGGCATGCTCAAGATGCTGGGACGGTTGATCGGCGAAGACATTGACCTGCTGTGGAAACCCACCGACCCATTGTGGCCGGTGCGCATGGACCCGGCCCAGATCGATCAGATTCTGGCCAACCTGGTGGTCAACGCGCGCGATGCGATTTCTGGCGTCGGCAAGATCACCATTGAGACCGGTCATGCGATCTTTGATGAGGCTTATTGCGAGACCCATATGGGCTTTGTCCCCGGCCAATACGTGCTGCTGGCGGTCAGCGACGACGGTTGCGGCATGGATAAGGGCATTCTGGCGCAACTCTTCGATCCCTTTTTCACCACCAAGCCAGTGGGGCGGGGCACGGGCCTCGGTCTGGCCACGGTGTACGGTATCGTCAAGCAGAACCAGGGCTTCGTCAACGTGTACAGCGAGCCGGGGCAAGGCACGACCTTTAAAATCTATTTACCCCGGTACGCCGCGTCGGAACCGGTGAGCGTCAGACCGCCGGAGCCCGCCGTGATGCCGACCGGCACCGAGACCGTGCTGCTGGTCGAGGACGAGGAGGCGCTGCTCAAGCTGAGCGAACGGTTGCTGGAGCGACTGGGCTACACCGTGCTGGCCGCCAATCATCCTAATGTGGCGCTCCATCTGGCCGAGACGTACCCCGGCAAGATTCATCTGCTGCTCACCGATGTCATCATGCCGGACATGAGCGGCCGCGATCTGTGGGAACGGCTCGGCGTTGTACGCCCCGGCCTCAAATGCCTGTTCATGTCCGGCTATACCGCCAACGTCATCGCCCATCACGGCGTCCTCGATGACGGCGTGCATTTTCTGCAGAAGCCCTTTTCCCGTGAGGTGCTGGCCATGAAACTCCGCGAGGTGCTCCACGGGTCATGAGGGGGTTGGGGAGCGTTCAGCGCTGAATGTCGCCGTGGATCAAGCGCTGGCGCTTTTGATGGAGATACGCGCGCACGACGCGCCGTTGCTGCTCCAGAGGGCTCATCAACACGGTCAGTTTTTTGCGGGAATCGGCCTCGTCCGGGTTTAACCCGAGCATTTTTTCCACGAGTTCGGTGGCTTCCTCGTAAGCGCCGACCTCCATCAGCATATCGCTCATCAGATCCAGAGAGGGCAGGTGGTCGGGGTCCAGATTCAACGCCTCGACCAACAAGGGCATGATCCCGTAAACCAGATCTTCGGAATCGTGCAGGCCCAATTCGACGACTTCCCGCCATTGCTGGTGGGACCGCGCGTACAGTTCGGTGGCCGTTGCGTGTTCCATGGGCGATCCTTAAAGATTGGAGGCCCTGATTATATAGCCGGTTTCTGAGCGAAAGTGTCAGGATTGTAGGGAATGCGCCAATGTTAGGTGTTGTCACCTGTTGCAACCGCGGTTTTCGCCGCCGGGAAAGGCCATCGCTTGGAGATCTCTGATTCGCGTCGTGGCCCTCCCGGACGAGGTCTCGTCAGCGCAGCCCCATGAGGTCGAACAGTTCGGCGCTGCTCATGACCTGGCAGTAGATCATGTTGAGAATCTCCAACTCCTTGTGGTGCAGATCTTCGGTGCCGGCGGCGCAACAGTCCTCCAGGAGCACGACGAAGAAGCTCTCATTCAATGCAGAGCAGGGCGGTCTCGGGTGGCGGGAGCGTCGGATCGGCCGGTTCCGGCGCGTTTGCATAGTAGAAGGATCGATAGGCGGTTTTCCAATTCATGATGTGGGCCTCGGCGGGTCGGGCGGATGCGGCGGATGATAGACGAGCCACGGATGCGGGGCGATCTCGTGATAGGGGGCGCTGCCGGGCAGCGGTTGCCCGCGCTGGCGCCAGAAGGCCAGGAAGGCGTCCCGCAGTGGGTCCGGGTTCAGATTCCCATCGGGATAGAGCCAGGTCAAGGCGATCTGGGGCAGCGAGGCTTGGCCAGCAGGAGATCGCGCAGCCCCATCGGTCTGTCCTGGAAGATACGGGCGTCCATGAGCCGGAGTTCGGGGCTGACGCGCGGTGGAAAGTCCATCCGGGCCAACACGTCGCGCTCCAGATCGATGCCCGGCGCGATTTCGATCAATTCCGGTCCCGCGGCGGTCAGTCGAAACACCGCTCGCTCGGTGACATAGAGCACCGGCTGACTTTGGCGGCTGGCCACCTCGCCGCTGAACGTGCGCTGTTCGACCTCCGCCACGAACTTGTGGGTGTTGCCCTCGCGGCGGATGCGCAACTGACCCGCTTCCACCACGAGATCCAGCCCGCCGGCGGTGAAGGTGCCGACGAACACCACTTTGCGGGAGTTCTGGCTGATGTTGATGAATCCGCCGGCACCCGCGATGCGGGGACCAAACCTGGAGACATTCAGGTTGCCTTGCCGGTCGGCCTGCGCCAGCCCCAGGATCGCGAGGTCCAGGCCGCCACCATCATAAAAGTCGAACTGGTTGGGCTGATCGATGATGGCTTGCACGTTGACGGCCGCGCCAAAATCCAGCCCCCCGGCCGGGATGCCGCCCACCACCCCCGGCTCGGTGGTCAGGGTCAGCAGGTCGATGATCTGCTCCTCGGCAGCGATGCTGGCCACGCCTTCCGGCATGCCGATGCCGAGATTTACGATGGCGTTGGCGATCAGTTCCAGCGCCGCGCGCCGGGCGATGATCTTGCGTTCGGTCAGCGGCATGGGTGGAATCGACGCCAGCGGTGCCTTGATTTCGCCGGAATACGCCGGATTGTATGGGTTGGAGAAAGTTTGCCAGTGGTGTTCGGGCGGCGCGACCACGACGCAATCCACCAGGATGCCCGGCACCCGCACGTCCTTCGGGCGTAAGAAACCGCGCTCGGCGACCCGCTCCACTTGGGCGAGGACGATGCCGCCCGAGTTGTGGACCGCCATGGCGATGGCCAGCGACTCCAGGGTCAACGCCTCCTTTTCCATGGTCAGATGACCGTCGAGGTCGGCGGTGGTGGCGCGAATGAGGCCGATCTGGATCGGGAACGCCTTATAGAACAGATATTCCCGGCCGCCGAGAGTGATGACCTCGACCAGGTCTTCGCGAGTGATGGCGTTGAGCTTGCCGCCGCCGTGGCGCGGGTCCACGAACGTGCCCAACCCGACCCGGGTCAGGGTACCCGGCTTGCCGGCGGCGATGTCGCGGTACAGATGGGTGATGACCCCCTGCGGCAGGTTGTAGGCTTCGATCTGGTTGGCCACCGCCAGCGCTTGCAGTTTCGGGACCAGACCCCAGTGCCCGCCGATGACCCGTTTGATCAGCCCCTCGTGCCCGAGGTGGTTCAAGCCCCGTTGTTGGCCGTCGCCCTGGCCGGCGGCGTAGACCAGGGTTAAATCGCGTGGTTTGATCGGCCTAGAGTGGGAGTCGATCTCCGCCGTCAGATAGCGTTCCTCCAACGCGATGGCGAGGTGTTCGGCGAAGCCGGTGCCGACGAAGCCGCTGGTGGCGAGCGTATCGCCGGGGCGAATCAGACTCACGGCTTCACGGGCGCTGACGACTTTGCCGCGTTCGGGAATGCCCAGGGAAGCGAGGAGGGGATGTCGCATGACCAAATTCCTCGTGAAGAGTGAAAGCCGACATGGCCTTCAAGCAAGTGGTGTCAGCCTTAATTGACGATGCTCTATTTTGAGGCTATTGTATTTAAACCGTGGCCAAAGGTATCCGGTTGGCGATCCGCTGAAGCAGAAAACCGCGCGGTTGCGGGAGCATGGAGCGCGGGCCAGAGATGCGATGGTAAGGCTCGACGACGAAGAATTCGCTATCCTTTTGATGAGATCTTGCCATGAGTAAAAGACTGATACCGATTTTGTTGGCTCTCTTCTTGTCGCTCGCCGGGTTGACCGCCTGCGACAGCCCGTCCCCCCCCGCCGCGCCGTCCCCGCCGCCCCTGGCGTCCGAACTGGTGTTTTACGACTGGGTGGACGATATGCCCCAGGCGGTGCTGGACGATTTCACCCGCGAGTACGGTGTCGCGGTGAAGCTGGTCACCTATGAATCGCCCGAAGAGGCGTATGCCAACCTGCGGGCTGGAGAGGTCTACGACGTGGTGGTGGTCGAAAGCCGCAAAATTCCCACGCTGGTCCGGGAGAATCTACTGGCGGAAATCAACCACGGCAATCTCCCCAACTTCAAGAACATCGCGGCCAATTTCCGCGACCTGGCCTACGATCCCGGCAATCGCCACAGCGTTCCCTCCAGTTGGGGCACGGTCGGCCTGGTGATCCGCGGCGATCTCGTCGCGGAACCGGTCACCCGCTGGATCGATCTGTGGGACGCGCGTTACGCGGGCCGGGTGGGATTCTGGTTCGACATGCCGCGCGAGGTGATCGCCATCGCACTGAAATCCCTGGGCTATTCGGGAAATTCCGAAGCGCCGGCCGAACTGGAAGCGGCGCTGCGGCATTTGCTGGCCCTCAAACCCCAGATGCTCCGGCTGGAGGAGTTCGATCCCAACATGGCCACCGGGGTCATGAACAGCGGCCAGGCGGTGCTGGCCATGGCGTGGGCGGGCGACGCGCTGGAAGGGCGCGAGCTGAATCCGGCGATCATCCACGCGCTGCCCGAGGAAGGCGCGCTGCTCTGGGGCGATAATTTCGTCGTTCCGGCCAACAGCCCCAACCGGCATACCGCCGAGGTTTTCATCAACTTTCTGCTGCGCCCGGAGGTCAGCGCGCGACTCGTCGAGGAACTTCGCTATCCCACGCCCAACGAGGCGGCTTTGCCGCTGATCGATCCCGAAATCCTCAACGATCCGATCATCTTCCCGCCCAACGCGGACCTGCAAAAGGCCGAACTGATTTTGCCGCTGAGTCCGGAAGGGGAAAAACGCTACGCCGAGCTTTGGGAGCGATTCATGGCGGCCGATCCTCAGGGAGAACAATAAATGCGCGCCCGAGCGTTACGACCGCTGCTTTGCGCCGCGCTGGCCCTGGGTCTTTTGGCCGCTTGCGGCGACGCCGAACCCCCGGCGAGACCCACCACGCCCACCCTGGCGAAAGAACTCATCTTCCTCAGTTGGGCCGAGGACCTGCCGGAATCGATCATGGAAGAATTCACGAAAGAACATGGCGTTAAGGTCATCTATCAGAGCTATGAGACCACCGAGGAAGCCATCACAAAGCTTCGGGCCGGCCAGGTTTACGATGTGGTGGTCATCGATAGCCCCTACGTCCCCGAATTGGCGGCGGAGGGATTGCTCGCCGAAATCGATCATCGCAACGTGCCGAACTTCAAGCACATCTCCCCCAACTTTCGCGATTTGGCCTACGACCCGGGCAATCGCTACAGCGTGACCTATAACTGGGGCCTGACCGGCCTGCTGGCGCGCGCCGACCTCATCGAACAACCCGTGACGGGATGGAACGATCTCTGGGATCCGCGCTACGCCGGTCGCGTTCTGGTCTTCGATCTACCCAACTACCTGCTCGGCATCGCCCTGCAATCGCTCGGCTTCTCGATCAACTCGGAAGATCCCGCCGAACTGGAGGCGGCGCTGGCGCGCCTGCTGGCGCTCAAGGCTAACGCGCGCACGTCCGGCTACGTTGTTCCCGACAGCGACGAACTCTTTGCGAACGGCGAAATTGTAATCATGTATGGCTGGGCGGGCGATGTGCTGCGGGCTCGCGCGCGGGGGCTCGATGTGGAGTATGTCCTGCCCGTCCAGGGCAGCATTCAGTGGGCGGACAACTTCGTCATCCCGGCGGCCAGCCCGAACCAATACACCGCCGAAGCGTTCATCGATTTCCTCCTGCGCCCGGAAATCAGCGCCAGGATCGTCAACGAGCAACACTACGCCACAGCCAACGAGGCGGCCTACCCGCTCATCAACCCGGAAATCCGCAACGACCCGGTGATCTTTCCGCCCATTGAGGACATGCGGCGGGCGGAGGTCTACATGCCGTTGAGCCCGGCGGGCAAGACCCTCCACGACGACGTTTGGCAACGCTATATGGCCGGCGCGGCCGAAGCGGCGAGCAGCGATTGATCGTGACGACGCCCGCGCCCGCGTCCGGTCGCCGGCTGGCTGACCTCTGGTCTGGAAGCCTGCGCCGCCAGTTGCTGGCGGTGTTCGGCGGCGCGG
>REEE01000016.1 GCA_007695245.1 Candidatus Competibacteraceae bacterium | reverse complement strand
CGGACGCGCTCACCCCTCCGCCGCGCGGCCGTCCGAGAGCGGCGGAAATTCGGGATGGGAAGATTCCTGCTGGCGCACGGCGGGGTTATACCGGAGACAGTTGGGCACGCAGGCGCACTCGAAGGCGATCTTCATCGGTGCGATCCGCCCCTCGTTTTTGAGCTGGAACAGCCGGGGCACCACCCGGTCGCGCAAGCTGTCCGGGTCGATGGTGTTGACGTAAATCTTGGTGCCGCCTTCGAATCCGGCCGGCGTCGATACCCGCCATTTGAGCATGACCCGCCACGGCATGGGTACATCCACGTCGGGCGGTTTGTAGTACCACTCCTCGTTGCAGGGCACCTCGGAGCCGGTGGCGGCGTGACAGGCATGGACCAGGTCGGACATGCCGCGCAGTTCTTCCGGAGTGTGGTTCCACGGCTGGCTGCGCTCGCTTTTGGAGAAAATCTCCAGCGTGGGGTAGCGATGGCCGAAACCGGCATAGGCGATGGCGTGCTCGTTTTCGGCCACCACCAGATTGTGGTAGGCGGCAAAGTTGACGGCGGCTTCGTTGTAGAGGTTGGGATTGGCTCGAACCCGCTGCAACTCCATCTCGTTCTGGACCCCGCGTTCGTCGATGGCCACCAGTTGCTTGTGCAGGTGGTCGAAGGATGCGCCGGCCGGCTTCAGCCAGTTCTGAAACACCGCCACGTAGCGCACGTAGCGGTTGTTGATGTACAGATCGCGCATGGCGTCGATGGTGAAACGCAGATACTGATAGTGCTCTTCCGAGGTCAGGGTGCCGGAGGACGCCAGTTGATCGTCGTGAGTGGCGCCGTCGATGAAATGGCGCCGGGCGACGATGACTTCGTGGCCGCCGCCAAAGAACGCATTGGCGAGTTGCAACCGCTCCTCCGGGGTCATCCGCTCTCGGGCGTACTCGTCCATTCCGGAGGCCTTCAACCGTTGATCCACGACCTGAAAGACATGCTCGCGACCGGCTTCCGAGGCTAGATAATTCTGCTTGTGCAGCTCGAGAACGTCCGGCAGTCGATAGCTGAAGTTCTGTTGCCAGTAGTCGAAGGAGACGATCTCGAACAGGTTGGGGATGCGGCGGAATTCAGCCGCGGTTTCGAACAGCGCCTCGGCGTGGAGATGGCGCAGCGTGGTGAAGCCGTGTTCGGTCCGCACCAGGCGCGCCTTCTCGGGCGGCGTTTCCAGGTAGCGCTGGGCGCAAAACGCGCAGTGGGCTTCGTGTCGGTCTGGATCGAGGGGCGCGGGAGGACCCGAACTCACCCCCAGCGGCCGGTTGGCCCGGCCGGGGACGGTCCACACTTCGGTGCCCGTGAGCGGATTGACTTGCTTGATAGTCCCATCCGCCATGCGCATCAGATAACTGGTTTCGGGAATGATCTGCGGTTGCATGTCGCGGTTTACCTCACCGTACAGGTGCTGGAGCATAAAGAAGGATCGCAACTGTAAAGTGTAGCCGCTTTGCGCGTGGTTGATCTTGAGGCCGGTTCAGCTCCTCCTCATCGGGCTGTCTTCACGGCTGGGACGGCCATCATCCTTGCGGGCGGAGACGCCGGCGGTCAGCGTGTAGCGCATGGCGTCTTCGAGGGAAAGATCCAACGCTTCAACAGCGCCGCGGGGCAGCATCATAGTATAACCGCCGATCTGGTAGCTCATCGGCAGATAGACCGCGATGGTCTCACGACTCCCCAGGTTGTCGGGCAGTCCGGTGAAATCCTCGCGGGTTACAAAACCCACCAGGCGGTACTCGGTGCCGGGCAGGGTCACCAGCACGGCCCGTCCAAACTTGTTTTGCATGTCGCCCGACAGCAGGTTCATGACGTCGCGCACTGTGCCGTGGATGGTTTTGACCACGGGAATGCGCTGCATCAGCCCCTCCATCCACGCGAACAGCCCTCGAATGACGTAGGCGCGCAGCAATACCCCCAGCGCGAAGATCAGCCCGATGCCGACCATCAGGCCGAGGCCCGGAAAGTACAGCGCATCCGGCAGCAGTCTCTGAAAAAGTCCGCCCAGCAAGCCCTCGGCGGTGCTGCCCAACCACCACAGCAGCGCCAGCGTGATCGCGATGGGCAGGATCGCGACGAGACCGGTGAGGAAGGTGCGGGTGAGTTGTTTCATGGTGGAAGTCCTTGGGAGATCGAAGGGGTTGGGGCTGGGGATTCTTGCGGGTTGCGGGGCGGGTCGAGATCGCCATCAATAGCGACCTTGGCAACATCCCGCACGCATCCAAAGAAGAGGCTCAAACGTATGCATCCACAAGACCCACGGTTTCGGGACGCGTTCCGGAACCCCACCGAAGGAGGTTTGTTTGTGAAACTGATGATCTGCTTGAAACGCGGGCTGGTGTTGCTCGCGCTGTTGCTGGCGGCGCCGCTGGCGCAGGCGGCTTTCGATCACCGTCATGCCGCCTGGGATGCCCTGCTCGCACGGCATGTGGTCCCGATCGCTGACGGTAAGGCGTCCCAAGTGAACTATGCCGGCTTTCAAGCCGACCGCGCGGCGTTGCGCGCCTATCTCGACACGCTCTCGGCGGTGAGCGAGGCCGAATATCAAGGGTGGAGTCCGCCGCAACGGCTGGCTTTTCTGATCAACGCCTACAACGCTTTCACGGTGGAACTGATTTTAACCCGCTATCCCGATCTTCGGTCGATTCGGGATCTGGGATCGCTGTTCCGGTCCCCCTGGAAACAGCCTTTTTTCACCCTGCTGGGCGAAGAGCGGCATCTGGACAATATCGAACACGACATCATCCGCGCGCCCGGCGCGTTCGACGAGCCGCGCATCCACGCCGCCGTCAATTGCGCGGCCATCGGCTGCCCGATGCTGCGCGACGAAGCCTTCACGGCCGATCGGTTGGAGGAGCAGTTGGAGGACAGCATGCGCCGCTTCCTGGCCGACCGTAGCCGCAACCGCTTCGAGGCGGAGCGCAATACGCTGATGGTTTCAAAAATCTTCGATTGGTACAAAGGCGATTTCGAACAAGGTCATCAGGGCATGACCTCACTGGAGGCGACCTTCGCCCGCTATGCCGATGCGCTGGGCGACACGCCCCAGGAGCAGGAGGTGATCCGCCAGGGCGGCTCGCGCATTCGTTATCTGGACTACGACTGGGCGCTCAATGCGACCGGACGCTGATGATTCTTCACCGGTAACCCACCCGCTCCCAGGCGAAGCCGGACAGATTGCGCTGGGCGCGGCTGAAATCGATGC
>REEE01000017.1 GCA_007695245.1 Candidatus Competibacteraceae bacterium | reverse complement strand
AACGTAGCCCTAAAAACGACAGAATGACCGCGATGATGACGACTGCGCCGACGATGTAGACGATACTGTTCATGAGATTGTCCTCAATGGGTGCGGGTGAGTGGGTGCATGAATCGATGATGTGCGTCAATCGACTCACGACCTCACTGTACGTCGCGCGGCCCGGAAGCTCTGTGCGCTAACGCACACACCCAGAGCACACCGTGTGGTTCCCGCTCTTTCGCGAACGATCTCCGATCAGGATGGGATGGCGCTGCGCCCTATCCCGCGAAAAACGCTTGCACCCGTTCCAATTTCCGCGTTCGCGGCATCGGCGGCAGGCTGTCCAGAAACACCCGCCCGTAAAACTTGCTCAGCAACCGCGGATCGCAGAGCATCAGCACTCCCCGATCGGTGACATCCCGGATCAACCGACCCACGCCCTGCTTGAGCGCGATCACCGCCTGGGGCAGTTGGTACTGGAGAAACGGATCGTCGCCGCGCTGGCGCAAGGACTCGATGCGCGACTGCAACACCGGATCGCCGGGCGCGGCGAACGGCAGCCGATCGATGATCACGCACGACAAGGCTTCACCGCGCACGTCCACCCCTTCCCAAAAGCTGGCGGTCCCCAGCAACACCGCGTTGCCCGAGGCCCGGAACTCCCGCAACAACACCGCTTTCGGCGCCGCGCCCTGCACCAGCAGCGGATAGTCCAAGCGCCCCGCCAGCCGCTCCTCCGCCTCGCGCAAGGCTCGGTAGCTGGTAAACAGCAAAAACGCTCGTCCCCGACTGGCCTCCAGCACCGGCAACGCCGCGTCCAGCAACGCCATCGTGTAACCCGGCGCGGCCGGATCCGGTAATCCCGGCGGGTGATACAGCAAGGTGTGTCGAGCGAAATCGAACGGACTGTCCAGCCGCAGCGCCGCGTAATCCTCCAATCCCAGCCGCGTCGCGAAGTGCTCGAACCCCTCCCCCACCGCCAGCGTCGCCGAGGTAAAAATCCACGCACCGGGTTGCGCCGCCAGCCGCGCTCGGAAGGTCGGGGCAATATCGAGCGGCGTCAGTTTCAGCGTAAACCCACGCCCGTAGGTCTCGAACCAGCGCGCGCTGTCGGGAGCGTTCTCCTCTCCGGTCACCGCCGCCAACCGCTGCGTCAGATCTTCGGCGCGTCGCGCACAGTTTTCCAAGCCTTTCCCACGCTGCGCCGCTTCCTTCAGCGCCTCCCGCAAGCGCTCCAGCACCTCGGTCGCCTGGCCGATCGCCTCCCGCACCGCCGGCCGATCGGCGACCTCCCGCCACAGCGCCCGGCGTTCCGCCGCTCCGAGCGCCTGCCGCAGCGCCAGCGCCGCCGGCTCCAGCGCCTCGGCCCGTTGCCGCAACTCGGGAAAATCCGCCGCGTCCCGCGCCTGTTCCACGATCGTATCCCGCGCCAACTCGCTCAACTGTCGGCCGCTCAGCGACCGTCCGAAGAAGTGCGTGGCGATCTCCGGCAACTGGTGGGCCTCATCCAGAATGACGGCTTCCGCGCCCGGCAACAATTCGGCGAACCCGGTTTCCTTGAGCGCCAGATCGGCGCAGAACAGATGATGGTTGATGACCAGCACATCCGCCGCCAGCGCCTCGCGCCGCGCCTTGACGAAAAAACAGTCGTTGAAATTCGGACAGTCCTGTCCCAGGCAGTTATCCACGGTGGAGGTGACGCGCGGCCAGAGCGGTGAAGATTCTGGTACGTCGGAGATCTCGGCGATATCGCCACGCCGGGTGCGGCCGGCCCAACGGTGAACGCGGCGCAGTTCGGCGACTTGCTCGCGCGCGGGCAGGCGTCCTTCCTGCTCGGTGGCCTGTAGCCGATAGAGACACAGATAGTTGCCGCGGCCCTTCAGCAGCGCCACCCGTACCGGAATCTTCAGCGCCCGGCGCACCACCGGCAAATCCTGGTGATAGAGCTGATCCTGCAGATGGCGGGTGCCCGTGGAGATGATGACCCGCGCCCCGGATCGCAACACGGGCGCCAGATAGGCGAAAGTTTTACCGGTGCCGGTGCCGGCCTCGACGATCAGGATCCCGCCGTCCTCCAGGATCGCGGCGACCGCCGCCGCCATGGCCTGCTGCTGCGGACGCGGCGCGAACCCCGGCACCTGACGGGCCAGTGGACCCTTCGGCCCCAGCAACTCGGTCGCATCCACGGCGTCGCCTCGTGACCGGGAGGAGGCTAGCGGGAGAATTGCGCGGCTTGGGCCTCGGCTTCCTCGGCACCGGCGGTGTTGCCGGTCGCCTTGCGGGAGACGGCGATCAACCGCCAGTTGCGCGCTTGCAAGGCCCGGTTGCCACCGGCCAGATTGTTGGACTTGCTGGCCAGGGATTCGGCCTGCTGATACTCACCCTGATGCAGGCGAATCTGCGCCAGATCATGCCAGATACCCGCATTGCGCGGCTCGATGCGCAGCGCCCGTTCCAACGCGGCACCGGCCTCGGGCAACTGGTTGCTCTTCACGTGCCGGTCGGCGCTGTCCAGCAACGCCGCCACCGCCTGGTTCCCTTCGCGGGTGATCTCCGCCGGCGGCAGGTCGGCCGGCGGGCGCGGCGGCGGTGCCGGACGGGCGGGCGGACGGGCCGGTTCCGGCTCGACCGGCGCGGGCGGCGGCGCCAGTGCGACATCCTCCGTTTCCTGAGGAGCTGGCCGGGGTTCGAGAGGGCGTGGGGGTTCCCGCGGCGTCAGCGGTACGAAGGTCTGGGGCTCGGGCAACGCGCCCGGCGTGTCGATATAGCCGGGACCGCCATAGACGGCGGCGGGCGGCGGATAAGGACTGGCGGCACCCGGCGGATAGGCGGGCGGACTGTAGACCTCGTACCGTTCCGACGGCGCATAGGGTCGCGTCGGCACGCTGCCATAGGCGTCGGGATAGGCCGGCGCGCCGTAAGGATCCGGGGCCATCGGATAAGGCTGAGCGTATTCCCGGGGCAGGCGTGGGTCCGCGGGCAAGCGTCCTACGTCCATCCGCGGCTGCGGCGCCGGCGTCGGTTGCCGCACGCTGCGATCCACCACGGGCGCCCGGGCGGCGGGTTGGCTGGGTTGCCGCGAAAACGGCGGGGTCGCACAACCGGTGACGATCCATACCAGTGTCAACAGACCCAGGCTCGGTTTCAATAAAGTATTCATCGAATTTCTCCGGGGATTCGGCGGTCCCGGTCGGGAATTTTGAATGATAGCGCACTTCCAGAGTAGGCCCACGCGCTGCGCTCAATCCATC
>REEE01000348.1 GCA_007695245.1 Candidatus Competibacteraceae bacterium | reverse complement strand
GTCGTTCGGTCGCCCGGTCCAGATCGCAGCCGGCGTGCTGGATCGAACCCTCCACGTGCACACGGGCCGGTTCGGCGGCTTTGAACTTCCACACCTTGCGGTCGGGATCGGCCAAGAAGCGGCTGAGTTCGCCGCAATGCGGGCACTGGCAGGGGAGCGTGCTGGCCCGCGTCCAGTCGCGCGGCGGTTCCAGAGGCTCCGCGATGCGGGCGCGCAGGTGCGCCAGACTGGCGTCGCGCAGGCGGCGGACCGCCGCCTCGTCCCGAGTCGCCGCCCGTTCGGTCAACATGCGGGTGGCCGGAACGAGCACGGTATCCAACCCGTAGGTCGCGGGCCAAGCCAGAATGTGGTCCGCCGCACGGTCGGCCAGCGCCGCGTCGATCTGACCCAGGGCGGCCAGGAGATCGACGACAAAGCCGGGTGCCACCGACGGCGGCCGGCGCCAGGAATCGGGCGACGGCGGCCGCGCCGGATCACCGGGCAAGGCTTCGACCAACGCGCGAGCGGCGGGCAGGAGATCCGCCGTCCGACCGGTTTCCCGCGCCACGGCGGCGCACCGGGCCAACAGATCGCCGCAGGCACCGAGCGCCTTCGCGGCGTTGCCGGTGATGATCCGTTCGATCGACTCGGCGGCCCGCGCCGGCGGCAACAGGCCGAGGGCCTCGACCAAGGCCGGGTTGTCGTCCTGGCGGTACGCGCCAGCGGCGGCGACGTCGGCCAGGAACGCATCGAGACGCGCCGCGTCCCGGAGCTGCTTCAGGAGCGCCAGCATCCGGGTTTCCGCACTCTCGGCGTCGGTTGGCCAGTGATGTTCGTGTCTCGACCAAGTGCCCAGCATGTATCCGGCCAGTTCGTGCGCCTGCCGCCACAGGGGCGATTCAGGACCTTCGCCGCTTTCGACCCAGCGCTGGGCCAGTTCGCTCAGATGGGGCAGCGTGGCGGACAACCCCACCTGGTTGAGCACGACCAAGCGCCGCTCGCGCGGCCATAGCACCAGGCCCGCCCGGCGGTAAGTCCGCTCGAAGGATGCGCCTTCGTTGCCGGTGGCTTCGTGGAAGTGCTGTTCGTCGGGTTCCAAGTCATCGAACGCATCGGGCGGACAGAGTTCGGTTTCCTCGAAAGGAAAGGTTCCCAGGGCCGTCGGGCTGCCGTCGGGCCGCCGCCATTCGGTCAGCGTCGCGCTCCGGTCATAGACTTCAATGATCTCGAAATCATCGTCGTCATCGCTGTCATCGTCATACGATCCTCTCCGGCGGCGCGAGCCGTAGTAACCACCGGTGTATTCGGCACCGCCGCTCTCCTCGATAGAGACCAACGCCAGATGGAGATCGCAGTCGGCCTGTTCCGCCGCGGGGACCAGCACGGAGGCCGCCGCGGCGTCCGCCCCCTTCAGGGCGTCGAAGGCGAGCGCCGCCGGGGTATAGGCATGTTCCAGGGGATAGATCAGCTTTTCGGGCGAATCGTCTTCGGGTGATTCCTTGTCCGCGACCCACCGGCGCAACAGATCCACCACGGCGGCCTGTTCGGCCTCGTAGCTGGGCGGCTCGGGCAAGCGATCCTTGCCTGGGCGCAGCAGGTTGTAGACCAGCGTCAGCCGACAACCCGCCGTGATGGGCCGGATCTCATGCACGCAGTCGGCATAGAACGCGGCGAAGGCGACCGCGGACGGCTCCGGACCCCGCAGGTCGAGCCGTGCTTCCCGGTCGCGGTGGCGCACCAACAGTTCGCCCCCGGTGTAGTGGGAGGGCAACACGATGATCAGCGTGGCGAACATACCGGGCGCTTTTTCGGTATCGCGATGGCTGACGAAGAAGCTGCCCCGATCGTAGACCAGCATTTTGTAGAGTTCGGCCACCACCGGCTGAGTCACCCCCAGACCCTCGGCGGCCCGCCGCACGATGGCTTCCAGGTCGCCCGACCAGTGCCGACCGCCGATGCGGACCCGGGCGGCGTCGATCTGCCAGGTCCGCCGCACGGCGGTATCGACCAGGGTTTCTTCGCCACGGCCGTAAGGTGCTTGCTCGGCGACCGCGATGAGTTGCTCGGCCTGGACCGGCAGCAACGGCAGGGCGATGGGGCCGACTCCTTCCACCTCCAGGGATGGCATAAACAACTCGACCAGGCCGGTCGCGTAAAAATCGCCGGGACGCTGAACTCCGTCCAACAGCTCGGTCAGTTCGGTGGTGGTGGATGACATCTGCTGCCTCCCTGGATTTGGAACCTCTCGGTCTTCTCAATAGGTTAATGGATTCTCGTTGGCGCGGAAATGACGGGAAGCAAACGTCCTGGCTTTCTCAAGACCGCATCAAGACCAGTTCTTCGTGATAACCTTGTCCGGCCATCCCCCGGTCCTTGCCAAACGCTCCATTTCCCCGATGTAAGCCTACATTCTCCGTCGCCTGGCGCTGATTCCGCTGACCCTGCTCGGTGTTGATTCAATGCGGGCTGTAATGCCGTCCGCATTGCAGGATCGTGATTTCATCGTTTTCCACGATGTACACGATCCGGTTCATCTCATCGATCCGCCGCGACCATTGGCCGGAAAGCTGATGCCGCAGGGGTTCCGGCTTACCGATCCCCTCGAACGGGGATCGCTGAATGTCGTGAATCAGCCGGTTGATCTTCCGTAACATGGCCTTGTCGGACTGCCAGCTGAGGTAGTCCGTCCAGGCACCTTCCATGAATTTAACCTTCATCAGGCAACAATTCCCGCTCGATGATGTTGCGCCCGTGTCGGTAGTCGTCCAGTCGCTGGAGCAGGATGCTTCCGTTCGGTTCGCGCAGCAGGTAGGCGGTTTCATCTTCGCCAGCGGCGGCGCGCAACAGCGCTTCATACTCCGCAATCGGCAGAATCACGGAAACCCGCTCCCCTGCCTGGTTAACAATGTATTGCGTGCTCATCATTGATCTCTCTATTCCCCCGAATCCAACTCCCACAGCTATTCATGGGTACCGAACCCCAGTTCGGCAAACGTCCTTGAGGGTCGGTGCGGGGATTGGACGGTTACAATCTTAACCACCTATCACTGGGTGGACCCCCGGATCGGCTTCGCGATCCGGGAGGGGTGAGCGAGTTTTACCGTGGAACGGCGGGAGGGTCCGGACTACCGATGATAATCGCCGGCCCGTTCGGGCTGGTAAATCACCTTCTCGATCCGGACGTGGGCCTTTTTACCACCCGGCAGCGGCCATTCGATGCGCTGA
Organism: Candidatus Competibacteraceae bacterium; assembly: GCA_007695245.1. Lineage (GTDB taxonomy): Bacteria > Pseudomonadota > Gammaproteobacteria > Competibacterales > Competibacteraceae > REEE01. The sequence goes on along the minus strand of REEE01000348.1, from coordinate 13,359 downwards.
CCCACCGCCAGCCCGAGCAGCGCGCTCCCGATGGGAGCCAGGATCGAAACCTTATCCGGTTGTCCGTCGAGATCGCGGGGATAGCACAGCGTCAGTTCGAACTCCTTGCCGGTGTCCTCCACCACGAACCGCACCTTGGAGTGCATGGTCACGACGGCGGGCGGCATTTCCTCGGGGTCCAGGATATTGGCCCGGAGCAACTCGGACCGCAAACCCTCGATCTCGGGGTTGGACGAGGGCGGAAGGCTCTCCAGCAACGCTTCGAGGCGCTCCAGGTCGAGAGACGATACGGTGATTTTCGGCAATTCGGACACGGCTTGCACTCCTTGATCGCGGACTCGCCCAATTTCCGCATCAATCATACCACCGATGGCCGGTGCCAGAGTTCGCGGCACCAGGAGAAAGCCGGGGCGACCATCCCCGGCCCGTGGGTGAATCAACGCACCAAATGCAGGAAATGCATGTGTTTTTCGTACTGATCGAGGACATCGCTGATAAGCTGTTCCTGGCTCCAGCCCATGACGTCGTAATCCTGCCCGCCTTCGCGCAGATGGACCTCGGCGCGGTAGTACTTGAGTTCTTCCTCGCGGCGGATCAGGGTGTCGCGCATCACGAACGAGGGTGGGACGTAGGGCCGCAGATGCACGGAGTAGAAGAAGTCGATCTCCTCGCCGTGGGAAACCTCGACCCAGGCGCGCCCGTCTTCGCCCTCCTGGACCCGCACCTCCATGCCGAGTTTTTTGATCTCCTGAGCGACCTCCTCCAGCGCCGGTTTCACCGTCTCCTGAATAAAGCGCGCGACCTGGGAGCGCATGGGATGATGCAGCAGGTTGCGCAAGCGTTTCTGCCAGGGGACCGGGATGTGATGCGTCGGCGGCACCACCGTGGCCTGCCGCAGGCTGAGACGCTTGGCCCCTTCGATGCGCAAGGCCCGCAACAGGCCCCAACACATCACCAGCATGACCATTGTGAACGGCAGGGCGCTGGCGATAGTCGCGGTCTGCAAGGCCCCCAATCCTCCAGCCAGCAACAAGGCCGCTGCCACGACGCCCTCGATGATCGCCCAAAAGATGCGCTGCCAGACCGGCGAGTCTTCCGCGCCGCCCGAGGTGAGCATGTCGACCACCAGCGAGCCGGAGTCCGAGGAGGTCACAAAGAAGGTCACGACCAGAATCGTGGCTATCAGCGACGCCAGCGTCGAGAACGGGAGCTGCTCGAAGAACTGGAACAGCGCCACCGAGGTGTCCGCCGCCACCGCGTCCGCCAGTTGGGTCACACCCTGCATGATTACCAAATGAATGGCGGTATTGCCGAAGAAGGTCATCCACATAAAAGTGAAGCCGACCGGCACCAGCAGCACGCCGATCACAAACTCACGAATGGTGCGCCCTCGCGAGACCCGGGCGATGAACATCCCGACGAACGGCGACCAGGCGATCCACCAGCCCCAGTAAAACAGCGTCCAGCCGCCGATCCAGTCACCCGGCTGATAGGCGTAGAGATTGAAGGTCTTGTAGACGATATCCGACAGGTAGGCACCGGTGTTCTGGACGAGGGTTTGCAGCAGGAACACGGTCGGCCCGACCAACAGCACGAACGCCAGCAACGTCACGGCCAAAATCATGTTGAGTTCGGAGATGCGCCGAATGCCGCCATCCAACCCGATCGCCACCGACACCGTGGCGAGTCCGGTAATCCCGGCGATCAGCAGGATCTGCACGGTGATCGTGTTGGGAACGTCGAACAGGTAATGAAGGCCCGAGTTGACTTGCAACACCCCAAAGCCCAGAGAGGTGGCGACGCCGAAAATGGTGCCCAGCACGGCGAAGGTATCAACGGTGTGGCCGATGGGACCGTAAATGCGTTCGCCGATCAGCGGATAGAGGGCCGAACGAATGGTCAGCGGTAAGTTATGGCGGAAGGCAAAGTAAGCCAAGGACAGCGCCACTACCGCGTAAATGGCCCAGGCATGGATGCCCCAGTGAAAGAAGGTGATCTTCATCGCCTCGCGGGCGGCGGCGATGGAACCCCCTTCGCCGACCGGCGGACTCATGGTGTGCATGATCGGTTCGGCGACCCCGAAGAACATCAGGCCGATGCCCATCCCGGCGGAAAACAGCATGGCGAACCAGGAGAGGTAGCTGTAATCCGGCTCGCTGTGATCCGGACCGAGCTTGATGCGGCCGTAGTCGGAGATCGCCAGCACCACCACGAAGACGATGAAAAGGGCGACGGCGACGACGTAGAACCATCCGGCGGAATGGATGATCCACTGCTGCGTGGCGCCGAACATAGTGCCGGCGATTTCAGGGTTGAGCGCGGCGAAGAGTACGAGAGCCAAGGTCAGCCCGGCGGAGCTGAAAAACACCGGCGGGTTGATTTTAATGCGTGGCTTGGACGCGGCCTGATCGGCGGGTTCAGTCATGGATTGGGTCCCCTGTCGGTCGGGTGAATGATTTGAGGGGGCCTGCCGGAGTCCTGCGACGGGTTAGCGTCTCAATCAATGCGATATTTTTATTATTTTATAAAATTTCGACACTTATAATATTCCAACAACCTCGATCACAAAAAACCCACAGTCGTGCATGCCCCTCCGTACTGTTAATGCCTGGAGGGTTTTACCCCAGAGCGCCGTCTCGGGCAAGGCGGAAAGTGACGGGACAACCGGAAAATCGGGGCGACGATCGAGGACGTCGGCTGGGTCTCGAGCCTTCTGCGCCACCGTTTCGCCGCCCGCCCGGCCCCGCGATCCGGTAGGATATCCGCCTGAAAAATCCGCGACTCGCCGCGATGGTTTGAGAAGATTGCCGACGGTCATGATGCAAGCACGTTTTCACTTCACCCCTCTGACCCGACGCCGGCTGGCGCAATTTCGGGCCAACCGGCGCGGCTATGGGTCCCTCTGGCTGTTCCTGGTGCTGTTCGGGCTCAGTCTGAGCGCGGAATTCATCGCCAACGACCGGCCGTTGCTGGTCTATCACCAAGGTTCATTCTTTGTCCCGGTGGTCAGGAATTACGCCGAGACCGATTTCGGCGGGTTTTTTCCCAGCGTGGCCAATTATCGCGACCCGTATCTGGCGGACCTGATCGAAGAGGACGGCTGGATGCTGTGGCCGCCGATCCGCTTCCGCCACGACACCGTCAATTACGACCTGCCGGTTCCGGCACCCGCTCCGCCCTCCGCCGAGAACTGGCTGGGCACCGACGATCAGGGCCGCGACGTGCTGGCGCGATTGATCTACGGGTTCCGGGTCTCGGTGCTGTTCGGCCTGTTGCTGACGCTGACCTCCTCGATCATCGGCGTGGCGGCGGGTGCGGTGCAAGGCTATTTCGGCGGTCGCGTGGATCTGTTCTTCCAACGCTTTCTGGAAATCTGGGGCGGACTGCCGCAACTGTTCATCCTGATCATCGTGTCCAGCGTGGTGGCGCCGGGATTCTGGACGCTCTTGTTCGTCCTGATGCTGTTCGGCTGGACGTCGCTGGTCGGGGTGGTGCGGGCCGAATTCCTGCGCGCCCGCAACTTCGACTACGTCCGGGCCGCCCGCGCCCTGGGCATGAGCGACGGGCGGATCATGTTCAAGCATGTGTTGCCGAACGCCATGGTGGCGACGCTGACGTTTTTGCCGTTCATCCTGTCGGGCTCCATCGTTGCGCTGACCGCGCTGGATTTCCTGGGATTGGGCCTGCCGCCGGGCTCGGCGTCGCTGGGCGATCTGCTCCGCCAGGGCAAGGAGAACCTGCAAGCGCCCTGGCTGGGGATCAGCGGCTTCGTGGTGGTGGCGCTGATGCTCAGCCTGCTGGTGTTCGTCGGCGAGGCGGTGCGGGATGCGTTCGATCCGCGGCGGAATGTGGTCTAAACGGGGTTGGAAACGCTTGACAAAACGCGGGGAAGCTCTGAATACTCTAGTGGTAACCATTTGGATTTACTGTTCTTATTCTGAACCTCTCGGGAGGAAAACCCATGTTCGAGAAGGCTCGTAGATTCGGGGCCGCAGCCGCGCTGTCGCTGGTGATGGGCACCGCCGCGTCGGCCGATGAATTACGCATCGGCGCGCTGGTGCCCACGACCGGCGACTTGCAGCTTTACGGCGAAACCTCGTTGAACGGAATCCGTCTGGCGGTGGAGGAAATCAACGCCGCCGGTGGGGTGTTGGGCCAGCCCATCAGCCTGCGCGTGGGCGACACGCAGACCAGTCCCCAGGCCGGCGTCGATACCGCGCAACGGATGGCGACCCTGGATGGCGTCCATGCGTTTGTGGGTGCCTTGGCCAGCGGCGTCACCATTCCGGTCGCCCAGAGCGTCAGCCGGGTGCAGGGTCTGGCGCAGATCAGCGGCGCGTCGACTTCGCCGGTGATCACCACGCTCGACGACGGCGACTTCCTGTTCCGCACCGTGCCCTCGGATGCCTACCAGGGCGTCGCGCTGGCGGAAATCGCGCTGGCGGAGGGGTATAAGAACCTTGCCATTCTGTACATCAACAACGACTACGGTTTGGGCTTGGCGGAATCCTTCACGGCGGCGTTCGCGGACCGTGGCGGCGCGGTCGTTCGCTCGGCGTCCTACGAACCGGGACAGTCTTCCTATCGCGGCGAACTGCGGCGAGTCAGTCGCGGCAACCCTGAAGGTCTGGTGCTGATCGGCTATCCGGAAAACGGTCAGACCATCGTGCGGCAGGCGCTGGAGGGGGGCTTTTTTGAGAAGTTCGTATTCACCGACGGCCTGCGTTCCCCCGAGATGATCGCGGCGATCGGTGCCGAATTCATGGATGGCGTGATCGGTTCCTCGCCCCAAGCCTTGGAGGACAATCCCGGCGCCCGGCATTTCCGTGAGGCGTATCGGCAAAAGCACGGTGAAATCCCGCCGCAACCCTTCATGGATTCCGCTTACGACGCCGTCTACCTGATCGCGCTGGCCGCGCAGCGGGCCGGCAAGGCGGATCGAACCGCCATCCGCGACCACTTGCGCGCCGTCGCCGGACCATCGGGCGCGAAGGTCAATCCCGGCGAATGGGAGCGGGCGGTGGAACTGCTGGCCGCCGGAGAAGATATCAACTACGAAGGTGCCTCCGGCAGCGTCGATTTCGATGAGAACGGCGACGTGCCCGGCACCTTCGCGCATTGGCGGGTGGAAAACGGCGAGATCGTCGACGTCCGGGTCTTCGCTCCCTAAACGTCCGGCGGGCGGGGTCTGCGACCCGTCAGACCCCGCTATTCTCGCGGGCTACCGCTTCAGGATCGCTCCCCGGCCTTGCCGAACGGCACGGTTTTCGGCGCTTGTTCCGGCAGCAGCCCTTGGGGGCGCGCGATCAGAATCACTTGCAGCAGCACGCCGATCAAAATGACCCGCAGCGGTCCGGCCTGGCCGCTCCAGGCGTCCGGTAGCGTGGCGCTCATCAGAAACTCGCTCCCCGACCAAATCGACCAGATGAGCGCGGCGCCCAGCAGCGCACCCTTGTTGTTGCCGCTCCCCCCGGCGATCAGCATCACCCAGACTAAAAACGTGCCGTACAGCGGCAGGAACGCCTCGGGGCTGAGAAAACCGAAATAGTGCGCGTACAACGCGCCGCCCAGACCCATGATCGCCGAGCCCACGACGAACGCCTCCAGTCGAAACCGGCCGACGTTCTTGCCGACGGCCTCGGCGGCGATCTCGTTGTCGCGAATGGCCCGCAGCACCCGGCCCCAGGGGGCCTGCCGGGCGCGCTCCACCAGAAAATAAACCGCCACCAGGCAAGCGGCCACCACGATCAGCATTCCGACGGCGGAGCTCAGCCCGAGCGCTTCGAAGAAGCCCGCGAACGGCCGCTCGATATTCGTCATGCCCCGCACGCCGTGGGTCAGCCAGGTTTCGTTGGCGATGATCAGGCGCAGCGTTTCCGCGATGCCGATGGTGGCGATGGCCAGGTAGTCGGTGCGGAGCCGGGCGGTGATCCAGCCGATGAGCAGCCCGAACAACCCCGACACCACCATCGCGCCCACGATGCCGACCAGGAAAGGCGCGCCGAAGCCGCCGACGTGCCACGGACTGTCCGGCACCGTGAGAATGGCGCTGGCGTACGCGCCCACGGCGAAAAAACCGGCGATCCCGATATTGAACTGCCCGGTGAAGCCCCACTGCATGTTGAGCCCCAGCGCCAGAATGGCGTAGATCCCCACGAAGGTCAAAAACGACACCAGGTAAGCCGCGATTCCGGAGAGTTCCATTACAGCGTCCCCTTGAAAATACCTTGCGGGCGCACGATCAGCACCGCCACCATGATGACGAAAGCCACCGCCGGTTTGTAGGACGGTTCGATGAACAGCGTGGAGATTTCCATGGCCAAGCCGATGATCATCCCGCCGGCGATGGCCCCGTAGGGCCGGCCGATGCCGCCCAGGATGGCGGCGGCGAACACCGGCAGCAGAATGTTCCAACCCATGGTCGGCGTCAGCCGGGAATCCATGCCGAGCAATACGCCGGCGCCGGCGGCCAGCGCGCCGCCGAGCAGCCAGGTCAGCATGATCACCCGTTCGGCGGGGATGCCGGTGACCAGAGCCAGATCCATATTATCGGACATGGCGCGCATGGCCTTGCCCATCCGGGTTCGGGTCAGGAACAGATGCAGCGCCGCGACGATGAGCACGGCGGCCAGCAGAATCCAGACGTGGTTGGGAATGATGGTGATGTCGCCGATCCGCCAGGGCCGCTGAATGTCGCTGCTGTAGCTGTAAACCTGGGGACCCCAAATCAACTGCACGACGCTGCGCAGGATCAGGGCCATGCCGAACGAGGAAATCAACAGGATCACCGGCTGGGTGCGGCGGATGCGCTGGTACACGATCCGATCGACCAGCAGCGCGGTCGCGGCCGCGCCGACCATGCCCGCCGGCAGCGCCCACCAGACCGGCAACCCGGTCAGGGCGAGAAAGCTGAAGCCGACGTAGGCGCCGACGGTCATCAGGTCGCCGTGGGCGAAATGGGCGAAGCGGAGGATCCCGAAGATCATGGAGACGCCGATGGCCCCCAGGGTCAGGATGCTGCCCAGCACGATTCCATAAATGCTCAACTGGAGCAGGTCGACGAGCAGCTCCACGCCGTCAGCCTCCCAGGAACAATTCGGCCACCTCGCGGTTGGCCAACAGGTTCGGTCCGGTATCCTCGTAGCGGTTGGCCCCGGTCGCCAGCACGTAGCCACGGTGGGCGATGCTCAGGGCCTGCTTGGCGTTCTGTTCCACCATCAGCACGCCGATGCCCAGCGCCTGAATCTCCTGGATGCGGTCGAAGGTGTCGTCGATCAACCGCGGCGAGAGCCCGGCCGTGGGCTCGTCCAGCATCAGCAACTGCGGTTCCATCATCAGCGCCCGCCCCATGGCCACCATCTGCCGTTCGCCGCCGGACATCAGGCCCGCCGGCTGCCGGTGCCGGTCGCGCAATTTGGGAAAGAGCGCATAGACCATCTCCAGCCGGGGGCGGAGATCCTCGTCCAGGAGAAACGCGCCCATTTCCAGGTTTTCCTGAACCGTCAGGGAGGGAAAGACGTTCCGCTCCTGGGGGACGTAGGCGACGCCCCGCCGCACCATCTGTTCGGGCTTGGCGTGGGTGATGTCCTCGCCCTTGTAGAGGATTTGGCCCTGGCGGATGCGCAGCAGGCCGAAAATGGCTTTCATCAGGGTGGATTTGCCCGCGCCGTTCGGGCCGACGATGACCACGATCTCGCCGCCTTCCATGCGCAGGCTGGCGCCCTTGAGGATATCGGCCCCTTCGTAGCCACCGTGGAGATCGGTCGCCGCGAGCAGGCTCATCGCCGTTCTCCCCCCCGTCCGCCCCGGTGGTCGACAAGCCGGCCTCCGCCCAGATAGGCTTCCCGGACGTGGTCGTTTTGCCGGATGTCGTGCATCGGGCCGGAGGCGATCAACGCGCCGTTGGCCATGACATGCACCGGGTCGCACAGCTCGCTGATCAGATCCATGTCGTGTTCGATCAGGCAGAAGGTATAGCCCCGCTCGCCATTCAGCCGCTGGATGGCCCCAGAGACCTTGCCCAGCAGGGTTCGGTTGACGCCCGCGCCGGGCTCGTCGAGCAGGACCGCCCGAGCGGGGGTCATCATGGTCCGGCCGAGATCCAGCAGCTTTTTCTGGCCGCCGGACAGGTTGCCGGCCAGTTCGTCGGCGACGTGGCCGATTTCCAGGAAATCCAGCACCTCGTCGACCTTCTCCAGGATCCGACGATCCTCCCGGCGCACCCGGCCCCAGCGGAACCACGCCTGGATCAGGTTCTCGCCCGCCTGGCCCGCCGGCACGACCATCAGGTTTTCCCGGACCGTCATGCGGGAGAACTCATGGGGGATTTGAAAGGTCCGCACCAGGCCCCGGTGAAATAATTCATGCGGCCGACGGCCGGTGATGTCCTCGCCTTGCAGGGTGATGCGGCCGCGATCCGGGCGGATCAGTCCGGCGACGAGGTTAAAGAGCGTACTCTTGCCCGCGCCGTTCGGACCGATCAAGCCGGTGATGCGACCGGCGGCGATCTCGAACGAGACGTTCTCGACCGCGTGGATGCCGCCGAAGGCTTTCGAGACCTGGTCGATCTTGATCACGGGAGGCTCAATCTGGATGGTCGGTCCTGGATGCGCCGCTCAGGCCAGCTTCCGATATTTAATCCGGTGGGGCTGGTCGGCTTCCACGCCCAGCCGCCGCTTGCGGTCGGCTTCGTAGTCGGCGTGGTTGCCTTCGAACCACACGACCTGTGAGTCGCCCTCGAAGGCCAGGATGTGGGTGGCGATGCGATCCAGAAACCAGCGGTCGTGGGAGATGATGACCGCGCAGCCGGCGAAGGTCAGCAAGGCCTCCTCCAGCGCCCGCAGCGTTTCCACGTCCAGATCGTTGGTCGGCTCGTCCAGCAGCAGCACGTTGCCGCCGCTCTTGAGCAGCTTGGCCAGATGCAAGCGGTTGCGTTCGCCGCCCGACAGGTCCTTGACGAATTTCTGCTGGTCGGGACCCTTGAAGTTGAACCGGCCGACGTAGGCGCGCGAATTGATCTGATAGTTGCCGATGGCGACTAAATCAAGTCCATCGGAGATCTCTTGCCAGACGGTCTTGCCGCCATCCAGGCTGTCCCGCGATTGATCGACGTAGGCCAGCTTGACGCTATCGCCGACCCGCAGCGTCCCGCCGTCGGGCTGCTCCTGACCGACCAGCATGCGGAACAGGGTGGTCTTGCCGGCACCGTTGGGGCCGATGACGCCGACGATGCCGCCCTTGGGCAAATTAAAGCTGAGATCATCGATCAACAGCCGGTCGCCGAAGCCCTTGCGCAGTTGTGTGGCTTCCACGACCAGATCGCCCAACCGCGGCCCCGGTGGAATATAGAGTTCCTGGGTTTCGTTGCGCTTCTGGAATTCCTGCGACTCCAGTTCCTCGAAGCGGGTCAACCGGGCCTTGCTCTTGGCGTGGCGGCCCTTGGGGTTGGCGCGCACCCAGTCCAGCTCCGCCTTCATGGCCTTGATGTGCGCGGTTTCCTGTTTCTCTTCGATCTCCAGCCGTTGTTCCTTCTGCTCCAGCCACGATGAGTAATTGCCTTCCCATGGAATGCCCCGACCGCGATCCAGCTCCAGAATCCAGCCGGCGACGTTGTCGAGGAAATAGCGGTCGTGGGTCACGGCGACCACCGTGCCGGGATACTCGTGCAGGAACCGCTCCAGCCAGGCCACCGACTCGGCGTCCAGATGGTTGGTCGGTTCGTCCAGCAGCAGCATGTCCGGCTTGGAGAGCAGCAACCGGCACAGCGCGACCCGGCGCCGCTCGCCCCCCGACAGTTGATTGACATCCGCGTCCCACGGCGGCAGCCGCAGGGCGTCGGCGGCCACGTCCAGGGTACGGTCCAGGTTATGGCCGTCGGTGGTTTGCAGGTACGCTTCCAGGTCCGCCTGTTCGCTGGCCAGTTTCTCGAAATCGGCCTCGGGTTCGGCGTAGGCGGCGTAGACGTCATCCAGCCGGCTCAGGGCGGTCTTGATCGGCTGGACGGCTTCTTCGACGTTGCCGCGCACGTCCTTGGCGGGATCGAGTTGCGGCTCCTGGGTGAGAAAGCCGATATGGATCCCGGCCTGCGGGCGGGCTTCGCCGAGGATGTCGGTATCCACCCCGGCCATGATGCGCAGCAGGGTGGATTTGCCGGAACCGTTCAGCCCCAGCACCCCGATCTTGGCACCGGGAAAAAACGACAGGGAAATGTCTTTGAGGATTTCCCGCTTGGGCGGTACGACCTTGCCCACGCGGTTCATGGTGAAGATGTATTGAGCCATCGCTTTATCGCTGCCATCAAAAGTTGTGGGTGCGGATCATCTAACCACCGACCGCCGGTCGCGTAAACCGTCAACGGGCGTGGCGGCTGATGCTACGTGGGAAAAAGGTTTGCCGGTCGTAATCCCGAAACCGGTAGAGTCGCGCCGGACGGCCGGAACCATCGCGTAATTTACCGGCGATCTCCTCCAACATGTCGGCCTGCGCGACCCGGCGACGGAAGGAACTCTTGTCGAGGGGTTGCTGCAAAATGATCTCGTAGGTCCGTTGCAGCTCCGGCAAGGTAAATTCTTCCGGCAGCAGATGCACGGCGATGTGCGTGTACTCCAGCTTGGAGCGCAACCGTTCCACGGCGTCGGCCAGAAGGAGGGCGTGATCGAACGCCAGGATGAATTCCACGCCATCGCCCCGCACCGGCGCCCAGCAGGCCGCCGCCTGATTGCCGCCCAGCCGCACCGAATCCGAGACCATCAGCGCGAAATAGACGGTGGTGATGATCCAGCCGCGCGGATCCCGGTCGCGGGAGCCATAGGTTTTCAGTTGCTCCAGATACGGTGCCTGGACTCCCGTTTCCTCGACCAGTTTGCGCGCCGCGCAGGCATCGACCGAGTCGTCGCGACGCGGGTCCAGAAACCCGCCCGGCAGCGCCCAGTCCCCCTGGAAAGGCGGCTCGGCGCGTTTGACCAGCAATACATGCAGCCGCTCGGCACGCACCGTAAAGATCGCCAGATGAACCGTGAAGGACGGCTTGGCGGACCCCGAATCATCGGGGCCGGGAACCGCCGCGCCGCCCGCTGGAGTCGCCGTCCGCGCGATCACGCGAACGCCTCCCGCGGCGGTGGCCGCCGGGCCTCCCGGTCTTCATCCCCGCTACCCCGACTGGCGTGGTCCTGGCGGACGGGATGCAGCTTGCCAAGCGCGTGGCAAGTATCCAGGACGAGCCTCATCAGCGCCATCCGCGCAGGCATGCCGGGGACTCGGCGAATCCGCCCCGCCTCGCGACCGCAATCAACTCTGGAACTCCACCGCTCGCGCGGTTTGCATCCCCCGCCGCCGCCGGTCGGTCAGGAACTGGCGGGCTAAAAATTCAAGTCGCATGGTCGCACTCCTCTCTCGGATTCGTTCGTTCGCGACGGGCCATACAATAATTGTATCAGGCGATCCATGCCGGTCGCGATGCTGACCCTTTTAGTTGCTTTATGCAACTATAATGTTCTCTCAGGCGTGATGAAGCAACCCTGAGCGGGCTTTCGCCCCATCCATCGGGAGTCGGCGTGCTATGCTGATGAAAATCCTTCAGATGGAGAGTTCTCGCCGTCATGAGCGAAACCCCATGAGCGAAATCCTGATTCCCGCCGAACTCATCACCCGCCTGCGCGCCGCGCGCCGGATCGCCGTGCTGACCGGTGCCGGCATCTCCGCCGAGAGCGGCGTACCGACCTTTCGCGAAGCCCAGACGGGTTTGTGGGCGCGCTACAACCCCGAGGAACTGGCCACGCCCGAAGCCTTCCGGCGCAACCCGCGGCTGGTCTGGGAATGGTACGCCTGGCGGCAGACGCGGGTGCGGCAGGCCGAACCCAACCCCGGCCATCTGGCGCTGGTGGACATGGAACACCGGATCGCCGAGTTCACGCTCATCACCCAGAACGTGGACGGCCTGCACCGGCGCGCCGGCAGCCATCAGGTGCTGGAACTGCATGGCAATCTGTTTCGCGCCAAGTGCCTCGACGAAGACCGGCCGGTGGAAAACTGGCCGGACAGCGAGGAAATTCCTCCACGCTGTCCGCGTTGCGGAGCGCTGCTGCGGCCGGACGTGGTCTGGTTCGGGGAAACGCTGCCGGCGAGCGTGCTGCGGGCGGCGGAACAGGCCGCCGCGCACGCCGATGCGTTCTTCAGCATCGGCACCTCAGCCCTGGTCTATCCCGCCGCCGATCTGCCCTTCACCGCACTCGGCACCGGGGCGACGGTGGTGGAGATCAATCCCCAGCCGACTCCGCTCAGCCCGCACGTGACCTTCAGCCTGAACGGTCCGGCCGGGGTGATTTTGCCCGAACTGGTGGCGCGGGTTTGGGGTTAGCACCGGGGCGCTTGACCGATGGTGGCATGATTTTTAAGGAGCGGATACATGGCATTTTTTCCGACCCCACCCGCTAACCTGAAACTGGCTGATGGCACCACGCTCGCCTATCACCGCAGTCCGGGTGCCCGGCCGGGGGTGCTGTTTCTCGGTGGCTTCACGTCCGACATGACCGGCGTTAAAGCCGCCACGTTGGAGCGTTGGTGTCGGGGGCGCGGCCAGGCGTTCGTGCGCTTCGATTATTCCGGGCATGGCGCGTCCAGCGGTCGGTTCGCGGACGGTACGATCGGGCGCTGGGCGGAGGAAGCCAGCGCGGTGCTGGATCATCTGACCGAGGGTCCGCAAATTCTGGTGGGCTCATCCATGGGCGCCTGGATGATGCTGTTGACCGCGCTGGCGCGACCCGAACGGATCGCTGGGTTGCTCGGCCTGGCCTGCGCGGCGGACTTCACCCGGTATTTGCTGTGGGACCGGCTCGACGACCGCCTGCGGGAAAGGCTGCGCCGCGAGCGGGTCATCTCCCTGCCCTCGCCCTACGGCGAGCCCTATATCATCGCGATGAATCTGGTTGAGGAAGCGGAACAGCATCAGTTGCTCGACCGCCCGGAACTGCCGATTCATGGCCCGGTGCGCCTGATTCACGGCATGGGTGACCTGGATGTGCCGTGGCGCATCAGCGTCGAAGTCGCCGCGAAACTGGCCAGTCCCGACGTGCGGGTGATCCTGATCAAGGACGGGGAACACACCTTGTCGCGGGAGCAGGATCTGCTCCTGCTGACCCGCACCCTGGGGGAGTTGCTGGAGGGGCGGTGACCGGTCATGAGTGATTCATCGCCCGGTGCCAGCGTCAGACGCTCGCCGCCCGGGGAGTCGCCGCCGGCACCGGCGCCGGCCGGGTCTCGGCCCGACGCCGGGCGCGGGCGTCGATCACGTTCTTGAGCGCGAGCAAGCAGCCCAGGCTGATGAACGCGCCCGGCGGCAGAATGGCCAGCAGAAATCCGCGA
>REEE01000018.1 GCA_007695245.1 Candidatus Competibacteraceae bacterium | reverse complement strand
CCGCCGTCCGTGGGTCGGGAAACGGCGGAGCCGCCGACGGAGACGGCCGTCGAGGTGGATGAAGAAATCGCCTTGCGGGAGGCGGAGGCCGCCTTTGACGCTCGCGGTTACCAAGGAGCCCGATCATGAACCTGACGATGACGGCGTTTGGGACGCGCGGGGACGTGCAACCGATGGTGGCGTTAGGAATCGGCTTGCAGGCCGCCGGACATCGGGTCAAGCTGCTGACCCATCCGGAATTCGAAACGTTCGCCCGGGACGCCGGCCTCGCCTTTCATCCGCTGCCGGGCGTTGAGATCAAGGCGGTGGTCGGACGCGCGACCGAACGCGCGGCGCGGAAAGGCGCGAGCGGCAATCAACTGCTTCAGGCCATTCACGTGCTGCGGCGACTGCGGGCGGACCTTCCGGTCCTGGGCGACGCCTATTGGGAAGCCTGTCGCGGGGCGGAACTGATCGTTGCGAACCCGGTCTTGGCCGGGATTCCGGATTCGGTGGCGGAAAAACTGGCGATTCCGCTGGCGGTCGCGGCGCTGCAACCGTTTGACATGACGGCCGAATTCCCGTTTCCCTGGCTGCATCCCCGGTCGTTGGGCCGCCCGCTCAATCGTTGGAGCTATCCGCTGATGTCCCTGGCGGCTTGGCCGCCCCTCGCCGCGCCCGTCAATCGGTGGCGGCAAGCGCATTTGGCGCTGCCCGCGCTGCCCCTGACCTTTCTGCTGCGCCGTCTCCACTCAACGGTCCCGAGGCTGTATGGATTCAGCGCGCACGTCGTTCCCAAACCCCGTGGTTGGTCAGCGCACAGCCAGATCACCGGTTACTGGTTCCTGCCGCGTGCGGAGCCGTGGCAGCCGCCGCAAGCCTTGGCGGATTTTCTGGCGGCCGGCCCGCCGCCGGTCGCGGTCGGATTCGGCAGCATGGTCGTCCACAACCCGGAAGAAACCACGGACATCGTTGTCCGGGCGTTAACGCGCGCCCGCCAGCGCGGCGTCCTGTTGACCGGGTGGGGCGGCCTCCAGCCCTCCGATCTGCCGGATCATCTGTTGGCCCTGGACGCCGCACCCCACGACTGGCTCTTTCTGCGGATGGCGGCGGTGGTCCATCACGGCGGCGCGGGCAGCACGGCCGCCGGATTCCGCGCCGGCGTCCCCACGATCGTGATTCCCTTCATGATGGATCAACCGTTTTGGGCGCAACGGGTGCGGGATTTAGGGGTCGGCCCCCCACCGATCCCGCGTGGCCAGTTGACCGTGGAGCGGCTCGCGGCCGCGATGGCGACCGCCGTCAGCGATCGCGGGATACGGCGCCGCGCGGCGGAATTGGGAGCGAACATTCGACCAGAAGACGGCGTCGCCCAGGCGGTGGCGGGTATTCAACGGATTCTGACCACCGGAACCGTCTGAAGCGATGGGCGTATGTTCGTGGAATGAAGACGGGGCCTGATGCCGAACTCGAGTGGTGCCATGCCCGGGTTGTACGCCCGAACCGCCGAAATTTCCGAACGGCATCGATCGGTTCGTAACCCATTGCCGGATTATGGTCCTTCGTTGTCTCTCAGCCACCCCCCGCTGGAGGCTGGGGGGTTGACTATGGGCGGACTAAACCGCCGACTGGAAGAGAAAGCGGCGGGAAGTCCATCCCCAATTACCCGCCGGCGTCGGGGAGGACGCGCCGTTTCAGGGTCATCTTGAAGTATCCCCCGGTCAGGGGCGGCGCGGCGGCGCGCGCCGGTGGATCGGCTGTTTCCGCGGCGGCCGCTGGCTTCGGGCGGGGCATCCGGGCCAGCGCCTGCTGCTCGGGCGTGACCGCCCCGGCCGGTTGCCCGGCCAGATCGTAGCGCGGACCGCCCCGCGCCAGCGCCTTCCGGTAGGCCGGCGCGCGGGTGTAGACCTTCAGCGCCCGGCGGAGTTGGGTGCGGCTCAGGTCGGCCGGGGCCGGATGCACCCCGGCCAGGGCCAGCACCAAGAGGGTCATGGCCTCCTCCAGGCCGATCCCTTCGACCAGGGTGAGATACGCCAGCACCACCAGCGGCGACCGGTTGAGCCCGGCGGTGCAATGGACGTAGACCCGGTGGCCCTGGCGCAGCAACCCGTGCAACCCGCGCACCGCCGCCGGCAGGCCGCGCCGCTGGTCGGCGGGATCGAAATCGCGCAGCGGCCGGCGTTCCATCGTCAAGCCGAGCCGGCGGCCGTGCCGGACGTGGGCCGCGTAATCGATGCCCAGTTTTTCCAGGCACTCGTCGTGTTGCACCGACAGCAGGGCGGATGCGCGAGTGGCCCCGCGGATTGCGTCGAGGTCGCTCAACGCGAGCGGGCCACTGCCGACGACCAGATCATGCCGAACGACGTTCCAGTTCACGGGCCAGGCGACCATCGCGGAGCCTCCTGAAAGCGGGGAGTCCATTCATTATCGGGTCACACGAGTGTTGGGTCTAGGCCAAATTCGCGCGCGCTGATTGCCGAACGCGCCCACGCGGGTCGTCTCGCCGCGCGGCAAAAAGGGGTGCGCTTCGGCCGACCGCCCGCGCTGAGCGGCGAGCAAGTCGCGCTCGGGCAGCGCCTTCTGGCCGAAGGCGCCTCGGTACGCGAGGCCGCCCGCCTCCTGCGCTGTCACCACGCCACGCTGTGCCGCGCCCTCCAGACCCGGTCACCCGTCGCCGTGGAGAACGTAGCCGGCCCCAGGTGCCCCGCCGTCCGCAATCCCAAAGTCTCGGACCCGGATTCCGGGCGATGCGCAGGCCCGATGGCTCTTGCACGAACCGGCGGCCAATGCGTCGTACCCGGCGGCGTTACCAGACGGATGGCCCGCCGCAGCCGCCCGGCGGGCGTATTTGAAGCGCCGGGCCTGGAGGGCGCGGAACTGACCGCACCGCTGGCACCCGTAAGATCTTTATGAATCAAAGCGTTGTGTGCTTTCATCCCATTCACGGGGACGGTCGGACGGCACCGGCCCGCAACCGAGGCCGCCGCCGCCGGGTCCAAGCAGCGGTTCATCGGCTCGCCATCGCCACCAGCGGATTCCCCCAGAACGGTGCTCGTGGGTACTGGCCGACTTCGCGCCGGCCCCCCGGGAAGGCGTCGAACGGGCGGCGACCTTCGCGGTGATTCTGGACGTCACCCCGCGCGACTGAACGGTCCGCGCTCCCGTCGCGCCCGACCGGGATCATCGCACCGGGCGCTCATCGAAGTTCCGGGCCTCCGCCAGCAGCGCCGCGACCGAGGTCGCCAAGGAATCCAGCCCATG
>REEE01000374.1 GCA_007695245.1 Candidatus Competibacteraceae bacterium | reverse complement strand
CCGGCCTACCAGACGCTCGCGCGCCAGGCGGTGGCGGCGTTCCTGGCGCTGGAACGGTCCCGTCCCGCACCGGCGCTCGGCGACCCACCGGACGCGCCCGCGCCGGATGCCTGACTCCGGCCCGGCGCCGACCGATTCTGAGACCGGTTGGAGAAAGACCGCAACCGGTTCTCCCCCGCGGCGGTCATCCCCCAAAGGTCCATTGCGTATTCCACGCCCATTCGGCCACCCGGCACTGGTTCAGTCTGATTATCCTCCAAGCTGTTGATCTTAAATCAGATAGAGGGGTTAAGTTGCATCTGAATTCTCAAGATTTGCCCCCATGAAAGACCCTCTTTCAAGATGCCCAAAGCCACGGCGGGCACTTGCTGAGTCGTAAAATGTTTGCTAATAAATTCAATTAGTTATTGGAATAATTGTACTGAACCAGTGCCCCCCTGTTGCGAAGGGGAGAAACACCCCGCAATTCGGGCGAAGTCATTGCCGGAACCCAAACGACGGCGGCGTGTTCCAGCATTATCGACCGACCGTTTCGATACAATCACCGCATCTATCTGGCTTGAAAAACTATTCACGCTGACGAGTGATAACCCCGATGCCCCTGTTAAGCATTGACCAACTTTCCATCGCCTTCGGCGCGGAACTCCTCCTGGACGGCGCCAGCTTTCAGATCGACGCCGGCGAGCGGGTGTGCCTGATCGGTCGCAACGGGACCGGGAAAACCACCCTGCTGCGCCTGCTGGCCGGGGAAATCCAGCCCGACGGCGGCGAGATCCGGCGTCAGCCCGGCCTGCGCGTCGCCACGCTGGCTCAGGAACTACCGGCAGAGACTGCGGCGACCGTGTTCGACATCGTCGCCGGCGGGTTGGAAGGACTGGGGGCGTTGCTGGCCGAGTATCACCAAGCCGCGCACCAACTGGGCCACGCCGCCACGCCCGAGGGGATGCAGCGGATGGAACGCTTGCAGCACGAACTGGAAGCCCGCGACGGCTGGCGCTGGCAGCAGCGGGTCGAGACCGTGCTGACTCGCCTGCAACTACCGGCCGACGCGTCGCTGACGGAACTGTCTGGCGGCTGGCGGCGCCGGGCGCTGCTGGGCCGGGCGCTGGTGGGCGAGCCGGATTTGCTGCTGCTGGACGAGCCGACCAATCATCTCGATCTGGAAACCATCCAGTGGCTGGAGGAGGAACTGCTGGCGTTTCGCGGCGGGCTGCTGTTCGTCACCCACGACCGCGCCCTGTTGCGGCGACTGGCCACCCGCCTGCTGGAACTGGATCGCGGCGTGTTGACCTCGTGGCCGGGTGATTACGCGGTGTTTTTGGAGAAGAAGCAGGCGCTGCTGGAGGTCGAGGCCCGCCACAACGCCAAATTCGACAAGAAACTGGCCCAGGAAGAAGCGTGGATCCGGCAGGGGATCAAGGCCCGGCGCACCCGCGACGAGGGCCGGGTGCGGGCGCTGCTGGCCCTGCGCGAGGAGCGCCGCCAGCGCCGCGAACGGGTCGGCAAGGCCAGTTTCGAGCTGGAGCAGGCGGAAACCTCGGGCAAGCTGGTGATCGAGGCGAAAAAGATCGCTTATGCCTGGCGGGACGAGCCGCTGGTTCGCGACTTTTCGGTGCGCATCCAGCGCGGCGACCGCATCGGCCTGATCGGTCCCAACGGCTGCGGCAAGAGCACCCTGCTCGGCCTGCTGTTGGGACGCCTGGAACCGAAGGCCGGTCAGGTGCGGTGGGGGACCAAGCTGGAAATCGCCTACTTCGACCAGTTGCGCGAGCAGTTGGACCCCGAACAGACCGTGCTGGACAGCGTCGCCGGCGGCCGGGAAAACCTCGAAATCAACGGCCAGTCCCGCCATGTCATCGGCTATCTGGGCGATTTCCTGTTCAGCCCGCAACGGGCGCGCTCGCCGGTCAAATCACTGTCCGGCGGCGAGCGCAACCGCCTGTTGCTGGCGCGGCTGTTCAGCCAGCCGGCCAACCTGCTGGTCATGGACGAACCGACCAACGATCTCGATCTGGAAACGCTGGAGTTGCTGGAAGAACTGCTGCTGGAATTCACCGGCACCCTGCTGCTGGTCAGCCACGACCGGGCGTTTCTGGACAACGTGGTCACCAGTTGCCTGGTGTTCGAGGGCGAGGGGCGCATTCGCGAGTACGTCGGCGGTTACAGCGACTGGTTGCGCCAGCGCCCCGCGCCGGAACCCGTCGGGGTCGCCCCGCCCAAACCCGCGTCCAAACCCGCGCCCAAATCCGCCGCTCGTCCAGCGCAATCAACCGCATCCGGCAAGCTCAGCTACAACGAGCGACGGGAGTTGGAGCGGTTGCCTGCCCGCATTGAGGAATTGGAACAGCGGCAGCAGAATGGACAGGCCCGGACCGCCGACCCGGCTTTTTACCAGCAGGAGGCGGCGACGGTCGCCCGGCAACTGGCGGAACTGCGAGCGCTGGATGCGGAACTGGAGGCGGCCTACGCGCGGTGGGAGGCGTTGGCAGGACGGGAGTAAGGGGAGATTAGCCGAGCGTCGCCAGCGCCGCCCGCATCCGTTCCAAGCCCTCGGCCAGCGTGGCGCGCGCGCAACCGAAGTTGAGCCGCACGAAGCCCGCGCCGCCCGGACCAAACGTCGCCCCATCGTTCAGGGCCACCCCGGCCCGCTCCAGGAAAAAGCGGTGCGGATTTCCAGGAATCCCCGCGTCCCGACAATCCAGCCAGGCCAGATAGGTCGCTTCCGGAACCGTGGTCCGGATGCCGGGCAGCGTGCGGTCGATGGCTTCCACCAGGAACGCGCGGTTGGCGGCGAGATAGTCCAACAGTTCGCGCAACCAAGCACCACCGTGCTGGTAGGCGGCCAGCGCGGCGGTCAGACCGAGTACGTTCGCATCGGGCACGATGCCGCGCATGGCCTGCTGGAAGCGTCGCCGCAGCTCGGGATTCTGGATGATGGCGAAGCTGGCGCCCAGGCCGGGAATGTTGAAGGTCTTGCTGGGGGCCATCAGGGTGACGCAGCGTTGGGCGATGTCCGGGTCCAGTGCGGCGAACGGGGTATGCCGCCGCCCGTCGAACAACAGGTCGCAGTGAATCTCGTCCGAGCAGATCGTCAGATCGTGGCGCTCGCAGAGCATCGCCAGCCGGCGCAACTCCTCCCCCTCGAACGCTCGACCCACGGGATTGTGGGGATGACAGAGAATGAACAGCCGGGTGCGCGGACCGATGGCCGCCGCGAAGGCGTCGTCATCGAAGGTGTAGT
>REEE01000019.1 GCA_007695245.1 Candidatus Competibacteraceae bacterium | reverse complement strand
GGAACGCGCTGATCTGGGGGCTGGGTTACCGCCATTATCGCGACGATTACCAGCCGACGGCGCTGGGTTCGATGACCCCCTCCCAACTTGATTACGATTTGTTCAGCGCCTTCGTGCAGGATCGAATCACCCTGATTCCCCAGCAACTCGAACTGACCCTGGGCGCGCGGCTGGAGCACAACGATTTCACCGGCTGGGAGTTTCAGCCGAACGCCCGCTTGCTGTGGACGCCCCATCCCCAGCATCGCGTATGGGCGGCCGTGTCCCGCGCCGTGCGCACCCCCTCGCGAGCCGATGACGGCCTCGTGCTCGATCTGGTCATGGCGCCGCCCGGAACGGCGCAAAACCCGCTGCCGTTGCCTCGACTCTCCAACTTCCAGGGCAATCCGGACTTTTCTTCCGAGAACCTGACCGCTTACGAACTGGGCTATCGGACCTGGCCGCTGGAGCGGCTGTCGCTGGACATGACCGCGTTCTACCACGAATACGATGATCTACGAATTTTGGAACCTCGATCCGACCTGGCGACCCTGGAAGAGGGTTATCTGCGGGTTCCTTTTTTGTTCGTCAACGGGGCGCAAGGCCAGAGCCATGGCTTTGAAGTCGCGGCCAACTGGCAGGCGGCGGACGGGTGGCGGCTGCAACTGGCGTATTCCTGGCTGCGGGTGAAGCTGCGAGACCAGCCCGGTTTTTCCGAACTGATTCCAAACGTGCGCGACGGCTCGCAGCCGCGCCAGCAAATCTCGCTGTGGTCGAGTTTCGATCTCGGCCACGATTGGGAATTCGACCTGTGGCTGCGCTACGTGGGCAAAATGCCCGATCTGGCCGTCGGCACGCTGGAGCGCACGACTTCGGTCGATGCCTACTACAGCGTGAACGCCCGGCTCGGCTGGCGCCCGCGCCAGGATCTGGAACTGTCGCTGGTGGGAACCAACCTGCTGGGGCCATCGCATGTCGAGTTCGTGCAGGAAACCCAACCGTTCCCGGAGCAGGTGGAACGCGCCGTTTACGGGCAGATCAAATGGTCATTTTGACGACGCCCCAGATTCCGCAATGCCGAAAAAGCTGCCGAGAACCGAGAACGATAAGGAGCTTGACGAGATGAGTTCGCGGAGATCGCTAAGAATAACGGCAATGCTGGCTGTTCTGAGCCTGACGGCGGGTCCAACCCGATCCGCCGCTCCAGCGGATTTGACCCAGTTCAGCATTGAAGACCTGATGCAAGTCAAGGTCGTGTCGGCGGCGAAGGTGGAACAACCTTTGCTGGATACGGCGGCGGCGATTTTCGTCATCACCGCCGACGACATTCGCCGATCGGGGGCGACCAGCGTGATGGACGCACTGCGGCTCGCGCCGGGCGTGGAGGTGGCGCGGATCGATTCCAGCCGCTGGGCCATCTCCATTCGCGGCTTCAACGGCCGTTTCGCCAACAAATTGCTGGTGCTGATCGACGGCCGCACGATCTATAACGCGCAGTTTTCCGGGGTGTATTGGGAAGTGCAGGATTTGTTCCTGCCCGACATCGAGCGGATCGAAGTGATTCGCGGTCCCGGCGGCAGCCTGTGGGGCGCCAACGCGGTCAACGGCGTCATCAACATCCTCACCAAAAACGCCCAGGACACCCAGGGTGGTCTGGCGACGTTGACCGTCGGCGACGAGGAGCGGGTCATCGCCGGCGTTCGCTATGGCGGCAAGCTGGGGGATAACGCGCAATACCGCGTTTACGGGCAATTCACCGAACGGGATGGCCTGATAACTCCCGAAGGCCGCGATGCCGGGGATGATTGGCGCATCGGCAAAGGCGGCTTCCGTTTGGATTGGACAGCATCGGCCCAGGACACGATCACCGTGCAAGGCGATTTGTATGATGCGAATTTCGATCAGAACTACACGTTGCCCGCCCTCGTTCCGCCATACTCCGAGCAACGCCTGGCGCCCATCGATACCTCGGGCGGCAGCTTACAGGTGCGCTGGGAACACCAATACTCCGCGACCTCGCGGATGAGCCTGCAAGCGTATTATCAATCTGAGGACCGTAATGATCCTCTGTACCTTGTTGACGCGGAGTCCTTTGATCTGGATTTCCAGCACAATTTCACCTTAACCGAGCGCCAAGAGATCGTCTGGGGATTGGGCTATCGGCGCAATCGGGACGAGTTCACCGATACCGAATTCACCGAGGTCAGACCCCAGCAAGAGACGAACCAATTATTTAGCGCCTTCGTTCAGGACCAGGTCGATCTAATTCCGGAGCGCTTGCGCATGACCGCCGGGCTCAAGGTCGAGCACAACGATTTCACCGGCTGGGAATGGCAGCCCAGCCTCCGGATGCTCTGGACGCCGCATCAAGACCATCGGCTGTGGGCGGCGGTATCGCGCGCCATCCAAACGCCCTCGCGCGGGTTTTTGGACGCACGGGCAAATCTGGCAGTCTTTCCGCCTTCGCTCCTCACGGGCAACCTGCCGATGCTGGTTGCGGTGTTCGGTACCGGCAGCCTCCAGTCCGAGGAACTCATCGCCTATGAAATTGGCTACCGGGCGCAAGTGGCGGAACAGTTCTCCGTGGACGCCACGATTTTCTACAACGACTACGACCAAGTGATCGGTGCGGTTCCCGGCACGCCTTTTCCAGAGGTGCGGGTCTTCCCACCGCATTTGGTATTGCCGCTGGAGTTGCAGAATATCGGATCGGGCTATAACACCGGCTTTGAAGTAGCGGCGGACTGGCGCCCGACGCAAGACTGGCGGTTGCGGCTGGCCTACTCGCACTTGTACTCGGATATAGAAACCCAGAGTGGCGAGCAGATTTATGACTTTGGTCACCAGAATCAGATTTCACTGTTCTCCTCATGGAACCTGCGCGATGATCTCGAACTGGATATCTGGTGGCGTTACGTCGACAAAGCTTCCACACCAACGATTTCCACCGGTCGCCTTGAGCTTGATTCGTATTCCACCGTGGATCTGCGCCTGGGCTGGCGGCCGCGCAAGGATTTGGAATTGTCGCTGGTCGGGGCTAACTTGTTCGGCGGTAATCACCTGGAGTTCGTGCAGGAAGCGCTGGCGTTCCCGGTGGAAATCGAACGCAGCATCTACGGACAAGTGAAATGGAGTTTTTAATCCATCTTCTCGCGACGCCGTCCGCGTCCGGCGGGCGCGGGACCGGGCGCGGAACGTCGGTCGCTGACTGGGGTCGCCCGCCGGCGTTTTTAGGGCGCCGGTTGGCGGTCGCGGTCGCGCTGTT
>REEE01000020.1 GCA_007695245.1 Candidatus Competibacteraceae bacterium | reverse complement strand
CTGCTGATTTCCCAGTGCAGCAAAAACGCCCTCACCGAAACCCGCCGCATTCTCGACCAGTTCGCCGAGCGGCGCGGCGACCGAACCTGGCAGACCGCCATCACCCAGCAGGGTATGGAGACCCTGCACCGCTTGTTGCGGCAGACCGCCCGCAAAAATACCGCCGTCGCCTGTCATTGGATTCGCGGTAAGGATCACAGCGAACTGCTGTGGATCGTGGGCGACGCCCGCCAGTTCAACGCGCGGGGCGCGACGCCAACCAATATGACCGCGCGCGACGTGCGGCGGGCGGACGATGAAAACGACTGGCACACAGGCGAGGAGATTCGCCTGTTGGCGCGCATGGCGGCGCTGTTTCACGACTTCGGCAAGGCCAACCACGCCTTCCAAACCAAGCTGACCAGCAAGGTGCCGAAAGCGGATGCCTACCGCCATGAATGGGTGTCGCTGCGGCTGTTTGAATCTTTTGTCCGACAGTGCGGAACCGATGATCGAGACTGGTTGATCCGCTTGACGGACCTGCCCGACACGGTGCGGGATACCTGCCTCGGTGGCTTGTCCAGCGATGGCTTGCAAAGCTTGAAATTGGCTGGACCACCATTCAGAAATCTACCACCGCTGGCGCAAATCGTCGGCTGGCTGATCGTCAGCCATCACCGCCTGCCCGCGCCAACGCCCGATACCCAACTCAATCAGCGCCTGCTGGAGAAGATGCTCGACCAGATCGGAGCAGCCTGGTGCGGCAGCCGTCCCGATGAGGCCAGCGCCAAGGATTGCTGGCAATTCAAGAACGGTTTGCCCTTCGACAGCCACCATTGGCGTCAGCACGCCGCCAAAACCGCACAAGCGATCTTGCAACGCCCCCGCTTGAACGACCGGGACCAAGCCACCCAAGTGCTGGACAGCCCTTACGTCCTGCATCTGTCGCGCATGGCGCTGATGCTGGCCGACCATCATTACTCGGCGCAGCCCAGCCACGCCAGGTACGGCGACCCACCCGGCAAGCAAGGCTCGGTGCTTTACGCCAACACGGACCTCCAGGACGGCAAACGGCAACTCAAGCAGCGGTTGGACGAACACCTGATCGGCGTGGAAGTCAGCGCCGGCCGGATCGTGCGGGCGCTGCCGCGCCTGGCGGACGCCTTGCCGCGCATCGCCCGACACTCGAAGTTTCGCGAACGCAGCAAGGGGTCGTTCCGCTGGCAGAACCAGGCGTTCGATCTGGCGGAAGGCGTGCGGGAACGCTCCAGCCGTCGAGGCTTTTTCGGCGTCAACATGGCCTCCACCGGCTGCGGCAAGACGCTGGCCAACGGGCGAATTCTCTACGCGCTCGCCGATCCGCAACGCGGCGCGCGATTCACCGTAGCCTTGGGCTTGCGGACGCTCACGCTCCAAACCGGCGATGCTTATCGCGAGCGCCTGCATCTCGGCCCGGAGGATTTGGCGGTGTTGGTGGGCGGTGTCGCCACTCGGACCTTGCACGATTACTCACGCAGCGAGGAGGAGAAAGCGCGCCAGGACAGCGGTTCGGAATCCAGCGCGCCGCTCTTGCCCGAATTCAACCACGTCCATTACGAAGGTAGCCTGGAAAGCGGGCCGTTGAAGGACTGGCTGGGTAAAAACAGCGACGCGCTGCGCCTGCTCGATGCGCCCGTACTCGCCTGCACCATCGACCATCTGATGCCCGCCACCGAAGGCTTGCGCGGCGGCCATCAGATCGCGCCCATGCTGCGCCTGCTGACCTCCGATCTGGTTCTGGACGAACCGGACGATTTTGGCATCGAAGATTTGCCGGCGCTGACCCGGCTGGTGCATTGGGCGGGGCTGCTGGGCAGCCGCGTATTGCTGTCATCGGCCACGCTGCCGCCCGCGCTGGTGGAAGGCTTGTTCCGGGCCTATCTGGCGGGCCGGGCGGAGCACCAGCGCCACCGGGGTCGACCGGGCGAACCGCTGGCGGTGTGCTGCGCCTGGTTCGACGAGTTCGCCACACAGGCCAGCGACCACCAGGATGGCGTCGCCTATTTGGCCGCCCATCGCCAGTTCGTCGATCGGCGGCTCGCCCGGCTGGCGAAGGCCGAGGTCCGCCGCCGCGCGGCGATCAAGCCCTTGCCCATCGCGACCCAACAGCCCCGGGAGGTCATCTGTATCGAGTGGGCCGGACAGGTGCGCGAACACTTGCACGCGCTGCACCGCCGGCATCACAGCGTCGATCCGCAAACCGGCAAGCGGGCCAGCTTCGGCCTGGTCCGCATGGCTAATATCGATCCGCTGTTCGACGTGGCGCGGGAGCTGTTCCGGTTGGGGGCGGAAGCGGGCTGCCGCGTTCATCTGTGTGTTTACCATTCGCGCTACCCCCTGCTGGTGCGGGCGGCCATCGAACGGGAACTGGATGCCACGCTCAAGCGGGTTAATCCCGTGGCCGTTTTCCAGCGTCCCAGCGTCCGCCAACGCCTCGACGCCGCATCCGAACTCGATCATCTCTTCGTGGTGCTGGCCACGGCGGTCGCGGAAGTGGGGCGCGATCACGATTACGATTGGGCGGTTGTCGAGCCGTCCTCCATGCGTTCGTTCATTCAACTCGGCGGCCGGGTTTGGCGCCATCGCGCCATGGTTTGCCCGGAAGACCAGCCCAACCTTTATTTGCTGGACACCAACATCGTTCATCTGGTCGTGGGTGGCGACCAGCCGGCGTTCCTACGGCCGGGCTTCGAGAACGCCAACTTCCGGTTGAACAGCCATCACTTGACCGAGATCCTCGAGCCTGCTCAGTGGCAAGTCATCGACGCCGCCGCCCGCATCAAGGAGCGCGAATCGCTGACGCCGCAGGACAATCTGGTTGATCTGGAACATGCGCGGCTGAGAGATCTGCTGTTGGGCGCCGATCCAGGGCAGATGCAAAAGCAAAAACCCGTCCATCGGTGGTGGACGACTCGCGCACACCTGAGCGGGGCGCTCCAGCGGTTTGATCCATTCCGCAACGACCCCTTGGGCCGATCGCACTATGCCCTGCTACCGGACGAGGATGAGCGGATCGACTTCTATCACCTGCCGGAGGGGAGCCATCCGGTTCCGGTTGGGAATCTGTGGCGAGTAATGGCGGAAGGCGACCTGCCCCAAGGGCCAGGTATCCAGGCATGGGCCGTGCCGCGCTACCTGGATGCGTTACAGGAACTGGCCGAAGCTCAGGGGATGGAGCTACGGAATTGTGCGCTGAAGTACGGAACGCTCGACCTGCCCGGTAGGAAGCCGGAACA
>REEE01000232.1 GCA_007695245.1 Candidatus Competibacteraceae bacterium | reverse complement strand
GTGACGTTGTCATATGATGAGTGGTCTGCAAGCCCACATCAATACCTTACCGCCGGTGAGCGAGGTCCGCCAGGCGTATGCCCTCAGCCAGGGCGGCCACATCTGCGGCAAGACCGTCCTTCATGTCGCCGATTGAACCACTACCCCGGAGTGTTCCCCTATGCGCAATTTCACTTTCCAGAACCCGACCAAGATCCTGTTCGGCAAGGACCAGATCGCCGGCATCGCCCGGGAAATTCCCGACGGTCAGCGGATTCTGCTGACCTGCGGCGGAGGCAGCATCCGGCGGAACGGCGTCTACGACCAGGTCATGGCGGCGCTGGCCGGGCGCGAGGTGCTGGAATTCGCCGGCATCGAACCCAATCCGACCTATGAGACCCTGATGGAGGCCGTGCGCCTCGTTCGCGAGCAGCAGGTGGATTTCCTGCTGGCGGTCGGCGGCGGTTCAGTGATCGACGGGACCAAATTCATCGCCGCCGCCGCGCCGTTCGCGGGCGATCCGTGGGCTATTCTCGCCGAGCGCGCCCCGATCGAGCGGGCGCTGCCGCTGGGCGCGGTGTTGACCCTGCCCGCCACCGGTTCGGAAATGAACTGCTTCGCGGTCGTCACCCGCCGCGCCAGCCAAGACAAAATGGCTTTCGGCCACCCGCTGCTGTATCCGCGCTTCGCGGCGCTCGACCCCACCGCAACGTTCACCCTGCCCCCGCGCCAGATCGGCAACGGCGCGGTGGACGCCTTCGCCCACGTTATGGAGCAATACCTGACCTATCCGGTCAATGCGCCGGTGCAGGACCGGTTCGCCGAGGGCTTGCTGCTGACCCTGATCGAGGAAGGCCCCAAGGCGCTCGCGAACCCGGAGGATTACGACGCGCGGGCCAATCTGATGTGGTGCGCGACCCTGGCCTTGAACGGGTTGATCGGCGCGGGCGTCCCCGACGACTGGACGACGCACATGATCGGCCATGAAATCACCGCGCTGCACGGACTCGATCACGCCCAGACGCTGGCGATTGTCCTGCCCAACGTGCTGGCGGCGCGGCGGGAGCGCAAGCGGGAAAAACTACTGCAATACGCGGCGCGGGTCTGGGGGCTGTCCGCCGGCGACGAAAACGAGCGGATCGACGCCGCCATCGCCAGCACGCGCGCGTTCTTCGAACGGATGGGGGTGAAAACCTACCTGCGCGACTACGGCATCGGCACCGACGCCGTCGCCCCCCTGCTGGCGCAACTGGAGCGGCACGGCCTGACCGCGTTGGGCGAACACCAGGATGTGGACTTGGCGACCAGCCGGATCATTCTGGAAGCGAGCGTGGCACCCTGAAGACTCGTCGAAAGGGATGGAGCCTGATTGGGGCTGGAAAGACCTGATCCGCCTTGATGTTCGGGTTCCCTCCCAGCCCTTTTAAGAGGCCGTACAACCCCCCTCTCCCTGTGGGAGAGGGACGTACTGCGCCGGTCGCTTCCAACAAGCGGCCTACCCGAACTCAATCCGGTAACTGTAGCCCTGTTCGGTCAGAAACAACTGGCGATGCCGGGCGAAATCCTCCTCGCAGGTGCGCAAGCTGACCACGGTGTAGAACCGCGCCCGCCGTCCGTCCTTCTTGGGCCGCAGCACCCGCCCCAGCCGCTGCGCTTCCTCCTGGCGCGAGCCATACTTGCCGGACACTTGAATCAGCACGTCCGCATCCGGTAAATCCACCGCGAAATTGCCCACCCGCGACAGCACCAGTCCCGGCACCGTCCGTTCGCGGAACGCCTGATACAGCCGCTCCCGTTCCAACTGCGGCGTCTTGCCGGTCAACAGCGGAAATCGGGTGTCCGCCGCCAGCTCCTCCAACTGGCTGATATATTCGCCGATCACCAGAATCCGATGCCCGGCTTCCTGTTTCAGTAGATCTTTCACCATCCCCCGCTTGCGGGGATTTTCCGCCGCGATCCGAAACTGATTGCGCCGGGGCGCCAAGGCGTATTCCATATCCCGCTCCGGAGTTTGGGCGATGCGAATCTCGGTGCAGTCGGCGGCGGCGATCCAGCCCTGCCCTTCCAGCTCCCGCCACGGCACGTCGTAACGCTTCGGTCCGATCAGCGCGAACACATCCTTTTCCAAGCCATCCTCGCGGATCAGCGTCGCGGTCAGGCCCAGTCGGCGGCGCGATTGCAGTTCCGCCGTGATGCGGAACACCGGCGCCGGTAGCAAATGCACCTCGTCGTAGATGATCAGCCCCCAAGAGCGGGCATGGAACAGGCCGAAATGAACGAACTCATCCTCCCGGCTCGCCCGCCAGGTCAAAATCTGATAGGTCGCCAGCGTCACCGGCCCGGTGTCCTTATGCCGGCCGCTGTACTCGGCGATGGCGTCCGGCGGGAGATCGGTTTTGTCCAGCAGCTCCCGCCGCCATTGCTCCATCGAGGTCTGGCTGGTGGTCAAAATCAGGGTGTTTTCCTGAACCAGCGCCATCACCGCCATGCCGACAATGGTCTTGCCCGCGCCGCAGGGCAACACGATGACCCCGCTGCCGCCCGGTGCCTGACCGTCCTGATGGAACGCCGCCGCCGCCGCCCGCTGATAGTCGCGGACGACGAACGGTCCGCCGCCGCCCGTCGTCTCGCGCAACCGCAGCGGCAACTCCTGGCCCGCGCTGTAACCGGCCAGATCGTCGGCGGGATAGCCGATGGCGACCAGGGCCTGTTTGAGCAGGCCGCGCACCCCCAGCCGGACGCGGAACACCTGCCCGTTCACTCGTTCGCCCAGCAACGGCGCGACGTGTCGATCGCGAGCCAGCAACTCCGCCAGCGGCGCGTCGGCCACCCGCAGGAGCAACCCGATCTCGTCCCGTTCGATGACCGCCAGTCCATAGCGCCGACCCAGCGCCTGGATCTCCTGCGCCACGCCCTCCGGGATGGGGTATTTGGCGTACTCGCGCAGGGTGGCGATCATCGCGTCGGTGTTCAGGCCGGCGGCCCGGGCGTTCCAGATGCTGAGCGGGGTGATGCGGTAGGTGTGAATGTGTTCCGGACTTTTGATCAGTTCGGCAAAGGGCGCGATGGCGTCCCGGGCCGCTTCGGCGCGGGGCGAGTGGATTTCCAGCAGCACGGTCTGATCGCTTTGTACGATCAGCGGATTTTCCGCGACGTAATCGCTCATTTCAGCAAGCTGTAACCGAGCTTGCGCAGCGCGCCGCGAAACCGGGCTTCGGATTCAAGCGGTACGGCCAGAGATCGCTCGCCGGCCAGCAGACAGAACGGCTTGGTTCGGCTGTCGTTGGCGATCCGCGTCGCCAGCGCCTTGTCGGCGCATTCGATCAGCCGGGCGTTCCCCAGCGCTTTCAGACTGCGGGCGCGAGCGGCCATGTCCTCCAGGAACCGCTCCACCGTCGCCGGCAAAGGCTGACCGCTCAGCGAGACCAGCAGCTCGGCCAGCACCGTGATGTCGTGCCCCTCCTCCAGCGCTTCCAACAGCCGGGACTGATCCAGCTTCCACACCGCATCGGCGGTCTTGGTCGCATAGCTGTCCAGGAGCATGGCGTCCGCCGGCTCCAGCGGCGCGCCGATCGCGGCAATTTCCAGATTGGGCAACACCCGTAAGACGGGGGCCGACGAAGTTTCCGGCACCGCTGGCTGGTAACTGGCCGCCAGGCCCAGGCAGCAAGCCCCCAGGGGATTGATGCGGACGAAGAGCAATCCGTCGTAGCGGCCGAGGAAGGGCAAGTCATCAATGCCCCACAGATTGCCGTAATCCGGCCGGGCGCCGTGCGGCGGGATGTAGGCCACGTCCAGCAGGCCCAGAGTGGCGGCGTATTCAAACAGCAGGCAGAGCGCGTAGCGGGCTTGGAGGATTTGCCAGTCGTGAAAGCCCTCATAACCCAGACTGCCGTAACCGGGTTCGCAGATATAGAGATTCCAGGGATCGCGGGTGATCTCAAAATCGGTTCCGGTGGCGCGCATCTGCCGGAAAAAATCGTCCACCGCGATCCACTCTCCGGGCGGGCAATCGCTCAGAGCCTGGTTGATTACGGCGCGGCGGCCGGCCAAGGCGGTGAGACCCCGCTTGCCCTTGCCGGTCTGACCCTTAATGCAGTCGATGCGCCGCAGTTCGTCGAACAGGGTGGTTTTCAGCCAGCGCCGCCACAGATGAGCGATCGTTTTCTCCACCGGATCGCTCAAGGCTTTCTGGCCGGTTTTGGTGAGTTGCAGGGTCTTGCCGCTCAGCGCCGCCAGCCCGCCGGCCTGGACCAGCATCGGCCAGGCGAAGGCTTTGATCGCACCGATTTTTTCGTATTCGTCATAGCCCCGGTCGTCGTAGAAATCGCCACCGAGCAGCAGCCCATCGACGGCGCGCAACGCGGCGACGCCGGGTTGGCTGGTCTTGTCGCTGACCGCCAGCTTGCCGGCGTCGATCAGTCGCAGGACCGCCTTGAGATCGTGGCTGGCGGCCCGGTCGGTGAGGCGCTTGACGAGGGGAATATTCTGCGTATGGATTTCTCGCTGGCGGGTTTTCTCGTTCCATTCCACAAACTTCAAGGGCCATTCGCCGGGCAGGTCATCCTGACTGGCGAGCTGCACGGGTTCCGGTTTCGGCGCGATGGACTTGAAACGCCGCCGAAGATCGTCCGGCATGACGCCGTTGTGGAAAAACAGCCCCAGCAGTGAGGGCGTGGGATAGTAATCGAAGGCTTTTTTCTCGCCCCAGTTGGGCGATTGGCCGTATTTGGCGGTGAAGCGCGCGCTGTTGAAGTAGCCGTCGGAACCGTGGGCCACTTCGGCGACCGCCGCCTGTTGCAGCGGATCGAGTTTGCGCCAGAACCCTTGCAGGGGATCGTCCTCGACCTGGCGCAGTCGGCCCGGTTCGCAGTTGACGTGGCGCGCGATGAACTGGATCAGATCGGCCTTGCGGGCCGGTCGGTTCTTGGCGTCGCTGGCCAGCACCGCGAGTTTCTTCAAGTAATCAATGGTGTAGGTTTGCAGCGCGTCCGTCAGCGTCGGGTAGGATGGGCGTTCGTCGGTCGTGTAAGGCATGGCGGGAATCGGAAAAGTGCTAAAGAAAACTGAACGATGATCACCGCATCAACGCCTTGGACCCGCGACGATTTTCTTGTCGTGCAACCGGGAAATCTCGGCGTCGCTCAGGTCCAGGATGTCCGCCAGGATCTCATCGGTGTGTTCGCCCAAAATGGAAGCCCGTCGGGGCGGAAGCCGCTCGAACTCCCCGAATTCCAGTGGACTCCCCGGAACCAGATAGCTCCCGATGCCCGGCTGCTCCACTCGGGCGAACAGCGGATTTTGGGGCGAACAGTCCGGATCTTCCGCGACCACCTGCTTGAAGCTGCGAAACACCGACCAGGTCACGCCGCTTTTATCAAAAGCCCCCGCGAAATCCTCCACCTTCCTGGCCCGGAACCACGGCTCCAGCAGCGCGGTGATTTCGTGACGCGCCTTGAAACGATCCCCTTCCAAATTCAGATTCAACCCCAGACGCTGTCCCAGCGCATCCAACTCCGCCTGCAGGCCGGTTATCTTGCAGATGCCCTCCCACTGCCGACGGGTCAAGCCCACCAGCATGACCTTACGACCATCGGCGGTCGCGAATTCATTGCCGAACGCGCCATACAGCGCGTTGCCATACTTGGGGCGATCGAAATCGTTGACCGTCACTTCGCCGATGATCCCCAGATTGCCCAGCATGGCGAGCGCCACATCCTTGAGCGCGATCTCCACCGACTGTCCTTGGCCGGTCAACCGCCGATGCCGTTCCGCCGCCAGCAAGCCCAGGGCGGCCATCTGTCCGGTGATGCAATCCCAGGCCGGCAGGACATGACAGACCGGCTCGGTGGAATCCTCCGGCCCGGTGGCAAAGGGAAAGCCCGCGCCGGGATTGATCGTGTAATCGACCGCCGGCCCCCCGTCGCGATTGCCGAGCACGGTCAGCATGATCAGATCTTCCCGGTGCTGCTTCAAATGCTCGTAATCCATCCAGCCCCGGACCCGGAGATTGGTCAGGAAAATCCCGTTGTTGGGTCCGGGCGCGCAAATCAGGCGCGTGACGATCTCCTGTCCTTCCGGCGTATTCACATCCACGGCGAGCGAGCGCTTGCCCTTGTTCAAACCGGCCCAGAACAGGCTTTTGTTATCGTGAGTCACCGGCCACCGGTGATAATCGAGTCCGCCCCGGATACGATCGAAGCGAATCACCTCCGCGCCCATTTGCGCCAGGGTCATGCCCGCCAGGGGTGCCGCCACGAAGGCCGTGCCTTCGACTATTCTCAATCCTTCCAGAATCTTCACCATGGCAATCGTCGCCTTATCCGGTATCCGGAAAACTATTCAGTTCAACAAACCCGCCAATCGGGCGCGTTCGACCATCGTGCGGCACATCCTCAGCGAGGCCACGTCGATCATCTTTCCCTTGACGCGAATAGCGCCCCGGCCGTCCTTCAATGCCGCTTCGTACTCATCCAACACGAGCTGCGCCCAAGCGATTTCCTTTGCCGAGGGCACAAAAATCTGATTGGCCGTTTCGATTTGCCCCGGATGGATGCACCACTTCCCGTCGAAGCCCATGGCCCGGCCGATTTGGCAGGCCTGCCGCAAGCCCTCGATATTCTTGATGCCCGCGAAAGGCCCGTCGATGGCGCGCTTGTCGTAAGCCCGGGCCGCGCTCACGATCGACTGCATGATATGATGCCAGCGATGGCCGGGATAAAGGGCGTCGTGCTCGTCCATCTCCCCGATGGATTCCATCGGCATCCGCACCGAGGCCGCGAAATCGCCGGGACCGTACACGAACCCTTCCAGGCGGGTCGAGCAGGCCGCGATTTCCCGAATGTTCACGCATCCCAGCGCGGTCTCGATCAGCGCCTCCAGACCAATCGGACGCGAGTATTTTTTGTAGCTCTCGATCTGCCCGAGCAGGGTTTCCACGACGTGGATATCCTGAGGGCAATTCACTTTGGGAATGACGATCAGATCGATCCGGTCGCCGGCCGCCTCGACGATTTCGATGATGTCCCGATAGGCGAAATGGGTGTCCAGCCCATTCATGCGAAACATCTTCAGTTTGGCGCCGAAGTCCAGTTCCTGGAAGGCGCGGATCACCTTGGTCCGGCTTGCCTCCTTTTCTTCCGGCGCCACCGCGTCTTCCAGATCGATGCAGACCGCATCCGCCTTGGATGCCGCCGTCTTCTGAATCATTTCCCAGTTGGAGCCCGGGACCAGCAAGACCGAACGTTCGAGTCTCTCCGCCATCATGTTCTCCAGGATATCGTGGCCTGCATGCCGATGTAGTCGTCGGTGTTGGCCGTGTATAAATCATGACCGCCGTCCGGTCGGGAGCGACCGCAGCGCGTGATTCGATCGAAATCGAACAACGGCCGTACCGCCCGAAAGTGGTAGCTGGCCGGTGGATGACCGGGATTTTGCCGCTTCGCCGACTCCATGAGCAATATGGCCTGCAAGGGGCCATGCACCACGAGACCGGGATATTTTTCCACTTCGGTGGCGTAGCGGATGTCGTAGTGGATTTTATGCGCGTTGAAGGTCAGCGCCGAGAAGCGAAACAGCAGGACCGGATCGACCGGATAAGGCTCGCGCCATTGCAGATCCTCGGGCAAAGGGTTGGGCGGCGCCGGGACAAAGGATTGCGGCATCGGCAGATACACGATGTCCTGCGTTTCCTCGATGGCGACGCCTCGCGGGGAACGGATCGTATGTCCGACCGTGACGAACACCATGCGGCCCGTTTTACCTTCCTTTTCCGAGATCTTACGGATTTCGGACGTCTTGCTGATCGCATCGCCGATCCGCAAGTCCTGATGGAAGGTCAATTGCCCGCTCGCCCACATCCGCCGCTCCAGGGCGATGGGCGGTAAAAAACCGCCCCGTTGCGGATGCCCGTCGAGGCCGATTTCCGCGCGGGCGACCATCGGTAAAAAATACAACCAGTGCCAGAGTTCGGGCAGGGGTTGGCCTTCCGCGGCCGTAAATTCCCGGTCGTTCAGGGTCAGAGCCAGCGCCCTGGCGGGCGTCGGATAAACGCAATCCTGGACTTCCTCCCGTTTGCCCACCCAATCCTGTAAGTTGATGTCGCTCATCGTTCATGACCTCCGTGATTTTCCATTCATCCAGTACGTTGCTTCCCGCTTTTCGAGATAGTTAATTCCTGGTCTGGGGAAATATTTTTGCAAAATCAACTCCGACTCCCGCGCTTTCAATGACTTGTTCGTGAAACAGGGTTTCACCTTCCGTCGTGGTCACGAAAACCGTTTTACTATAAGGTTCAACGGTCCACACGACTTTAACCCCCGCAGAAATTAATTGATTGGCTTTTTGTAGCATTTCTTGAATCGTCTGACTGGAAGATACAATCTCTATGGCCAAAATGGGTCTTTCCTGGAAACGTGGAATATCACGAAATGAGTGAGGTTTGATCTTGGTTTTTGGAAACACGGAAATGTCGGGAGTGACCCCATTGCCAATGTCCAGGGTCAACTCGGGTAAGGGTTCGATATCTTCGTTGGCTATTAACTGCTTGATGAGCTGAAGGCAGACATAGCTATGATTTAACGAAGGCATCTTACCCTCTCTTTCCGTTCGGTCGATCGGAGGGATCGCGGCATTCGCATCGGCAACAGCGGTTTCCAGCATGGCGCCTCCCAATTCGAGGACTCGTAGGGTTGGGCTTCGCAAGCTCAGCCCAACCTACGGGATTTCAGAGTTTTTGGCCGGTACAATAGCCTTGCGCGAAGAAACTCATATCACTCGCTTCTTGCGCAATTCAGTCAGTTGCGATTCGTCCACGCCCAACAGATCCCGGAGCACTTCTTCCGTATGTTCGCCGAACTTCGGCCCCAGATGCCGAATGGTTCCGGGCGTCTCCGACAAACGCGGCAGCACCGACGGCACGATGATCGTTTCACCCAGATCCGGGTCGTCGATGGCCACCAGATTCCGGCGCGCGTGAAATTGCCGGTCGCCGAAAATGTCCGCGATATTGTTCAAGGGTCCGGCCGGCGCGCCGGTCGCGAAACACCGCGCCAACACCTCCTCGCGATTCAGGGAGCCGCACCAGTCCCGGACGATTTCATTGACGTCGTGCCGGTTTTCCAGCCGGACTTTTTGCTCGCCGTAGAGGCTGGACGAAGCGAGTTCCGGCCGGTTCATGGCGTTCGCAAGCCGTTCGAACAACTTGTCCGTCGCGCAGGCGATGGCGACCCATTTGTTGTCCTTGGTCGGAAAATGGCCGTAGGGACAGGCAAAATCATTATGCGTCGGACCGTGCCGTTCCCGAACGATTCCGAACATGCTGAACGCCGCGGCGAGTTCGTCGGTGCAGCGGAACACCGACTCGTACAGGGCGGCATCGACACATTGGCCCAGGCCGGTCTGCTCGCGATAGCGCAAGGCCATCAACACCCCGATGCAACCGTACAGGCCGGTCAGATAGTCGCCCAGCGTGGTCGATCCCGGCGTGACCGGAGTGCCCCGGGGCATTCCGGACAGGTAGGCGATGCCGCCGACGGCGTGCGCGATGCGGGCGAAGCCGGGTCGATCCTTATACGGACCGGTCTGGCCGTAGCCGGTCACCCGCAGCATGATCAGGCCGGGGTTAATCGCGCGCAGCACGTCCCAGCCCAAGCCCCATTTTTCGAGGGTTCCGGGCCGGAAGTTTTCGCAGAGCACGTCCGATTTTTCGATCAGTTGTTTGAACAACGCGACCCCGTCGGGCCGGTGCAGGTCGATGGTCACCGACTTCTTGTTGCGGGCTTCGCCGAGCCAGGCCAGCGTGTCGCCGCGATGGGTCGGCGTGCCGAACTTGCGGCACACATCACCGCCGATGGGATGCTCCACCTTGAGCACCTCGGCGCCGAATTCGCCGAGAATGGTCGCGCAATAGGGCGCCGCGATTACCGTGGCCACGTCGATGACCCGGATCCCGGCGAGCGGTAGTACGGTCTGAGGAGTTGTGGTCGTCATGGGGGCTGTCCCGTCGCTCGCTAGATGATTTTGTGCTGGCGCAGTTGCTTGATCTCGTCGGCCGAGAACCCGAGCAGCTCGCGCATGACTTCGTAGGTCGCGTTGCCCATCGGTGGCCCGAGATTGTGAATCTGGCCGGGCGTCAGCGACAGCCGAGGCACCACGCCGGGCACCACCACCTCACCCAGGCCCGGCTCTTCCAGCTTGGCCAGAATGCCACGCGCCCGAAAATGCTCGTCTTCGAAAATATCGGCGATACTGTTGACCTTGCCGATCGGGACCTCCTTGTCCAGGCAGCGGGTCAGTACGTCAGCGCGGTCGAGCGAACCGACCCACTCGATGACGATCCGGTTGACCTCATCGCGCGCCGCCAGCCGCTTGCGCTGCTCGCCGTACAGCGTGGACGAGGCGAGTTCCGGCTGTTCCATCGTTTCGGCCAGCCGTTCGAACATCTTGTCGGTGGTGCAGGCGATGGCGATCCATTTGTCGTCCTGGGTGCGGAAATGCCCGTGCGGCACCGCGACGAAACTGCCGGCGCCCTCCCGTTCCCGAACCTTGCCGAACAAGCCGTAAGAGGCGGCGATTTCATCCAGATGGCGGAACACGGCTTCATAAATGCCGATGTCGATGATTTGGCCGCGCCCGGTCTTTTCCCGGTGACGCAGGGCCAGCAGGATGCCGATCGCCCCATACAGACTCGACAGATAGTCGCCCAGCGGCGCGGTGCCGGGCACGACCGGCGTTTCGCCGGGAAAACCGGCCAGATAGGACAACCCGCCGAAGGCATGGGCGATATGCGCGAACCCCGAGCGCCGGCGATAGGGTCCGGTTTGCCCGTAGCCCGACACGCGCAGGTAGATCAGGCCGGGATTGGCCGCGCTCAACGTCTCCCAGCTCAGGCCCCACTCCTCCATCGTCCCCGGTCGGAAGTTCTCGATCAGGACATCGGATTTGGCGATCAGTTTGAGGAACAGTTGTACGCCTTCCTTCTGGCGCAGATCGATGGTCACCGACTTCCGGTTGCGGGCCTCGCTGAGCCAGGCCAGGGTGGCGTCGTGGCGCTTGGTCGCCGTCCCGAAGCGGCGCATCGGGTCGCCGGCGATGGGATGTTCCACCTTGAACACTTCGGCGCCGAATTCACTCAGGACCGATCCCGCATAGGGGCCGGCCAAAAAGGTACCCAGGTCGATGATGCGAATGCCGCTCATCGGCAGCTTGCCGGCCTCCGCTTGCGGATATCCGGCTGGCTCCGGCGTAGGTTCAGGTTGATCGGTTGGAGGGATTTCGGGGGTTGGAGGGATCTCGGGGGAGGGCGTAATAGCTACGCCGAGGTCGCCGGGTTGCTGGGCGGGTTCTGTCTGACGCTCTACTTTTTTCATAATAAAGCCTCCATCGCCGCGTTAAGCGGGTCTGATACCGGGAAGGTCAAGGCGTGTGGTTGCAGTTTAATGTGTTTAAGCATAGCCGAAAAAAAATACAATGGCTTCTTTATCTAAACCACCTCGAGCGTGCCGCCGTGCTTCGTCCTCCACCCTATTCCACCACTCTCCGCGCCCACCTCATCGCCCTGCAAACGATCCTGATCAAGGAAACTCTGCGTTTTTTGCGGATCTGGATTCAGACCCTGTTGCCGCCGGCGGTGACCATGGCGCTGTACTTCATCATCTTCGGCAAGCTGATCGGCAGCCAGTTGGGACCGGTGGACGGGCTGTCCTACACGCAGTTCATCGCGCCCGGATTGATCATGCTGGCGGTGATCACGAATGCCTATTCCAACGTGGTGTCTTCGTTCTTCAGCGCCAAATTCCAGCGTCACATCGAGGAAATGCTGGTTTCACCCCTGCCTAACACCATCATCGTGCTCGGCTTCGTCGGCGGCGGCGTGGCGCGGGGGCTGGCGGTGGGGAGCGTGGTGACCGTGGTGTCGCTGTTCTTCACCGACCTGCACTGGGAGCATCCCTTCATCATCCTGGCGGTGATGATCCTGACTTCGATGCTATTCGCGCTCGGCGGATTGATCAACGGCATTTTCGCCAAAAGTTTTGACGATATCTCGATCATTCCAACCTTTGTCCTCACGCCCCTGATCTATCTCGGCGGCATTTTCTACTCGGTCAAGATGCTGCCGCCGTTCTGGCAAGACGTATCGCTGCTCAATCCGATCCTGTACATGATCAACGCCTTCCGCTTTGGTATTCTGGGCGTATCGGATGTCAATATCTACATGGCCTTCGCCATCATCCTACTCTTCATCGCCGTCCTGTTTGGCGTCAGCCTGTGGTTGTTGCACCGAGGGACCGGCATCCGGTCTTGATCCTCGGCAACCGCTCAGCGGCTTCACGAGACCCTTCATCGAGGTCCGCCAAACGCCATGTTCAAAATCATGCGACTCATCGTCATCGCCGTGCTGGCCGCCATCGCCGTGGGAGCCGCGCTCCAGTTCTTTAATCCGACGAACGGTGACCCACCCGCCACCGGAGAACGCTCGGGGTGGATGCAACGATAGTCCACCCGTTACTCCGTGTGTCACAGGTCGCGTAGGGGCGGTTCGCGAACCGCCCCTACTCCGCAGGATGCTCCTGTCTGTCGACCAGACTCAGGAACAGTTCTTCCAGCCGGTTGGCCTTGTTGCGCAGGCTGGTGACTTCGATGCCCCGCGCCGCCAGGTTCTGGAACAAGGCGGTGAGTCCCGCTGCTTTGGCGACGTCCACTTCCAAAGTGAAGTCATCCAGCCGCCGCAGAACATAGCCGCTGATGGCGGGCGCTTCGCGCAAAGGTTGTTGCAGGTCGAGCACGAAAGTTTCCAGATTCAGGCGATTGAGCAAGGTCTGCATCCGGGTGTTTTCGATGATCGTGCCCCGGTCGATGATGGCGATATGCCGGCACAGGGTTTCGGCTTCTTCCAGGTAATGGGTGGTGAGGATGATGGTGATGCCCTGGGCGTTGATCCGGCGCAGAAAATCCCACATCGAGCGCCGAATTTCGATGTCCACCCCGGCGGTGGGTTCGTCGAGAATCAGCAGCCGGGGCTCGTGGACCAGGGCGCGAGCGATCATCAGCCGCCGCTTCATGCCGCCGGATAACTCCCGCGCCATCTCCCGCCGCTTCTCCCACAGGCCGAGTTGCCGCAAATAGGTTTCGGCGCGCTGGTAGGCCAGTTCCCGAGGAATTCCGTAATAGCCCGCCTGATTGACCACGATTTCGACCACCGGCTCGAACTGGTTAAAGTTGAATTCCTGCGGCACCAGCCCGATGCAACTTTTGGCGATGGATAAGGCGGTATCCAGATCATGTTCGAACACCTGGACCGTGCCGCCGGTTTTGCGTACCAGCGAGCAGATGATCCCGATGGTGGTGGATTTGCCGGCGCCGTTGGGGCCGAGCAGGGCGAAAAACTCCCCCTCCGCCACCTCCAGATCGATGCCGCGCAGCGCTTCCAGGCCGTTGGCGTAGGTTTTGCGAAGACCGCGCAGGGTCAGGGCCGGAACGGGCATAGAGGAGTTTTAATTTTTCAGATAGGGCGCGAAATCGGGCGTGTAGCGTTCCTGAAAACCGTCCGGGCCGACCAGGAGGAAATACGCCGCCAAGCGATGTTCGTTGGCCAGACGAAAACCCGGTTCCGCGCCGGCGGCCATCAGCGCGGTGGCGATGGCGTCGGCTTCCATGGAGCGGTCGCCGAGCACCGTTACCGAAGCCAGGGTTTGCGGGACGGGTCGGCCGGTGCGTGGGTCGATGATGTGCGAATAGCGCCGGCCTTCCCATTCGAAGAAGTTGCGGTAGTCGCCGGAGGTGGAAACGCTGCGGTCGCCGGGCCGAATCAGCCGTTCGACCGCGCGCTGGCCGGGCACCGGTTTTTCGATGGCGATCGTCCAGGGCTGGCCTTGGCCGTTTTGACCCCGGACGCGCAGATCGCCGGCGATCGAGACCAGGTAATCCTGGATGCCGGTCGTTTCCACCAACGCGGTGAGTTGATCCACGCCGTAGCCTTTGGCGATGGCCGAAAGATCGACGTAAAGATCGGCGCGATCCTTTTTCAGCGCCGGCGGTTCCGCCCGCGCGTGCAGTCGCCAGTAGCCGACCCGTTCGCGCGCCTGGGCGATGGCGCGGTCGGCGGGAGGTTCTTCACGACGTGGTTTCGGCCCGAACCCCCATAAATTGACCAGCGGTCCCACGGTGACGTCGAAGGCACCGCCGCTCAACTCGCTGACGCGGAGCGCTTCGGTCACCACTTCCAGGAGTTCGGGAGAGACCGCCACCCAGTCGGTGCTGGGGTTCCGGTTGAAACGCGACAGTTCCGAATCCGGATCGTAAGTTGACATCTGTTGGTTGATCCGGGTCAACAGGCGGTCGATTTGCGCCTGAAAGTCGCTGGGAATGGTCTGTCCGGGCGCGGGCACCAGCTTGAGATCGTAAGTGGTACCCATGGTGGAGCCGGTGAAACGCACGGTGGGATCGGGTTTTTCACAGGCGGCCAGCGTTAGGGCGGCCAGCAAGGGGATCAGGAGGCGGAAGAGAGTGGCGCGCATGTTCGGAGAGATAAATAGTGACCGACCGTACAAAAAACCCTCTCCCACGCGGGAGAGGGGCAGGGGTGAGGGTGGTTTTTCAACTGGAAAAAATTAAAAAATCCTCAGTGGCTCGCTTCCATTTTGGTGATGGCTTCCGCCATGTCGACCACCCGGTGGGCGCTCTCGACGTGGAGGTTTTCAACCAGTTTACCCTCGACCACGACCACGCCTTCGCCCCGGGCCGCCGCCGCCGTATGGGCCTCGATGATCCGTCGCGACCAGGCGACATCCTCCGGCTTGGGCGTAAACACCTTATTGCATGGACCGACCTGCTTCGGGTGAATGAGCGTTTTGCCGTCGAAACCCAGTTCCTGACCTTGCCGGCAGGCGAACTCGAAACCGGCTTCGTCGTTCAAATCGAGGTAGACGCCGTCGAGGATGGTGAGTCCGGCGGCGCGGGCCGCCAGCAGACAGAGACCCAAAGAGACCATGAACGGCAGGCGCTCGTGGGTGTGCGCGCAGTCCAGTTCCTTGGCCAGGTCGGACGTGCCCATCACCAGGCACTCCATGCGCGACGTCGATTCAGCGATCCGCTGCGATTCGAGAACGCTGCGCGGGGTTTCCATCATCGCCCAGATCTTCATCGACTGCGGGGCGCCGTTGGCGCGCATGATGGCTTCCATATGACGGATGGCGTCGGCGCTCTCCACCTTGGGCAGCAGCAGGGCGTCGGCGCCCGATTTCGAGGCCATGGCGATATCCTCGTAGCCCCAGCGGGTCGACAGGGCATTGACGCGGATGATGGTCTCGCGCATGCCGAAGCCGCCGGCGGCCACGGCCTCGCACACCTGCTTGCGGGCCAGCTCCTTGGCGTCGGGAGCGACGGCGTCTTCCAAATCGAGAATCAGACCATCGGCGGGCAGAGTGCGGGCTTTTTCCAGGGCGCGGGCGTTGGAACCAGGCATGTACAGGACGCTGCGACGTGGACGCGCGGTGTAAGACATGGGATCTTCCTCCTTAACAATTTTATTGAGGGGGTGACGATGCGAACGACGGGAAAGAGTAGCGCAACCCGGAGATTGGCGGAAGCTTTTCCCTGAATTTATGAGGGGTAACCCTGCACTTTCTTCTCCCGCCGATGGGAAAAGGTTGGAGGTGAGAGTGGGTTTTTAAATCGCCTTGGGGTGTTCGATGAGCGCGAGTTTCGGTGGGGAGTGTGCGGCATGGTGGATGGGTGCCGGAATGGGCGTACTGCTATTGCTGGTTGGCTCGACAGGTGTCCAGGCTGAAACCGTGATCGGCCGGGTGGTGGCGGTCAGCGATGGCGATACCTTGACGTTGCAGGTTGCCGGGCGGGAGTCGGTGCGCATTCGCTTGGCGGGGATCGATGCGCCAGAGTTGGATCAACCATATGGAGCGCAGGCCCGCCGGGCGCTAACAGCCCTGGCGCGCCACGGCACGGCGCGGGTCGAGGTGGTGGATCGCGATGACTACGGACGCCTGGTCGGTACCGTTTATGTAGGCGGACGCAATATCAACGCGGCGCTGGTGGCGGAGGGAGCGGCGTGGGTGTATCGGCGCTACAATCGCGATTCACAACTACCCATCCTCGAAGCCCAGGCAAAAGCCGCGCGTCGGGGCTTGTGGGGGTTGCCAGCCTGGCAGCGCGTGCCGCCCTGGGTCTGGCGAGGCCAGGACTCGCCGGCGACCCGATCTCCCGCCCGTCCGCAAACGGATCGCCCGGTGGCGTTATTTCGCTGCGGCGCCAAGCGCACCTGCCGGGAGATGGCCAGTTGCGACGAGGCAAAGTTTTATCTCAACGTCTGCGGCCTCAAGCGGCTGGACGGGGATCGCGACGGGGTGCCGTGTGAGACGCTGTGTCGGTGATGGCGATGAGATCCTGATAAAAACCCTTTCCAGATAAATCGATTAACAGAAAAACTTGCAATCCCTCCAAATTATGATATATATGAATATACAAATATACGTATTATAGAGAATAATGATTCACGCTCACCGATTTTTCCAGGCCCTGGCCGATCCCACGCGCTTGCGCTGCCTGCTGCTGATGGTGGCGGAAGACGAGGTCTGCGTCTGCGAAATGACCTACGCCTTGGGCGAAATCCAGCCCAAGATCTCGCGGCATCTGGCGGCGATGCGGGCGGCCGGCTTCGTTCTCGACCGCCGGGACGCGCAGTGGATGTACTACCG